>JAIOHU010000237.1 GCA_019912845.1 bacterium
GGGTAAATAGAATTACATTACGTTCTGTCTGATTTCAGCCGTCCTTTCACATTCTGCAATGTGGATTTCAAGGAGTGGATCAGGGCTTCCTGCTCTTTGATCTGCTCGCGCATTTCGGTGAACTGGGGGCTTCGTTCCTGGGGAGAACTTGCTTGATTCCCCATTACTTTCTGAAACCTTTGAATCTCCTGCTCAAGTTCCTGGCTCTTCTTCTCCAACGCCTCTTTTTCTTCTCTGAACCTGGCAAACGCCGCATCATCGCTGGGCGTGCGAACATTTTCAAATTGTTTTCTCAGGATGAAAAAGATTGCCACGGTGAGGATTATTCCCAGGAACAGCCCGGAAACAAATATAAGTAAACCTTCGAGCATTTTCTCTCACAACTGTTTTTGAGACAAAATCAGACAGAACGTAATGTAATTCTATTTACCCTTTCGCCCAAACCCCAGGTGATGAAATATACTTCTTTTATAAGCAACTTCAGGCACACCTTCGCCGTCGGAGACAAATCGTACATCTTCAATGGTGTAGAATGCACGTGGATTAAACTTCCGAATGGTGTCCAACGCCTCCATCAGTCGTTGACGAGAGACCACTGTAAAAAACAAGGTTACCTGACCGGAAAGACCTTCCGCATCCAAAGCAGTAATCCCGAAATTTTTCTTTCTTAGTTCTTCCACCAGTTCTGTCGCTGAGGATCGAGTAATCACACGTAGCAGTACTTTACCGATCGCGAGCTTGTTTTCAATGCTGATGCCGATGTAAGTCCCCAAAGCAAATCCCAGGGCATAAGCGATGTAACTGACGACGCTGTCCAGGTTTTGCATAATTTGACCAATGGCAATCAACCAGATCAGGACTTCAAAAAAACCGAGGATAGGCGCGAGTTTTTTTAATCCTTTGGACACAAAAATTACACGGAGTGTACCCAGGCTGACATCAATTATCCGTGCAATGATGATCAGAAGTGGCATTACCACAAATCGGAATAGTTCGGTCTGCAAAAAGTTTTCCATGATACCCAACTAGATTATTCAATTTCATTCATGCGAGCGAGAATTGGGAAAGGTAAAATCTGATGGTAACAATTGCAATTGACAGGAAAGCGGAGTGAACCCATTACACGAACAGAATGCTTCACTCAGAAAAAATTCATGATTTTTATTTTAGCTTTGACTCAATTGTTAGGAGACATTAACTTCCATGCAAAATAAACTCAAATTCATTTCGAAAGGTCGATTATGTCAGAGCCAGAACAAAAACGTATCGAAGATATCCTCAAGGGTGAACGGGAAGTCTTCAAACCATCACCAGAAATAGTAAAAAATGCGAATATCCCAGACCGGAGTGTTGTCACTGCAGAGGCTGAAGAAGATTTTGTCAAATTCTGGGAGGAACGCGCGAAAGCACTGGAATGGTACGAACCGTGGGATAAAGTCCTGGATGATTCAGAAGCTCCTTTTTTCAAATGGTTCGTGAATGCAAAAACGAATATCGTACACAATGCAATAGATCGTCACCTGAAGACACACCGTAGAAACAAAATCGCTTTAATATGGGAGGGTGAGAATGGCGATCAGGTAACCATGAGCTATTTTCGTTTGAATCGCGAGGTTTGCAAATTTGCTAATGTGTTGAAAAGCATGGGTGTCAAACGTGGTGACCGAGTAACAATTTACATGGGTAGAGTACCAGAACTGGTTATTGCAATGTTAGCCACAGTGAAAATCGGAGCGATGCATTCTGTTGTCTATGGTGGCTTCTCAACTGAAGCACTGGCTGAACGGATTGAAGATGCCCGCAGCCGTGTCCTGGTAACCTGCGACGGTGCCTTCCTCCGTGGCAAAGTTGTCAACCTCAAGGAAATTGCCAATGAAGCGGTGGGACGAGCCGGCTATGTAGAACATGTTGTTACCGTAAAACGTACCGGTCACGATGTTGAGATGGAAGAGGGGCGTGACTACTGGTATCACGATTTAATGTCGCTGCCCATCGCAAGTGCGACTTGTGAAACTGAAGTCATGGATGCTGAAGATCCGTTGTTTATTCTCTACACATCCGGTACAACAGGAAAGCCCAAAGGTGTGCTTCATACTCATGGTGGCTATCAAGTGCATGTCTCTACAACCCTGAGCTGGGTGTTCGATATCAAAGATGATGACCGTTACTGGTGTGCTGCCGATCCAGGATGGATCACCGGACATAGCTACATAGTTTATGCGCCACTGATTCTCGGTACCACGAGTTTACTCTTTGAAGGTGCACCGAACTATCCCTATCCGGATCGCTGGTGGAACCTCGTAGAGAAATATGGGATAAACATCCTCTATACCGCACCGACAGCTATACGTGGTTTGATGCGTTTCGGGGATAGCTGGCCGGAACGTCATGATTTAAGCAGTCTGCGTATCATTGGAACTGTAGGCGAACCAATCAATCCGGAAGCGTGGAAATGGTATCACCGTGTCATCGGAAAAGAGAAGTGCCCGATTATGGACACCTGGTGGCAGACTGAAACCGGTGGCTTTATGATTACACCGCTGCCGGAAACACCCTTGAAACCTGGGTCAGGGACAAAACCATTCCCAGGTGTCTTCGCTGATGTGGTAAGGGAAAATGGAGAATCCTGCGAACCAAATGAAGATGGTTACCTTGTCCTGAAGAAACCATGGCCGGGAATGCTCAGAACAGTTTATGGTGATCCAGATCGATATGTCGAACAATACTGGAGTAACTTCAAAGAGCAGGGTTGGTACTTTACTGGTGATAGCGCACGTAAGGATGAAGATGGGTATTTTTGGATTATCGGAAGAATGGATGATGTGATCAAAGTGTCCGGTTATCGACTCGGAACAGCAGAGATTGAATCTGCATTGGTCAGCCATCCATCGATCTCAGAGGCAGCAGTGATTGCAGTTCCTGATGATGTGAAAGGAAATGTGATTCACGCTTTTTGTATTCCAACAACTGGCGCGAACCCAGCTTCAGAAGATGAATTGAAACTTCATGTCCGCAAAGAGATGGGGCCGATCGCTGTTCCTGCAAAAATTGAGATAGTCGACAGCCTTCCAAAAACACGATCTGGTAAGATCATGCGGCGTGTACTTCGAGCAAAGGCGATGGGTGAACCCGTTGGCGATCTTTCTACGCTGGCGGATTAGAAATTTATTGCGTTTCTCTTAAGTATTGTCCGCCCGCGTCATGCCAGCGTGGGGTTAGCTGGCATCCAGGAAGGTATTAATACTAGTGATTTCAGGACTAAATGGAAGACGGCAATCTGAACAACACAAACAAATATCAGTTTAGCATGAGACAATAATTCCAAGAATCAGTATATCAGAATATATGAACGATATGGTTGCGGATTCATCCAGGCTCAAACAGTTTTCGGATGGAGTTATTAGACTTTGGACAAGTCCAAAGCCAATCATCCGTCAGGATTTTTCTGAAATACAAACAACCGGTAGCGGGCAGGTATAATGCGGAAGGTATAACGAAGATATAAAAAGGAAGTATAGAGAATAGTCAGTAATGCCGGATGATAACCAGAATCCAGCAGAGTAGTACGTTTCAGCCTGACCTCACGTGCTGCATGATAGAGCGATCGTGTCACTCCCGGGGTCAGGTCATAGGAATGGAGTGGAACGAATCCGATCTCAGAAGCCAGTTTGTGGTATTCCATCGATTTTGCAAGAGACGGGGCAGAAAGAGCGCGTTTGTAGGCGTTATGAATATGGGTACCGTTGTAGTTGTCGTTCATCACAATATCAGCGACAGCCAGCTTGCCACCCGGTTTGAGGACACGGAAACATTCAGCCAGGAATTTATCTTTCTTCTCATAATGAAAAGCACTCTCGATAGAATAAATTCCATCGAATGAAGCATCCGAAAAGGGGAGCACTTGTGAATCGGCTTGAATGAATGCCGGTGAAGTAATGGATGTTGCTGAAGGTGAACCCAAATTACCTTTGAGGTGTTCTGCAAGCAGATCAATACCAATCACCTTGCAGGAATAATGGTGTGCTGTAAATCGGGCAGGTTCGCCAAAACCGCATCCAATATCCAGGATCAGATTATCGTGTTCAATATTGAGTTGAGAAGTTACCAGTTTTACCATCGCAACTTGTGCGTCAATAAAACTTGCACAGCCGGAAGCTGGAGCCCAGCCGAGATTATAGTAGCCATTGGAATTGGTTACTTCTTGAAATAGAGTATGTTGGTCGGAATAATATGTTTGGAGAAGGGACACTTGTTTTCTCAAGGTGAAAAGTGCATACGACTTCCTCGCTGCACATTGATATAATGACAGGAGGAAAAGAGGAAAAATTTACTCCTGCTCAACATCATCAACATCTATACCTAATTCTTCTAGTGAAATCACTTTTTGCATCCTGCCGGAGTAATGGGGAGATGCTTCAAGAATTCCCAGGCTTCTCCAATGTTTCCACCAACTTACGACAGTTCGTTGAGTGACCTCTTTCCCTATTTCCTTCTCAATGTCACGTGAACTGCGCAACCCATCAGTAAGCTCAAAAACATGACGTTGGATCGGCTTGCTGAGGTTGTTGGCTATCAGATCACGTAAATAGTGATGCGCAAGGATACGTATCAATCGTCTGGATTCTTTCTGCTGCGCAAGAATCTCATTTTGAGTAGAAATAACCTGCCGTAATAAATGTTCAAGGGATGTGCTCATTCCATCTCCTGTTTATTTGAAAGCACTTCTTGAAAATAGAAACAAGAAATTCGTAGAGTCAAGGCATTTCAAGAAATACTTACCTGTTCTTTGCCCTATGCTACTTAGTGCTTGAGAATGGTTGATGTACTTTCTCATCTATCATATCGAACGCGTCTACTTCGCATTGAGTGAATTTTATATCTACATGAGTGCGTGCTTCAGTATCTGAAGATGAACGATGAATCGATACGTGCTGAACAGGATGCTTGAAAATAAGAAGAAACAATGATTTTCTGAGAAAATCGGTGCAATAGTATTTTTTAACATGTATAAAATCAATATCTTCCTGGATCCCGGCTCAACTCATCACCTGGATGACGCACTCCCTTCCTGGATCCCGGCTCAACTCATCACCTGGATGACGCACTCCCTTCCTGGATCC
>JAIOHU010000021.1 GCA_019912845.1 bacterium
CAGATGTTGAGATGGATGATCCCGGTTCGTTGGAAATGGAAAATGGGGTAGAGGATGATACCACTGGAAACGGCGAAGGTGAATCCAATTATCTCGAACATGGACTTCTTCCTGATGTTAAACAGAGATACAATGGAAGCATTCGGCTGACTTCAGAAACCTGGGATGCGTTAGAGCATGCCCTGGTGTTACAGGATGATGGTGCTGCGTCCTTTATGGAAGGTGATACTCTACCATCAGAAATAGTTAGCGATTCTCCGGTGACCAACGAAAATTCGCAGGAACCAGTTCTCACTTTGGCTGATATTGATACTTCCCAGGGAATACCTGCGGGCTATAAGGTTATAAAAGTTCCTCATGAGGAGATCATCAAGACGGGTGAACCAAGCATGTTCTACCGTTATAATTTCAGTACAGACGAACGTGTCACTTTTGCAGAGCTTGAGATTACCGCTGACGATAAGTGGACGCTTTATGTTAACGGGGAATTGATTGAAGAGGATTATGACGAAGATTGGTCGGATATTTCATTTGTCCCCTTGACAGAATTCCTGCAACGTGGGGAGAATCTTCTTGCAGTGCAGGTTGACGATCCAGATTCTACCGGTGGTGGTTTCTGGGGCAGGTTGATGTATTCTACGATTCCTGATATTCCGGATGATTTTGATTTTGAAGGGATGAACATGCCTGACACCAGTGATGTTGAAGGACAGCAGCAACGTCAGATCAATTTTGAAGGCACTGGTGGTCAAATGCAACAGGAACTTGGTGGTGATGGAACAGGTGAAGCTGGCAGTACGAATCAGAACTCTCCATCAATGGAGAACAATCTGGAAAGCACTGATCTAGATACCAACGGTTTTGAAGCGATGCCTGGTGATACTCTACAGGTTGATCCATTAAATACTCTTGAAGAAATGCCTGTTGATTCTTTGAATGCCGATCCGATGGAACTATTGGAAGATTCGCCGCCCGATTCAACTCAGGTGGAAGAAGAGTAATAATTTTGATTTAAGATGGTGAGATAATGAAAAAATACCTATTTCTTATTCTGGCAGTAGTTTTGGTCATTCCAATTATAGGGCAGGCTCAGGAATATAATGAAGAGGGGTTCCTCGTAATTGAAGCAGACCCGGAACTACCATTGGCATTAGTGACTCTGACACGAACCAGACCGGAGTTCACTTCAACAGGGCTGATTAAGGATATTTCCGCTATACCAGTGACTTACAAGCGAGAAGTCTTTGCTCCTGCTGATGTGACTTTGCAACCAAAAAAAATTCCGAATTTAAAGAGTTTCCTTGAAAAAGAAAGAGAGTAGAATTATATTACGCCGTCCAAACCGCTATTGGCTTCAAAAATGAGTACTTAATTTATAAAAACTAAAACAAGAAACAGTCTAACCCAGGGAGTTATCGATGGTAGTATTAAAAGAGCTATTTGGTACCTTTTCGCCGAGTTCGGCGGGGTTCTTCTTTATGTGGTTGCTTTTACTGATGCTTATTATTGCATTAGCGATCACTTTTGAGAGGCTCTATGCAATTTATTTGCGTGCCAATGTCAATGCTGAAAAATTTATGGCTCAAATTCGCAAGCTGGTAAAGGCCGGTGAATTCAAGAAAGCCATTGCATTATGTAAATCTGCAGGACCGCGTGCTTTACCACGTGTTATTCTTCCCGCATTAGAGGAAGCCGAATCCCAGGAAATGGTGGATTTCCGAGCTGTTCAGAATGCCATCGATGAGGCTACGCTTGAAATCATCCCGGAATTGAATATTCGCACCAACTACCTTGCTATGCTGGGTAACGTTTCCACCCTTCTTGGACTGATGGGAACGATTTATGGTTTGATTATTTCATTTAAAGCTGCGGGTCAAACAGGTGGTGGTACTGGTGAACTTGCAACGGGTATTTCTGTTGCGATGTTGACAACGCTGATGGGACTCGTTGTTGCGATTCCTTCTATTGTTGCTTACACCGTCATTAACACCAAGACCAATAGCATCATCGAAGATATCGATGAACATGCCGTAAAACTGATTCATCTCTTGACCGGGAGCCGATAAATGGCATTTAAACCTTCGCAAAGGCGTAAAGCGCCGGACGAAACAGTCGAACCGAACATTACTCCTATCATGAACTTGATGGTGGTCTTGATTCCGATGCTTCTGTCCGTAGCTCAATTCGTCCAGCTATCTCTGCTGGAGTACACGCCTCCACCTGCTGAACAGATATTAGACGGAGAAGGTGGAGAAGGCGAAGGCGGCGGTGAAGTGCAGAACCTTGATCTGTTGTTGAATATTGCAGAAGGTGGATTCGAGGTTTCAGTATTTAATGAAACCAAGGGTGACAATTTCAAAGAAATCCCCCTGCTTCCGGATGGAACATACGATTTCGAAGCGTTGCATCGTGAGATGCTACGAATTAAGACAGATATTGTTGGACCTCCGGTTCGAGTTGAAGAGCAGGCGGATACGACTTCTCAGCAGGTTTCACGACTGGAGATATTTAAGTACGCTGATGCAAATCGTATTAAAATTTCTGCACAATCCCAGCTGCCCTGGCAGGTGCTGGTACAAGTATTAGACGAAACCCGGAACTATCGTGATCCCGAGACGAGGATGCCGCATCCCCTCTTCCCGCTTCCGCTTCTGGGTCAAATTCAGTAAAAAATCGGATATTCTCCGACAATCATAAATGACTTGACAGTAGTATTCGTCATATATAGAGGGTAACTATGGCATTTGCACCTTCTAAAGCAAGAAAACTGCAAACCCGTAAGGAACCGACTGTCAGCTTGAACTCGATGATGGATATGATGACCATTATTCTCTTGTTCCTGTTGAAATCGTATTCGACTTCGGGTGCGCTAATGCAGCCACATTTAGATAATCTTCCAGAATCAACGGTTCAGAAGTCACCGGAAAAACATCTGGCTGTTGTCGTATCTGAGCGAGGTGTTTTGAAGCCATCTGAATCGGCTACAGACAAGGCGACCATGCCTATCCTGGTTCCTATCGGGGAATTGGCAAGTGAAGAGGAAGCAGCTCTTCCCTCACTTGAAGCCTTTCTTTATGATCAGAGGGCGATGGACGAAAAGTTAGGGAAAAAAGAGATCGCGCATGTACTTACGGTTGAGGCTGCCGAAAACATTCCCTATTCGTGGATTCTGAAAATTGTCGAAACGGCGACATCGGTAGGATTTGATACCTTCGATTTCGTTGTGACAAAGATAAGCTGACAGGAGGCAATGTGGCACAGCAGCAGCTCGCCGGTTTTCCGAAAGAACTGGAAGCGAGTATTTTCGACGATATTGACTGGACGTATAATATAATCCTGGCGATTACATTTATCCTCTTTGTCGGTGTCACGCTGTATTTTCAATCGCTTCCGGAAGCTGAGTTGTCTGAGGAGGAATTGACAAAATACCTCGAGGTGATTTACCGCGTGGAGACCAAACCTCAAGTTGTTCAGGAGGTGAAGCAAGGTCCTTCTACAGCACCTGAAAAGGTCGAGGAAATCGTCGAAGAAACTCAGACAGAAAAGAAAGAACGACAAAAAGCACAACGTGCGGCTCGTGACGATAGACGTCAAAAACTTCAATCAGCTGCGAGGTCGACTGGTTTGTTCGCGTCCTCACAGTCAATGAATGTTGGTAAAGGTGGTGCGAGAGGTGCAGGCAAGACCCTGTCCGGTGGTGGAATCGGTGGTGGCGCAAGTATTGGCAACCTATCAGGTATTGCTAGTGGTTCGGATGTAGCAAAAATTGAGAAGTTACGTGGTGGTGGTACCGTCATGGAAGGTGGTGGCGAGGATATCGACATCGGTTCACTCAGTCTTGAAGAGATCGATGTTATTCTCGAGTCGTCCACTGTTGAAATTGAGGGAGCACCACAGATCGAAGGTAAAGCTGCTTCTGAAGGTGCTAGAAGCCAGCAGGCAATTCGAAATGTAATTCTTGGTGAACGTTCACGTCTGACAAACTGCTATACTACACAAAAAAAGAAAGACTTGAACCTTCGTGGCAAGGTGATTGTCGAGTATACGATTACAGCCAGCGGAACCGTACAACGTGTTAATATCTCCAGCAGTGATTGGTCAAATCGTTCATTGGGTCGTGCGGTTGAGCGTTGCTTGAAACAGCGTGTTGCACGTTGGAGATTTGATCCGGCAAGTGCGGATGTAACTTCGGAACTGCCGCTTCTCTTCAAGTAAGAGGTATGAACAATAAGCTCTGTATATCAGTTGATATTACTATAGACCTTTAATACTTTAGCCACCGTTTTCAGGGACGGTGGCTTTTTTTGAATGGAGATAATCGTGTATCGTACACATCATTGTGGACAATTAAGAAAAGAACACATTGGCGAAGAAGTTACTCTGGCAGGTTGGGTTTCGAGAATTCGTGATCTGGGAGGGGTAATTTTTGTTAGTTTGCGTGACAGGTATGGAAAAACACAGGTTGTATTTGATCCTACTGAAAATGCTGACCTGACAAATGAAGCGAAACGCTTGCGTTCGGAATGGGTTGTACAGCTTAAGGGAACTGTGCGTCAAAGACCGGATGGCGGTGAGAATCGTGAGATGGCAACAGGAGAGGTTGAAGTATTCGGTGGGAGCCTGCATGTGATTTCAGCCTGCGAAACACCACCTCTTCAACCAGAGGATGAATTTGAGCCTTCGGAAGAACACCGTCTACGCTATCGTTATCTCGATTTGCGACGTGAACGTATGCAGCGAAATCTCCAACTTAGGCATAGAATGCTGCAAACCGTACGCAGCTATTTTTCCTCCAATGAGTTTATTGAAATTGAGACTCCTTTCCTCACTCGATCAACACCTGAGGGAGCGCGAGATTTTCTCGTACCCAGCAGACTTCATCCGGGACAGTGGTATTCATTACCTCAATCGCCACAAACCTATAAACAAATCCTGATGATTGCAGGATATGATCGTTATTTCCAGGTTGTCAGGTGCTTCCGTGATGAGGACTTTCGCGCAAATCGTCAGCCGGAATTCACCCAGATTGATGTCGAGATGACCTTTGTCCACCAGGATGATGTTCTTGCAGTCGTTGAAGGGTTGATGAAGCAGATATTCATTGAAGTTTTGGACACAGAGTTTCCTGAGAGAATTGATCGTTTGCCCTATGATGAATCGATCCGACGATTCGGATCTGATAAACCTGATCGACGATTCGGAAGCGAACTGGTTGATATCGGCGATGAACTGAATGGGCACGGTTTTGGCGTTATTGATAAGACGATCGCGTCTGGTGGTGGTGTCGTTGCATTTCGTGCTCCGGGCTTGGGTGGCTTGTCACGGAAGGAATTGAGTATACTCGAAAGTTTTGTGAAGGAACGCGGTCTCGGTGGATTAATGCCATTGCGTAAAGGTCAGGATGGCAACTGGAGTGGTCCATTAGGGAAGTTTTTACCCGCTGATCGGCTTGATGTTGTTGCAGAAAAGTTGGGATTACAAGATGGTGACATTGGTTTAGTTGCCGCGGATGCGGGGATGCGTCGATATGAAGTGATGGGAATGTTGCGTTTGAAGCTGGCACGTGAAAATGATTGGATAGACAAAAAGGTTCATGATATTCTGTGGGTGACTGAATTCCCAATGGTTGAATGGAATGAGGATGAGAATCGATGGGATGCCTTACATCATCCCTTCACCGCTCCCGACCCTGAATCTTGGAATCAATATCGTGAGTCTGATCCATCGAAGATTAAAAGCCAGGCGTATGACCTAGTTTGGAATGGTGAAGAAGCCGCGGGTGGCAGTATTCGTATCCATAATAGTGAAATGCAGGAACAGGTTTTTGAATTAATTGGGTTAAGTAAAGAAGAAGCTCGGAATCGATTTAATTTCTTGTTGGAAGCGTTGAAATATGGTGCACCTCCACATGGTGGCATCGCCTTTGGTGTAGATCGTATGGTAATGAATGCGACTGGAGAGTCTTCGATTCGTGATGTAATCGCATTTCCAAAGACAACTGCGGCGGTTGCTCTGTTCGAGGGAGCTCCCAGTAGCGTGGATGAGAAGCAATTGACTGAACTGCATTTGAAAGGTATTTGATCGAATTTAACCATGGCTGGGGTAAATTGTAGGGAAGGTGCTGATTATCCTTGACTTTTGTGTTGATAGAACCATACTTTTACCCGAATACGTATCTGAATCACTCGCTTGATTCGAACTGTTTTTATAATTTTAATAAAGCGGATAGGGCAACAGATGAAAATATCTATTCTGAAGAAAAGTCTTCTGCTAATTACGGTCAGCGGAGTTATGCTCTTCAGTGGCATTGGATGTACGAAATATGCCAGTGAAGAAGATCTCCAATCACTGGAAATGCAAAAGAACGCCGCACTTTCTGCTGAGAAAAAACGTGATCAAATGGTCGCGGAAAAGCGTAAACTTGATGCTCAGTTGGAAGAGAAAAAGACTGAATTGCAGCAAGTTGAAATGCTACAGGTTGAGATTCAGGGGAAACTTGAAAAGAAGCAGGCTGCACAGAAGGACGGAGGTAAGAAATGAAACTCCGATCCTTTATAATAACAGCTATACTTTTTGTCATGATGATGTCTCTTGCTCTACCTGCATTTGCGCAGGACAAAATGACTTACGAAGATTATCAGGCGTTGATGCAACGTTGGCGTGAACGTGAGGAAGCGGCTCGCATGGATATGGAAAATATCCAGAAACAGCTTGATGAGGTTAACAGCAATATCGCAGCGAAACAAGCTGATATTGACAGAGTTTGGGATGCGATATACGCTATGCTCGATCTGATCAACCCAGACGATCTTAACTGGTATGCTGCCGCATTAGCCGCATTAGGAAAAGAGCTTGCTGTGTTTGAAGCGCAGAATCCAGAACAGCTTTATCAGAATCGCGATAAAATTGCAGACTGGAAAATGCGGTACGATGAGCTTGCGGATCACAACGCAGCATTGCTGCCACGATTTGAAGCCCCGGTAATGGAGCTGGGTGCAAGATATCAGGCTATAATGAATCGCATGGCAAAGCCACTTTCGAAAACCTATACAGTGGTCAGTGGTGATCACCTTTGGAAAATTGCCGGTATGCGCGACCATTACAACGATCCGATGAAGTGGATGAGGATTTATACTTCAAACGTTGATCTGATAGACGATCCAGACTTAATCTATCCACGCCAGGTTTTTGATATTCCAATGAGAATTGACGAGCGGAAAAAATATCTGGTAGCACAGGGAGAGTTTCTCTCCAGTATTGCACAATCGGTTTACGGCGACCCATTTAAATGGCGTTCTATTTTCGAGGCGAATCAAAAATTCCTCAATGATCCGAATGTGCTCTACCCTGAAATGATCCTTACATTGCCGGGTCGATAACTGAATACAACAGAAATAACTAAGGCTTTTTTGGCTTTGGGATTTTAATAACCCAAACGGTCCCAACTCTCGGATGTTCTGAGAGCTGGACCGTTTTTTCATTGATAAGAGGAAAGTGAATACAAGGTTTACGATACATATAAATCCAAATCTTCTTCCTAATTTATTAGGAAGCGAGGATAAGATATTACGCAAATTGAACGAGGCAGTACGCTCAAATGTTGTCGCTCGTGGTGATGAAATTATTGTAGATGGTCCACCTGAGGAGGAGACCCAAATCAGGGCTGTCTTCAAGGATCTAGTAGGAATCGCCTCACGTGATATAGTTGATGAGAAGGGACTTTCCACTGCACTCAATCTAGTGGGAATATCCCCCATTGCGAGACATCAAAGTGCAGCATCGCCTAATGGCAGGTTGGTCTTCGAACGATCTGGGTACCGTGTCCTCACAAAATCCAGGAACCAGGCTGAATATGTTAATGCGATGGAAGAAGCTGACTTGGTTTTTACAGTTGGTCCAGCAGGGACTGGAAAGACCTACCTCGCTGTTGCACAGGCGGTCAGAGCGTTTCTTGCTTCCGAATTTGAGCGAATAATTCTTGTACGTCCTGTTGTGGAAGCTGGAGAAAATCTCGGATACTTACCTGGAGATTTGCAGGAAAAAGTTGAACCATACTTCCGTCCTTTGTACGATGCGTTGTTGGAAATGCTTCAGCATGAGAAATTGAAACGTTGTATGGATTTGAACCAGATCGAGGTTGCACCGCTCGCTTATATGCGAGGCAGGACACTTTCGAGGGCTTTTGTCATCCTGGATGAAGCACAAAATACAACAGGCGATCAACTCAAAATGTTCCTGACCAGACTTGGACCTGGAACGAAAGCAGTCGTTACGGGTGATTTGACACAAATCGATTTACCCGTCAAATCCAAAAGCGGTTTACCCGAAGCGTTACGTTTGCTGCAGGATATCAAAGGAATTCGTTTTATAACACTTAGCGAAACTGATGTCGTTCGTCACGCATTAGTTCGAGATATAATTCTAGCGTATGAACGCGATGCTGCGCAGAGGATAGAAAAATGAAACGTGGATTGATAGATCGTTTGAACTTTTTCAAACGGCGTCAATATCCCATTTTGCCCTGGGTTCTCTGGCTGATTCTTTCTGCCAGCACAATGTTCCTCTTTCCTTACGAGAGTGGGTATCAGTTTTCTTCTCATTCACTTGATTCTATCTCTCGCGAAGAAGTGATCGCTCCGTTTTCCTTTGAGGTTGAGTATTCCTCAGAAGAACTTGCGAAGATGCGAAATGAGGCACTCGCGAACGTTGAGCCGATTTTTCAGTTTCGCGAAGATGTACCTGAAAACCAACGTCTGCTCCTTGGTGAAGTCTTAAGCCGTATTGAAGAAACTGGCGAAGAGATACGTTCAATAGTAATTTCCAGGGCGACTCTTCCTACCGATTCTCTGCAATTTCTTGTGGACAGCCTTGCGATTGATTTGACTGAACGATTGCGGGGCGAATTTGGAATCAATCTCAGCAGGGAGTCCTGGCATTATCTTGCAGATTTATATGTTGCAGACTTCAATTTTTCTCCAACGTGGAGAATGCTCCCACCAATGCTCACGGACATACTTGGTCGTGGTGTGCTGGACAGATCAAAAGAAACTGTTGAGGCTGAGAAGTCGAGGATTCGAATTATCAGCAGGGGAGAAGAGCAAATAAAACCACTGGACAGGGTCTATGACTCAAAAGGTGCCCAAGAGCAACTGGTCGAGCGATTGCATGAATTTGCTGCAGGAATCGAAGTAGGAATCCAGGATACATTGTTTCAGGAAAATGCCCATTCCAGACTGGGATACGAACTAGTAGACCCGCTTTTGGTAAGTAGTCTGGAGTTTGATGAGGTCGAGACCAATTCACGTGAACAGAAAGCAATCGCAAAAGTTCCTCTTGTAAAAACGATAGTTCTCAAAGGCGAAAGAATTATCGATTCTAACGAAAGGATAACAAAACAACACATAGAAAAGCTTCAGGCACTGGAACGTAAGCGACGTGAGATGATTACCGAAGAAAATATCTTCTCGAAGCCATTACGGTGGGCTGGACGGTTCTTGCTTGCAGGGTTGATCTACTTTTTCTTCGGCTACTGGTTGTACAAATTCAGACGGAAGGTCTTCTATAAACCAAATGCTCTTCTGCTTCTCACATTCTTGCTGGGTCTGTTAGTCGCATTTTTCGGGACAGTTATCCAACCGTTGGGGGTGAGTTCATACCTCTTTCCCAGTGCGTTAGGAGCGATCATCGTAACCATTGTATTTGATGCACCGCTCGCATTCGTATTTACGATCTCCCTGGCTTTTATGACCGGCGCAATCCATGGTGTTGGTTTCTTCTCTGTACTTGAAGTTTTCTTTCCCGCGATGCTCGCAGTTTTTCCGGTTCAGCGTGTGCGGACGAGAGTTCAGATCATGCGCTCAAGTATTTTTATTTTCCTCGGATTTTTACTTGTAATTCTTATCCAGAAATTGATGGTGTTCCAGTTCGGCTCAATGATCTGGAATGAGCTTTTCTATGTACTTATTAACTCACTCGGCACACCTCTTCTCGCATTGGGGATGTTAATCGCGATTGAGTGGGTATTCGGTGTTACCACGAATCTAACCCTGCTCGAACTTGCGGATTTGAATCGTCCACTGTTAAAACGACTCTCCCTGGAAGCACCCGGCACCTATCACCACAGTATAATGGTCGGAAACCTTGCTGAGGCGGGTGCGGAAGCGATTGGGGCAAACTCACTATTAGTTCGAGCAGGTGCATACTATCATGATATCGGTAAAATGGTGAGTCGTGAATATTTTGTCGAAAACCAGAAAGGTATCGAAAATATCCATGATTCACTTGATCCGGAAGAATCAGCGAAACATCTCAGCGCGCATGTGACAGAGGGGGTACGCATCGCAAACGAGTACCATCTCCCATCGAGCGTTAAAGCGTTCATTCGTGAGCATCACGGAACTGGGTTGATGGTCTTTTTCTATAACAAGGCTATGAAGGAAAAACCTGAAGGGTCGGTTGATGAGGCAACCTATCGTTATCCAGGTCCGAAGCCACAATCAAAAGAGACCGGTATTCTGATGTTGGCGGATAGTGCCGAAGCTGCCAGCCGAAGCCTGGATAATCCGAAGGAAGACACGATACGAAATACCGTCCGCGACATTGTCATTAATAAATATCGTGATATGGAACTCGATGAATGCCCACTGACCTTGCGTGATATACGTCTGATAATAGAAGCATTTCTCCCGATCCTGGAGGGGATTCATCACCATCGCATCAAGTATCCCTCAAGGAAAGAGGTTGAGGATAGACGTGACCATAAAACCGCGTAGTTCGATGCCAAATAATGACGAAATGATCAAATGGGCATTTTACAATAACCTTGCTGATAGTGATCTTTCAGGAAGTGATCGTCTAGAGAATTGGCTTGAAGCTGAATCCAGTAGAGAACAATTATATGGAAATTTTGATCTGATACTTGTGGATGACCAGCAAATCGCGCAGTTGCATCAGGATTATATGGGCATCGAGGGAGCAACTGACGTGATAACCTTTGACTTACGGAGTGTTGAAGGGATAGATTCTAGGTTTGAGGATGGTTTTTTTCCTGAAGACGATATTTCAGGAGAGGTGTACGTCAGCTTTGATCATGCACAGATTCAAGCTGAGGAGTACGGTATTTCTGTGGAAGAGGAATTAGGTCGGCTATTTATACATGGCTTGCTACATCTCAGTGGTTGGCAGGACAATGATGAGTCAGCACGCCATGCGATGAGACAACGCGAGAATGAGGGGCTGGCGCGAGTGCGCATGAAAAATGGTTCGTATCCCTGGAAAATCGAACAACAACTCGCGTCTAATTGAAGGAATATTGAGTGGATTCGTCACGAATTTTAAGTACAAGTGTTATATTTATTGGTCTGTTAATTCTTTCCGCTTTTTTTTCTGGAAGTGAAACAGCGTTTTTCTCCCTCTCCAAAGCTTACCTGCGTGAGCTTCGTAGCAGTACAGACCACAGGAGCCGCAGGATTGCTAAATTACTGGAACACCCACGTGAACTCCTGATTACTCTGCTAATCGGCAATACACTGGTAAATGTCGCATCAGCGAGTCTGGCTGCGATCATTGTGCATGAGGCGGCGGTTGCGGCAGGATTTAATACGACAATTGCGATGCTACTGGATATCGTTG
>JAIOHU010000238.1 GCA_019912845.1 bacterium
TATCATGTAACAGCGCTCCTGAGATCAGAATATCACGTTTTAAATCAGCATAGTGCTCACACATCCAGGATGCCAGTTTAACAATTGAGGCTGTGTGTTCCAGTAAACCACCGATATATCCGTGATGCCATTTTTTTCCGGCAGGTGCAGTTCGGAATGCCTCTCGGATCTCTTCATCTTCAAAGATGGAATTCATCAATTCACGTAAGGGCTCGTTTTCGATCATGGCAATCGAATCTAAAATTGTCTGCCAATCCTGCTCGAGGTCACTTGTAGAAGTTGGGAGAAAACGGGAGTAGTCATCCATATCTTTTTTGTCAATGGGACGGATACGGATTACCTTCAGTTCCTCATTTCCCTGGTATTCTTCAGTGGTAGCCCTGATTTTCACCACTTGACCAACACTAAGAATGCGATACGCTTCCTCTGCATCCTCCCACATCTTCCCCTTCATGGTGCCCGAACGGTCACTGAAGGTCAGAATAAGAAAAGGTTTGTTTTTACGCGTAGTAGCCAGTTGCAACGATTGCAGGACATAATAGCTGTCAAAACGATCACCTACCTGTAGTTGGTCGAGATAAGGATGATCGGAACGGTTCAATTCCATGCTCTCTCCCTCTGCTTGCTCAGCAAAAACTGAATTACTTATCAACTTTGACTTTCTTCTTTGGTGGTGGGGTACCAAGTGAATGGAACATACCAAAACCAACAGTAAGAGTGAATCTTTCCCCCTCTTCACTATGCGCAATTGCGATATTTGAGTGGATTGGCAGACCATTCCACATGAAATATTTTCCGACTGCTCCAACTACTGCTGTACCTGTAGCCGAGAAATTCGGACCAATTCCCGCCTCAAATCCGCTCACGTGACGCAAACCCATCAAAGCCGACAGACTGGGAAGCACAGAGCCATATTCTAGTCCACCAATCAGTGGTACTACTGCGAATAAAAATGCACCTCTACCATTGTCAGAAACAGATTGCCACTCAAAATGCCAACCAAACTGGAAAATCCCATTTCCTATATCGTTGGCATCGAGTGAGTCCAGTAGCTCCTGACCAGCAAACATAGTGAATCCAACACGGGGACCATTAATTTTGACACCATGCAATGTTGGATGGGTTTGTAGAAGTGTAGGGTCTTCTGCGAATGCAGATGAGGCAAGAAAAATCAGTATAAAGATACTTACAATTGAGATAAGACGTTTTCGTTCCACATCATCCTCCCTGAAGCAGTAAACTTCTTTAAATGTAGAGAACTTGGAACGAAAACACAAAGTATGTTAGAGGATTTAGCAGATAGAAATAATGGCGAGCTTGTCATGCGAGACATCATTGTCCCCCCCCAGTTACACGACACTCCTGAACAGCAGAATCATAGTGGTTCTTCAACATCCGAAGATGTTGAAGGGAGTATCATTCTATACTACACAATTCTCCGGGACATGGTGACTTATATTCAAAGCTGAGCATCGAGCAATCCAGTGCGATTGTGCCTGTCCAGATAGTTTTAATCAACCATACAACCGTCTCAAAATCGTGATCGTATCCTGAATATCTTTATCATCCAACCCCAGATGAGTAACAAAGCGAACCTTCGATCTACCGGCGAATGTGACCAAAATCCCCTCACCACTAACTGTTTCAGCAAATCTCGCCGCTTCCAAGCCCCGTTCCGCAATATCCAGAATAATGATATTAGAAGAAAGATGATCCAAATCGACACTGAATCCATCAATCTCTACCAATCCCTCAGCAAGTGTTTTGGCTCTGTGGTGGTCATCAACCAGACGTTTACGGTGATTTTTTACCGCATACAATGCCCCCGCTGCGATGATACCTGCTTGACGCATTCCCCCGCCAAACCGTTTTCGTGCACGATGTGCTTCGACAATAAACTCCTTCGAGCCCGTGATCGCACTGCCAACAGGCGCACCCAAGCCTTTACTGAAGCAAACCGAAACTGAATCAGCATATTGAGCCCAATCCTTCTCTGGTGTTCCAGATGCTGCGGCAGCGTTCCAGAGTCTCGCACCATCCAGATGCATCGCCATATTTTGCTCACGGCTCAGTTCAAACAATCGTCGAACTTCCGACAGTTGCCAGATATTACCACCACTTCGATTATGAGTGTTCTCGATCTCAATCATACCGCCAGGAGGAAAATGGTCATTGTCGGGACGGAGTCTTTCTTCGACCTGTTCACGGGTAAATACACCTCGAATCCCTTCAATCGGATGCAACTGAACATGAGACAGGAATGCAGGAGCACCGGATTCATAATTAAAAATGTGAGCACCAGCTTCGCAGAATATTTCATCTCCGCTCTTTGTCTGAACATTGATTGCGATCTGATTCGCCATTGTGCCAGAGGGTACGTACAGCGCAGCCTCTTTTCCCAACAGACTGGCGACCTCCTCCTCCAAGGCTCGAATGGTAGGATCTTCAGCAAAAACATCATCCCCCACCTCAGCCTCGTACATCGCTTTTCGCATTTCAGGTGTGGGTTTGGTTACTGTATCAGAACGTAAATCAATCAGACGGCTGCTCATTATTATTCTCCGTGGTAAAGTATTCCTGCACGTAAATCATAAGGAAAGACATCATCAAGGGCTGCGTAATTCTTATCCAGTGGCTGGAGTATTCCAATTCCGCCGACAATTGTTATATCCGGCGTGGCGTCGTAGGTCGCCCCGAGACCATATAGCAGATGACGTCCTGCTTCAGTTTCCGAATAATTAAAATGTACACCACCGAAGGCGTGAACTTTCTCCTGAACCTGCCCACGCACACTCATACCAGTTGAGGCGAGAATGCCTTGAGCATTTGTCGGGTAACCTGATATCTCGATTGCGTCAGCCTGATGCACAGAAGCGTCAAATTCAAATGCGACATCTCCCCGCAACATCCCAATTCCCCCAACCGCACCCCAGCCACCGGTGTAGTCGTGATCGTAATAATCACGAAGTTCACCAACATTTACAGGTTCACCAACTCGCAAATTCCCAAATTTCGGGGGTTCGAGTGCCACACCCCAACGGACAGCTCCAGAGCGAGATTGTATCCCAACCCGTATATCATATAATACCGCTCGATGGATTTTTTCGAGACGGTGCGGATTATCCGCTTCCAGGGTTGCCATGGTGCCATTCGTCCAGACAGCAGAGATACCTAGAGCCAGATTTTGACGAATCTCGGTCGCATAAGCGATCTCAAACTCGGAAAACTTTGAACGATGGATCAACTCGCCCACTGGATATTTTCCGCCAGCATAAAAACGTCTTGCAGGTCGATAACTTATCACCAGGCTGTTATCTTTAATACGTGTCAAATAGTATACTGAGCCAAAAGCCGGGATTGGTTCGGGTGATTTCACACCGCTTTGCAATGAAACCGATCCCCAAACATCCGCTTCAAGTATCATCTCGTTACGAACCGAAAGATACGCCGCAGGATTTATCGTCCCTCCCGCCAAGCCTGTGTCAAGCGCAGCACCGGTATACGCATTTCCAACGGTAAATGCACTGCCGGCACCTATTTTCGGACCACTAATATCATAAGATTGAGCACTGGAATCTGCTACTCTAAACTGCAGAATAATAAGTAAGAGACAAATTAAACAGCACTTCAACGCGCTAAAATTCATAACATCGCTCTTAAGTCGCTTAGTTCAAGGTAAATGTCTCAATATATGTGAGACGGATTTCACGTCCAACACCGTCAATTTCATTGCTCGTCCGTAAAATATCGATAAAATTGAATTCGATCTTAAATGCCTGAGCAAAGGTAAAACGTGCTCCAGCATTGAGATACCCCAAACCCGGACTACCGAAACGTTGTACACCTTCTTCTTCCAGATTGTCATCAAATGCAAAATCATATTCGACAGCCAGCGCGAGTTGATCGTTCAGCATGAAATCAGCTCCTAGAACACCATCAATTGCCTGTTGATCATCGGTTTCAATCGTGTTGTAGGTCACTGCAGCGTGAACACCCATCTCATTACCACCCATCGCAACCCAGTTTTTGGATGCTGCTGCATACAATCCCGGTGCCTTGTATAGATAACGGTTCTCGTCCTCATACCAATTGCCATGACCCTGCATGACGAATCCGACTGAAACCGCAGGCATATTCAGCGATTCATCCCAGATACGGTAACGTGCCTCCACACCCGGAAGTTTATTGCCTTTTGGTTCGTTGTAGCCAATTAAACCGGTTCCACCAAATGAGACACCGATCATGAAACGGTCAAACAAGCCAACCCCAAGTCCGGCATTCAATCCACCATCGCCATAGGCAGTCATTTCTACTTGATACTGTCCCTTTTTCAATATCCCAGCAGTTGGCCCATAGACTGTGTAGAGATTTTCCAGGTAGGCGACATCATCCGCGACCTGTGCCATAGCATTCATTCCCGGATGGCATACAACATTGACAAGAATAAGTGTTAAAAAAACGGTCAATATTTTTTTCATTTTCTTCCCTTTCTCATCCAGCATCTTTGTTCCACTGTGGTAAATGCTTCACACTTTGAGTGGCTGATTCGATTCAGTTCATACCTGATATTTATCAAAAACCGTGTATTGAGAGTATCCGACAACCATCCAAAAGCAATAAATGGCGAAATCGTTGAAATTTTCGCCTATATAAATTTCAGTTTATGAACTCTTGAGCCGCAAATCCTCTGCCATTATTCCGCCTGACCGAAAATCTCATCGAGAAAGACCAGCAGATATTCCCAGGAACGTCTATCAGCTTTTTCATTATATGCAGACCCTTTGGAAGGATCATCACCAGCACTCTTCATGGTAAAGCTATGCACCGCATCACTGAATTTTACAAGCTGCCAGTCAACATTCGCTTTCGTCAATTCATCTTCAAATGCTTTCAAATCTGATGGAGTCACATGCGGGTCTTCCGCACCATGTAAAGCAAGGATCCGTGCTGTTGTCTTGCCCGCTCCTCCATTAAATAACGGTTTCAGACCGCCATGGAAAGATACGACACCGGCGAGGTAAGCACCATCACGTGCTAATTCAAGAACACAGGTGCCACCGAAGCAATAGCCGATCGCCGCCATCTTATATTCATCAAACTGGGGCAACTCTTTCGCATGCTTGAAGGCTTTTTGCGCCCGTGCACGTAATTCCAGACCATCCTCGTAAAGTGCTCCCGCCAGTTTCGAGGCTTCCTCGCGATTTTCGGCACGGACTCCCTTGCCATACATATCCACTACAAATGCTGCATAACCCAGCTCTGCCAATTGCCTGGCACGCATCTCCTCATACTCACTAGCGCCCTTCCATTGGTGAAAAACCAGAATTCCGGGACGTTTGCCAGTGAGATTCTTATCGTACACTACCTTCCCCTCAAAGGTCAATGAATCCAGCATATACTCGCTGGTCTCTACCATGATATCAGGTGGTAAATCTGTACCTGCTTGTTCATCAACACGCCCTTCCTGGCTCATACAACCCATGAAAAGCAGTAGTGGAAATATCAATACTAGTAAACGCTTCATTTTCCCTCGCCATCCAGGTGAACATAATTTGCTGGTTTTCTCTGAAACTGAAAGCTACGATTATTGTGAATTTTATTCAATGTTTTGAGACTGGAATTTGTTATCGTACCCTGTCTTCCTATCGACCGTTCCAATGAATCCAAGATGGTTGCAAGATTTCTCCACATAAAATAAGTTGCCGAATATCATTCAACAGAATATCTTTGTATCTACATTAAACAAAATCATAAGGGAAAAATACAAGTGAAAATTTCAAGTTTTCCATCAATTATACTGGGTTTAACCCTGCTATACATACTTGTCGGATGTGGAGAAAAAATAATGGAGCAAACGGAAATACTTGAATTGCGCAAAATCGAAGCAACCTTTGAAAGTCAGGTCACAAACGCCGGGATCAAATCAGCTTTCCTGCACAACCTGGATGAGAAAGGGATATTATTCCGTCCCACACCAGTGGAAGGACGTCGGTTTTACGAAAAGCAGATACCGAGTATTGCTTCCCTGAGATGGGCTCCCACTGTTGCAGTGATGTCAGTTGGTGAGGATTTTGGCTTTACAACTGGCCCCTGGGAATTTCAGGCAAACCCTGAAGCCGATCTTTTCTACGGACAGTATGTCTCTATCTGGCAGAATAAAGAAGGAGTGTGGAAGTTGCTGTTTGATGCCGGCAATTCTCACCAGAAACCTGAACCGCAAAAATCCCTGCAAGCTGCTTATATTGCTGATGTTGAGAATAGATCGCTCTCACTCGACATCAAATCCACCATGCCACCAATTGAAGAGTCACAAAAATCATTCAGGCTGGGTACCGACAGTTTCCCAAAACTGAACGATATCTCCTCAAGCGATCTGGAAAGCTTGTATGATACCTGGCTCGCAAAGGATTGCCGTCTGCTGGTGGATGGTGACTATCCCATAACTGACCGAAAGGCTGCTTTGTCCTGGTTGACAACCCACATTGATGGCTTGAACTACCGACTGTTCAAGGATGTCTCTGCTCCTGCTGGTGATCTTGGATATGGCTACGGTGTCATCGAACGTGGTGAGAAAGCGAGCGAGATGAGTACTGTCTACTCCTACCTTCACATCTGGCAGCAACAAGATAGGGGATGGAAAATCGTGCTGGTTCTCCTCGTTGAGACGAACCCAGGATAACTACTTTGCGACAGAGTGGTAGGGGATGAGAGGGATTGATCTTATTCGCATAATTGCTCTGCAAAATAATAGAACTACAAATCCTTACCCATTTAAACTCATTCCCGTGTTTCAATGAATAGCCAAATCGAGACTCACGGGGATTGATCCACAGAATGATCATTTATCAAGAGTTCATCTTTCGAATACAGCTAGCTTGTTGCTTTCGATAGGTTTCAATCCCCGTGCCACCCTGCCATGGAGCACCACATACAGTCATCCCGGTGATGAGTTGGGCCGGGATCCAGTAGGATATTTCTACTCGTCATGCCAGCAAGCTGTTAGCTGGCATCCAGGAAGCAACTTTTTCCGTTCTCATCGTGCCTCCCAGTGATTCTTCGTTCCGCGACATCCGAAGAAGTTGCGTGCGGAACCGAAGACAATAGCCCGACGCCCTGAGCCAGCTTTTACTCTATCTCAACAAAATCACCTTCTGCACAGCATTTTCGCTACCCGTCTGTACCTTCAGGAAGTACACCCCGCTCACCAAGTCCTCGCCAGCGTCAACAGTAAACCTTTGCTG
>JAIOHU010000239.1 GCA_019912845.1 bacterium
TCCAGCTAAAACCCTGCTGGAATGACGCGAGCGGAAAAAGTGTTTTGGGACAGACTATGAAGCCACCACTCAAATATCTACTTGAGCAGAATTATTTTTGATGTTGTATTGATTGGACCAGCCTCAAAATTCAAGAAATATATTCCTGCTGCCAGTTTTGAACCATCGATAACGACTTGATGTTGTCCTGAGGAGAGACGTTGATTTACAATAGTCGCAACTTCCTGCCCAAGCAGATTGAAGACTGATGCATGTACTTTTGTTGCTTCCTTCAATGTAAAAGCGATTGTCGTTGAGGGGTTAAATGGATTCGGGAAGACACCATCGAAACTCCACTCCAGAGGGATTTGAGAGTCATCTTCAACACTGATTTCTCCATCAACACTCATAGTTAGTGGGAGAACCGCGTCATCCTGAATCGCGTTATGTGTGATATGCAGCCAGACATTGTACGTCTGTACTGGAAGGTCAAATGACTGGAAGGTGACCTCTATGGTTTCTGAACTTTCGGGCCCAACAATCCCCTCACTGGAGGAAAGAGTCAACCAGTCTCCGTAAATATCCGCTTCGTAGATTATTACACGATCTTGAGCACCCTCATCCAGGATACTCATGAATGTCCAGGTGATCTGGTTAAATTCATGGGTAACAAATGCACTGGTCGGTCCAAAGACAAGCTCGATATCACCTAAAGTTTCAACATCTTCAATGGTACCTGTGACTGGATGCATACGTTTGATAGTCATGACATTTGAACCGGCAACCTGGCACAGGAAATAGAGGTTGTTTCCTTCACGGTCGCCTGGATGCCAGCTCATGCCATGCGCATGAAGATTTACATCGAATGATCGTAGAATGTTGCCGTCACGATCAACTTCCTGGATTGGACCATAAGTGCCACCAACCCAATATGTTCCATTCTCTGGATCAAAAGTAAAGAGGCGGTCATCCTGCACTGGTACAGGGATACTTTCCTCCAGGTGTGGCGGGTCTGTTGAAATATCAATTCGATAAATGGTATTGTTGTCGATACCAATGAGATGATTACCATCTATTGCAAGATCCTCAAACCCTCGTCCACTTCGATTATTCACAGGCTGAGGGTAAGAAGCGATATATTCGCCGTTACGAGAATATTTATGAAGCAGGTTTGACAAATTCTCATCGAGATTGTTTGAGCCCGCGATCCAGAAAAAATTACCGTCGAATGCTACAGCGCGATTTCGACTTTCGATTGGATTGAGCAGGAAGGAGTGAATCATATCCCAGGGATCATCCAATTCTGACCCATTGTGATCCTCATCCAGTTGTTCAGGTTCTTCGAGCATGATTTGTATTTGATAGTCCAACGGGCCATTTCCAGCATTGTCAATTACCAGATTTTCGATATGCTGCTCGAACTGTTCGAGTTCGATGTTCACCTGTTCGGGTGAAATCTCAAACATGGGATGTGTCATGCTTGTGTTGAGAACAGTTGTTTGACCTTCCTGAACGTCAATCCCAGTGGTGATTGATGTGTTGAACCCTTCACGTTCGGCAATGATTGTATATTGACCGACTAACACATCCGTAAAGTTGAACATACCCTCAGCATCAGAGAGGGTTGAATATCTGTAGGTGGGTGAATGTACCGAAACCCCTTCGAGCGGTTCGTCATTTTCTAATCTTGTGATCTGACCAGTGATATTGCCTAACTCGACATCAGTCTTGGTTGTGAAGAGGATTGCATATTCATTTTCAACGAGATGACTTCCTGATGTAGGTTGATTCCAATAGTTCAACATCAAGCCATCATTTTGGTCATGGTTTTCGATGCCAGTTGTCCAATAAGGCACATCGGTATTATTACCATAAACATGATTCATCTCCTTGTACTGGAAGATGATTTCATTATCGCCTGTGGGAGTCTCATGTTCGCCTGCCAGGTCGTAGATCAGAATTTGAAACGTACAGGCATCGCGTGCATAATAACTCTCTGCCTCATCCCACTGGATGATTATTCGCTGCCCGATTTCATCGTGGTAAAAATAGACATCGTTGTCACGATCAAATCTTCGATCATCCCAGTAGGGCGCGAGCATGGCATTTGCACCGAGTGGGGAGGGGATTGTCCAGTTACGTTGCAGTGACATATCAGCCTGACTGCCAAAAGCTGCAAAACCATTACTGCTAATGGTTAATTCATCGTATTCCAGTCCGTAAAACTGGACGGTGAACGGGAGGTCGATCACTACCGCATCATCCTCCTGGTTGCCATTATCCTCAATACCAAGAGCTTCGCCGTCCACCCCTTCTTCGCCATTCCCAGGATTCAGCTCAACCCAGTGATATACGGGTGCAAAGGGATAATCCATGTCGAGGCTTTCATACGCCAGATAACCATACCTATCGGGTCCTGTTGGATCTGAACTACCCCGAGAACCAAGAGTGACCGGGATGTAAAGTGTATCAAGAAAACCATCATCAGTTTCCAGATAGAGGATGGTTTGAACTGTTTGCCCATTGTATGCAGCAGGTGATGCTGAGATGACGATGTCATCCACCCACGTAGATTCCTGTGAACTAAGAGGATCGAGGGTGCAATTCTCATCATCAACAACAAGCAATTCACTCAGGCTTTCCAGATGACCGGATGCTCTACTCGCATCACTGCGCCCTGTATTCATCAATTGAATGCTTAGGGTTGTCTGAGCACCTGGTGCAAATTCAGGTTCGGTTGATTGTTGGATGTAGGTGTAACGGGGTGCGTCAATCGTGAACTGGAGTTCATCCTGAAATATTCCAGCATCGGATGTAAATTCCAACTCAACCGAACTACTCCAATCCTGCTTTGTCTGACTTGAAATTTCGAGAAGCAGGGGTGAGTCCAGCTCAAGGGAATGACCGGCATCGATTTGATTAACATTTAACTCTGTATCAAAAATCTCAACCATATCATCAGTGGTGAAGCCTACAATCGAGATATTCTGTTGGTCATTTTCGCCGAAATTTTCAAGTGTCAGCAAAATGCCGACAGTTTCACCAGCTTCCGGGCGACCATTTCCATTTCCAGATGTACCATCAGAGCCATCATCCAGGAAAGAGAAATCGCTGAAGCTGATACGATCATTCACTTGATTGATGTTTAATTCCATTTGCACAGGAGCACAATTCTGTGCAGTAACAGTCAGCACAGCCTCACCTTCGTGTCGCACAGGAATTTGGAGGGAGACAGTTCCATCAGCGTCGGTAATCCCTCGTGAAATCACCTCTTCATCATTATCTGATTTGTAAAAGGTTACCCAGGCTCCCTCTAGAGGGATACCATTGGAGGTGACTTCTACAGGATAACTATTCTGACCAAGTGCCAGTTCAACATTGGCATGAACATCCAGTTCATGTGGTTCATCCGACCAGAACCAGACAGTCGGATCACCCATGAGGTTCAACCATTCGCTGAAATTACGGGTGGCGGTTGGATCAGTTTCATGGAAATTTCGCCAAAGGTTGAACTTTGCACCATAATGTATTTCGCCAACAGTGGGTGTTTTCAGGTAAAATGCAGTTTCGGCTGCGCCCCCAGAGAGAGCATTGTTATAACGGGTGTGAGTGTAAACAAGCGCTGTGCCCATCGCAGCAATGGCACCCTTCGGCACATTGGTTGTGCCTGCACGCATGTAGGCTTCTGTGTTCGATAGTGAGTATGCCCATGTTCCAGTACCACAGGTGATATCGACTACGAGTGGTGTCATTCTGATATTGTTGAGGTTACGTATTGTATTGATTCCCAGTCCAGTTCCCTGCAATCCACGGTAATGGTAATAGTTTAGTCCCTGGTTAATATTGCTTATGCTTCTGCCATTTACGCCTCCCTGACGATCATTGTACCAGGCGGTATCAACTCTGGTATAGCCCGCATCTAGCATGGCGTTTCGAGCATATCTTCCGTTAAAAATAGTCGAGATACCTGAAACAGCTGATCCGGCAGCTACCATACCTCTTGTATACCAGCCTGTGTTATCCATGTCGGGGTTACGTTCGTATGATAGCACCTTATTTTTATAGATCAGCGCATCATTGACTGATTCGATGCTGATTCTACCGATGAAAACATCAGCGAGTTGATCATCACCAGCGAGCAATGCATATGCATGGTCCCCCTGAATCGCACCAACCGGGACAGAGAATGGACCTGTGTTATCTCCTATGATTACGATATGGTCAAACTTGGTTTCAGCTTCTTCCCAGCGGTTCAAGAGTTCTGCTTTAATGGCAGTATTGCTCCAAACCGGAACATCATCTTCTGTCAGTAATTCGAGTTCCCAGCCTTTCTGACGTTTCCAGGTGAACCACTCTTCCATCGCATTTAATAGCTGTTGATTGTTCTGAACGATTACTTGAACATGACCACGATAGAGTTGAAAATCATCCAGTTCATTTTCGTTCCAGTCTGCCAGTTGACGGTACCAGGGAAGAAAGGCTTCACTTAATTTTGTCGGATAGGCAGGAAGTGAATTCTCTGGGTTTTCACCCTCAAACTGAATTTGGACCTGGATGTCCGAATATATGCGAAGTTGACGTGTAGCCGGATTGTATTGTACTGGATGCAGATGTAGAGAAGAGATACGAAAGTCATGCAGGATGGCGATTTCTCCGATATTGGAGATAATTTCCGGCAACCAGCGACCCTGTTTCGACACCGCTGGATTATATTTTAGTTCGCCGGCATGGTCATTCACGAACGCATAATCGATATTTTCCAGAACCTCAACTTGATAGTCAAGGATTTCAATATTCACACCCGAGCTTGGAGGGACACGAAAAAGGGAAGAAATAATTGGGACTGATGGCATGCCATCCATTTCATGCTGTTCAGTATTTTCAATCAACAGGCGAGTTAAATTTTCCCCATCCAATTCATCAGAAATTAGTTGATAATCTCTTAGGTTAAAAGAGAAGGTTAAGCCATCTTCGCTTTTCTCGGTGGTTATTACCTGATTTGCGATTTGCTGCTGGTTGTTTCGGTTCTCTATTGTAGAGCTTGCGAAAGGCAGGCTTACGAGTATGGATAATGAAAATATCGTGTAAAAGATTCGTTTCATGGATTCTCCGGAATAGTAGTCAAATCTGGAAACCGTTTGATTTGAGTAGGTCTCTCTGCCAGGGTTCATAAATTCCAACAGCCTCATAAGAGGCAGTGGTTGGATTGTAACGCCAGGACGGAGGATTTGATATCCGTTGCTCTAGTTCAGTTGAAAATGTATTGTTGTTTTTGTCTTTAGAAATTGATTTTGCGAGAATCAGAACATCATCTGAATAGTTATTCGATGTATCCAAATCCGCTATGATGCTTTGGGATCTTGCTGTTTCACCTGATTCAGAAAGATACCATGCCATATAAGCCCGAACTTCCGGTGCTTCAGAATTTAGAAATTCAGCTTCTTTAATCTGTTTTTTCGCTTTCGCTAATTCTCCATGCTGTAGGAGGATTCGCGCAAAATCCAGACGGAGTTTTAATACACCACTTCTCATTTTAATCACATCTTCAAAGTGTTGAGTTGACCGGGCTAACAGCGAGGTAACTCTTCCCCTTGAAATACTGCTGTCGCCGAGTACTTTTGCCACTCCCCAATGTGCATCGGGGGCTTGTGGGCGAAGTCCTAACGCTTGCGAATAATATTCATACGCTTGTGTATACTTTCCAGCAGCAGAATAAAATTCACCCAGTACAATGAGAAGCTCAAATGCATCCCCGTCCGAAAAACGGCTCAAGCCTTTTTGTAGCATTTCTATTTGCTCGTCAAAAGGTAAAGCCTGTTGACGATAGACATTCGCGAGCTGAATGTATGCATTCACATTGTCCGGGTCGAGTTCCAACGCCTGTTCAGCGTGATAGCGGGCATTCGCTTTATCTTCCAAGATACTATAAATAAAAGAAGCAGTATTTTGCAGCTCTGGAGTGAGTCTCTTTTCTTCAGGAATTCGGTTGAGAAGGGTCAAGGCAGTCTGCGCATTGCCTTCCTCAAGTTTCTGTGAAATGGCATTCTGATAGCCATTTTGCGTGAGGTGTTTGAGATCGGATCGTTGGGTAAACTCTGTAACGATAGCTACAAGTGTTGAGTCACGTGTGATCAATCGTTCCTGTACAACCTCACGCTCATCAAATTCCCCCCACATCGGGGAGTAGTAACCGTTTACCCCCTCAGCGAAATATTCCCATACAGTTGATCCCTGATAACGGCTGAGAAAAACAGATTTCCCCTTCTTTTCTTCTGCAAGTGCTCTCTGGTATGCATCTTCAAGCCGTTGTTTGTCGGCGGTATCGAGAATGCCATGCACCTGGTGGGTAACTTCATGCAACACGGTATCATAACCACCGAAAATGGTACGTTCGACATCCTCAATTCCAGTGACCGTGTGGAATCCTCCCACACCGCGTACATCATCCCATAACCGTGAATCGAGGTTGATTCTCATATTGCTCAGCATGGCTAAATGAGGAGAATCGGACAATTTTTCGTGGATCGGTTTGATATAGAGGGTATGCCCTGTAGCAGCGAGGATGGGTATATAGTTCGCCCAGGGTTGAAGGGATAGTGCGACACGTTTTCTATGGCGGTCGGAAAGGTCTTTCCAGTTGATTACATATTGCTCGACTGTGGGGATGTTCGGTATTGTTGTTCGATCAAACTGCGCTTCCAGTTTTTGCCTCACCTCACTTGAGCGAAGCCTTCTCATCTCAAATACTTTTGCTAATATGGCATTTGCTCTACCATACTCAGGATATTGTTTCCAGGCTTCAGAAGCATAAAAACCTGCCTCTTCAATATCACCCTTCCAGAATTCTAACGAGGCTAGATAGATCGGAGCATCTATCATACGGGGGTAGGTGCTGCGTATAGCGAGGAAGGTACGTTTCGCATTTGTGAAATGATGACGATCTAATTGTTCGAGTGCAATATTCCAATAAAATTGTGCCGTTGAATCGGGAAAGGCTTCAGAATTGGCACGTTTGAACTGAGTATAATTTTGAGGTGTGTAACCATTTCCTAAGAAATAGTGAGCTTTTTCGTGATAGGGATTCGCTTTGAGGGTTAACTGGAAAATGGCGGTTGCTTCATGTACTCTTCCGAGACGTATGAGTGCGAGTCCAGTTTGAAACAAAAGATCATCGTACACGATACCTTGTACCAATGCAGATTCACATACCTCAAGCATTTTATAATATTCACCCAGTTTATACAGTGCTGAAGATTTCCCAGCCAAAGCTTCAAAATGAATGATCTCTGTAGATTGAGTGGACGAAACCTCATTAAATATATCAAGTGCTCTCTCTGGCTGGTGAATCCGTAGAAAATAGTAACCGAGAGATAAATGTTGTGCAATTGAAAGATTTTCGGGTTGTTGGGAAGCATGTGCGGCGATTACTTCAAGATTGTCAACAGCATCGAAGTATTTCAGGATCGTATACTCAAGCTCTGGAGAGGTGATTTTTACTGTGTCGAGTTTGAACTCTTCCGAATAATGAAGCTCTTCAAGCGTAGAGTTGAATTCGCTGTACTTTGCACTTTTAAGATAGCTGAGCAAAAGTATTGCGATGTTTTCCTGAGAAGAAGAGGAGTACTCTGATTTCTGAATAGTCGAATAATTTCCTGCGAGTAATTGAGGGAGAAGAGCAGTATCGCTTGCAGGTATGGTTTTCTGTTGCTTTAAATTATCACGTACCTCAAGCAACAACGGTGTTGTCAGCTCCTCAGCGGCAATCACTGGAGTCATTGGTAACACGGATGCTGTCAGAAACAGCAGGATGATCAATGTATGGCGAAATCTTTGTTTCAACGAGTATCCCTGATAACCTTGTTGTTATTCAAACAAGACGGCACAATCCTCCAACCGTGCGCCTTTATCATCACATACAGCGAATTTGGATGGTCCAAACATACTTACCCCCGCATACCTTCCATCACGTGCGATTAAATAAAATTTCAGCCCGAAATTCGGCTTTCCATCGGGTTGAAGCAGATAGGGTTCCGTAGTATGACGAGCGACTCGCCGTAATACTTCCAATCCGGCATCAACTGGCGACATTCCATTCCGCATTAACTCTACAGCAGAAAATGAGCATAAATTTTGTAGGTTGGCTTCACCGCGTCCTGTACTTCCACAGGAACCAATCTCGTTGTCTACATATAAACCCGCTCCGATAATGGGAGAATCACCTACTCGTCCCGGGATTTTATACGCCAGCCCACTGGTCGTGGTTACACAAGAGATATTTCCATTTACATCCAGTCCCGCGCAGTGAATTGTCCCTGTGGGGCGATCGGTTCTTTTTTCGTGCGGTACCATACCCTCAAGGTCGGTTGAGTCGAGCCAGTCATCCTCATGTGAAAGCCCCTGCTTCCACTGGAGCCATCTTTTTCTCGCCTTTTCGGTGAGTAAATTCTCTACCTTAAATCCCATCATCTTTGCAAAATCTAACGCACCTTTTCCCACGATCAGCACATGATCAGTGGACTCAAGAACTGCTTTTGCAACTTTTGAAGGGTTACGAATTCCCTGCAATGCTGCAACAGCACCAGCTCGATGAGTTGGTCCGTGCATGACTGCCGAATCGAGTTCGACAACACCATGCTCATTAGGAAGCCCACCAAGACCAACAGTCATATCCTCGGGGTCATTCTCGACCAGGTTTACCCCTTTGATCACAGCATCGAGGACATCCTCTCCTCTTATGATCGACTCATAGGCGAGTTCTGTTGTTTTCACCCCGTTTGCTGAGGAGACTACTACAGTCTTGCCGGAAATTTTAAATGTCGGCTTCGCAAACGACTTTGCAATTGGTGCAGCAAATGGGGTAGCTGCTGCAATAGCTGCCAGCGATTTTAGAAACCGCCGCCTGTTCCAGGAATTCTCATCGGACATGATGATCACCTCTAGAAATAAAATCGAATAGGTTTTACTTGGGACTTGTACCAGCGCAGTAGAAGTCTGTAAAACAGGTAACTTATAATATAGGGCAGGAGTAAGGAGGCAGGGCAAGGATTCAGAAAGAAAGTAGAGAAATTGTGAGGTCTCTGAAGTTCATTTTTCGGCTTGCATTTAAATTTTTAAACCTGTTACTTTTGAAGCCGTTAACATGCGCCCGTAGCTCAATTGGATAGAGCGTCTGGCTACGGACCAGAAGGTTGGGGATTCGAGTTCTCCCGGGCGTACCATCAATCAGCCAGATCAGCATGATCTGGCTGATTCTCTCAATGAATCCATCATAATTTATCTCACGGTAGCAATTGATAAGCAGTCTCATCGCTTCGGAATAAAATAGAATAGATTTCCTACTGACTTGAAGGGTAAAAATTTGTATATTCGCTCTCTCAGGCTTATGAAATTATTCCAATTTTCAAGGCGGCACTCTTGGGTAGAATAATATCAGTCGTAAATCAAAAAGGTGGTGTGGGGAAGACAACCACTGCCATAAACCTGGCGGCAGGGCTTGCGGTATCGGAAAAGAAAACCCTGTTGATTGATCTTGATCCACAAGGGAACGCCACCAGTGGTATGGGAATCAATATCACTTCAGATAACCTCACCACCTACGATGTAATTATCGGGGAGCAGAATGCGGAAGACGCGATTGTTGGTACTGACCTTGAGTATCTGCATGTGCTTCCAGCCAGTATCAAATTGGTGGGAGCTGAGATCGAACTGGTGAGCGTTATTGCCAGGGAAACGATGTTTCGCAAGGCAATTGCTCCGATAAAAGAAAATTATGATTATATCCTACTAGACAGTCCACCTTCACTGGGATTGTTAACACTAAATGGTCTGGTAAGTTCCGATTCAGTTCTCATTCCAATTCAGTGCGAATATTATGCGTTGGAAGGTTTGACGCAACTACTAAATACGATACGTCTGGTTCAAAAAAACTTGAACCCCGAGTTGAGCATTGAAGGTGCGTTGCTGACCATGTTCGATAATCGTTTGAATCTTTCACGGCAGGTGGCAGATGATATTCGTACGTATTTTGCGGGCAGAGTATTTAAAACGGTTATTCAGAGAAATGTGCGTTTGAGCGAAGCTCCAAGTTTTGGTAAACCGATTATTTTGTATGATATCACCAGTCGTGGTGCAGAAAATTACCTATCATTAACAGAAGAACTCCTAGAAGGATGACGGCTAAGCAAAAAGAGAGACTCGGGCGTGGTTTATCCGCGCTGATAAAGGATGCTGCAGTTGGAGCTGAGGGGGCAATTCAGGAGATTGAAATTGCCCAGATAAAGGCTCGAGAGAGTCAACCTCGACGCCGTTTTGAGCCCAAAGCACTCGCTGAACTTGTCGAATCGATCAAAGCTCAGGGAGTACTTCAACCTTTGCTGATCATGCCCAAATCTGGTGGTTATGATCTAATCGCTGGTGAACGACGACTTCGTGCGGCAACTGCCGCTGGTCTATTTGAAGTACCTTGCCGCATTTTGGAAGGTCTTTCAGAACAGCAGATTCTCGAAATTCAACTAGTGGAGAACCTGCAAAGAGAAGACCTCAATCCCCTTGAACTCGCTGATGGATATAGACGGTTGATCGAAGAGCTGGGGTTAAACCAGCAGCAGGTAGCAGAACGTGTAGGAAAAGATCGAGCAACTGTTGCGAACACTATACGGTTGTTGAAATTACCTGAACCAGTACGACGTCATCTCGTTGAAGGGAGATTGTCGGCAGGACACTCACGGGCATTATTGTCCTTTGAAAATGATTCTGAACGAATTGCATTTGCAAATCGAGCCGTTGAAAAGAAGTTGAGCGTTCGTGAGATGGAAAAACTCGCTCAGAATGCCAGGAAAAAGCAAAATACTCCCACTTCTCCCACCCCTACTCAAGCAGAAATGCATTCTCGGGAACTCGCCAACACCCTGGAATCTGCCCTCGGTGTGTCGGTCTCAATAAACCATTCTAATCAGGGTGGTAGAATTGTTCTTCGCTACAAAAACCTTGATGAACTTGATGAACTTGTAAGCTTACTTAAAAGCTCAGGATCACGATAGTCATGACGCCGTTGAGTCGAGCTGCGGATGGGATGCGTACCTCGCTGGATCGTACCCGTCAAGCTGATGAATCTCTCCGAAAATTATTGCACAAATACCACGAAAAACGATTGGGGGTTGCCTTTTTTGCCGTTGGGGGATTTGGTAGAGGCGACAATGTCATACGCAGTGATCTAGACCTGATTATCATACACCGCAACTGGAATCCGATCCATGAAGAAATGGTACGTGTTCTTATCCAGGGGTTATGGGATGAAGGATGGTCGCCAGCTCAAACCATTCTTTCCATTGAGGAAATCAAAAAAGAACTGCTTGTCATACCTGACCGTTCCTCCGCACTTCTCGAAGCGCGATTTCTCTGGGGTGATCCCTGGGTTCCTTCTGAACTTGAGGAAAGGATCAACAGTCAGTTTGATGAGTTGACGATCCGGGAATTCATTCATTCAAAATTTGCAGAATTTGAAGCAAGAAGAGCAAAATATGGGGATGTGGTACGGGTTGTCGAACCCAACCTCAAGTTCCAGGCGGGTGGATTGCGAGATATTCACCATGTCTACTGGTTGGAACGCGGCAGAGCTGCGAGTCGTGATCAATTTCAAATCCGTCGTCAAAGAAATACAGCGATTCGTGGGTTTATCGGTCGTATGAAGCACAGCAATTTATTATCGGACGAGGAGGCAGAGGAGTTGCTGTATTCGTTTGATTTTTTGCTGAGAACACGGGAAGCATTGCGTCATGTAGAAAAACTGGATGATGATCATTTAAGCGTTGGACGGCAGCCTCAGGTTGCCGGTTTGCTGGGTTTTTCAGGGCAGGAGAGGCATCGTATGCGTGAGTTCATGCGTCGGTTATACTTCGCCATGGAAAAAATCTCACGTTTCAGCGATGAATTCGGTACCTGGCAGGCGGATAAATTTCTTGAAAAACAACAATTCAAACAGGTTTCCCAATGGCAAGGGATCAGTGAACGTTCCAGCCGACTTTATATTGACCGCCAGGCACGTTGGAATATCGCTTCCAGTCCAGAAAAATTGCTGAAGCTGATCGATTATTGTGTCAGGCATGAAGTATCCCTGGGAGGGAGAACTCGTCACCAACTTCGCAGGGAAGTTCAACTGAAATGGCAGAGGTCTGAACCAAAGATATGGGGTAAAGCGTTACGAAGTTGGATTCATCTGGAGGAAGGTTTTGGTAAACGGATCCGTGCTCTCAACGAACTGGATGCTAACTGGCTATGGCTTCCAGAATGGATGGAGATAAATGGTTTGACTATGGGCAGCTATTATCATCGCTACACTGTAGATGAACATACCTTGCTTGCCATTGATAAGCTTGATTCAATGCCCGATGACGCGCCAGATGACCTGCCACTTTCATTATGGCAGAATTACAGCCGGAAAGAACTCGTATATCTCGGGTTGCTCTTTCATGATATTGGTAAGGGACGATCCGGGGATCACAGCACTGAGGGTGCACAGATGGCGCAGAGGGCATTGACACGTTTGGGTTGGCATGATTTAGCAATGCCAGTGGCTACCCTCGTTCGGATGCACCTGAAAATGGAGCAGATGGCATTCAGACGTGACGCTTCTGATGCGAAAATGCTCACCGAATTCGGAAGTGCAATTGGTTCAGTTGAACTGCTTCAAGCACTCTATATGCTAACCGTTTGTGACTTGAGAGCGGTAAGTAGTGATGTCTGGACATCCTGGAAAAGTCGACTTCTGGCTGAATTGTACACCGCGACCAGAAAGTGGTTCAGTGGTGGCAGGAAACAGAGGAAAATTTCCATTTCCGAAGAAGTTGCCCGGGTTGCTCCAAAACTTGGGAGTGATACAGATTCCAGAGAAAGGGCACAACGTTTCATTTCCTCAATGGAGCTGGAGTATCGGCAGAGTGTTCCAGCGCAGGAAATTGCGATTCACCTTGAAATGATTGAGTCTGTTGAAAGTGGAGAGAAGTGGGTTTGGGATATTCAACTCATGGATGGGTTCCTTGTGCTTACGCTTGTAACTTATGATAAGCCTGGGTTACTGGCGAGGGTAGTCGGGTTGCTATTATCGCTTGGGATAGGGATACGTGAAGCGCGTATTTTTACACGTGATGATGGATTAGTAGTTGACCGTTTTCGTGCTGAAGATATTGAAGCGAATGGTATTCCTCTGAATGAACGTCTCGAAAAGCTGAAAGATAAATGGAGTGAACTGGTGAGTGGGAAAGCATCCTTGTCAGATATGTTGGATGCTTATAAAAGACGTCAACGTCTTTTTACTCGTAATGAGGATGGACTGGTCGAGACAGAGGTGGGTGTTTCCCCATTAGAGAATGGCTACATTATTGATATAAGCGGTCCTGATAGAATTGGTGTGCTACACAGACTCTGTTCGGTATTTACGGAGGAGGGGTTGAATGTAAAAGTGGCACGAGTTTCGGGACGAATCGATGGAATTCATGATTCATTTCTCGTGGATGATCCGGGGAAAAGACTTGATTCTGCAGCGAGCAGGGTGGAACTTATTGCAAGACTTAAAAAGGCGGCGTTAGCCGATTAATAAATTCGGGGGGAAGATGAGCTGGGTAAACCGTGTATTGGAAAAAATTGATTGCTGTGTCAACTGTACAGCGAATGGATTTTCACATTTTGAATGTATTGGGAAATGGGTGGAACCTTACATTCGACACATTGATAACTACATGGTCAGATTGAATCATTATATCATGAACAGTGGACGACTTCGTAAAGTCACAAACCGCGTGATCCTTAAAGTGGAGAAGTTCGCACGAGGGTTGTAACAATGAAACATCAATTATTCAAGATAACAATCAGGCTTTTGCTAACAGGTATGTTGCTCGGTTGTGCGGGAATGAAACCCTCACCGAGATATAACCAGAAACGCAAATCAACCCCGGGTACACGACAAACTCAACGCCAACAACGTGAGCGAACACCTCAACCTCAGCAAAATCAGAGAAATACCGATCCAAATTGCGCAGGAAAACTAACCACAAATGATTTGCTTGACCAGGTTATCAG
>JAIOHU010000240.1 GCA_019912845.1 bacterium
CTGCTGGACTGCCCCTGGAGAAGGAGGAACAGGCATGAAATTCAAACAGGAAGATCTGCTGAAGATCGACTATTCTCCTCCGAAAAAGGACTGGATGGACCCGAAGGTCGAGTTCAAAAAAGGAACATTCTGCTACGGTGCTGTGCCTGAGACGCAAAAATACCTGGACTTGCCCTATTCGAAAGAAAAGCTGCAACCACAAGCGGAGGACTGGGACCTTCCAGACAACTGGAAAGAAATTGTCATAGAGGGTATCCGTACGAGATTAAAAAAATTCCGATCCCTGCAGATTTTTATGGATATCTGTGTGCGATGTGGTGCCTGTGCTGATAAATGCCACTACTTCATTGGTTCAGGTGATCCGAAGAACATGCCGGTGTTACGTGCGGAGCTGCTTCGCTCAATCTACCGTGGCGAATTTACACTGGCGGGTAAACTTTTGGGACGGTTCACTGGTGGACGTAAACTCACCAAAGAAGTGATAAAAGAGTGGTTTTATTATTTCTTCCAGTGTACAGAATGCCGCCGTTGCAGTGTTTTCTGTCCGTATGGTATTGATACCGCTGAAGTAACCATGATCGCACGTGAAATTCTCGCTGATCTTGGGTTAGGGATCGAATGGATCATGACTCCGGCATCAAACTGCTTCCGTACTGGTAATCACCTGGGTATCCAACCGCATGGTGTGGTTGACAGTATCGAGTTTGCTGTAGATGAACTGGAAGAGATCACCGGAATTCGTGTTGATGCAACGTTTAATCGTAAAGGCGCGGAGGTATTATTTGTCGCTCCCTCCGCTGACTATTTCGCATCCCCGCATTATTATACGCTGCTTGGCTACCTGGCTCTCTTCCATGAGATCGGTCTCGACTATACCTGGAGCACCTTCGCATCAGAAGGCGGAAACTTCGGACTCTTCCATTCACACGAAATGATTAAAAGATTGAACGCTAAGATTTATATGGAAGCGGAACGACTCGGTGTGAAATGGATTCTCGGTGGTGAGTGTGGGCACATGTGGCGTGTGCTGCATCAGTACATGGACACAATGAATGGTCCGGCTGATTTTCTGGAAGTTCCAAAGTCACCTATCACGGGTACCGTATTCGAGAACGCTAAATCAACCAAGATGGTTCACATTACAGAGTTCACCTCCGATCTTATTCACCACAATAAGCTGAATTTGGACAAACGGCGTAATGACCATTGGCGTACGACTTTCCATGATTCCTGCAATCCGGCACGAGCCATGGGGCTTTTCGAAGAACCACGCTATGTGATTAAAAATGTGTGCAACAATTTCTTTGAAATGCCGGAAAATACAATACGCGAACAGACCTTCTGCTGTGGTAGTGGTGCAGGGCTGGGAACCGACGAGAACATGGAGATGCGTTTGCGTGGCGGACTTCCACGGGCAAATGCTGTGAAGTATGTCCATGAGAAGAAGGATGCAAACATCTTGCTTTGTATTTGTGCGATTGATAAGGCAACGCTGCCTCCATTGATGGAGTTCTGGGTACCGGGAATGGAGGTCGGTGGTATTCATGAGATGGTTGGCAATGCATTGGTTATGAAGGGAGAAATTCCACGTACTGCTGACCTTCGTGGAGAACCTCTTCCCTATATGGAAGAAGCAGTTGCTGAGGAACCTGGTGCTAATGGGGACACCCCCGCCGAAAAGGAGGTGACCGATCATGTATGATGGTGGAAAAATTATCCTGGGGTTGATCATCTTTCTAGGACTGATTCTCTTCCCGGTCTGGTACAACATCGCAAATGGCAAAGCCGGGTATACACCCGACCTGGAAATCATTACAGCGGATGATCCGGGACGTGATGCGTGTGTCATGAGTTCAGAATATATGCGTCCGTACCACATGGATTTGCTGAATGAGTGGCGTGACGAGGTTGTACGTGAACGTGATCGTATCCACGTTGCACCAAACGGGAAGGAATACAACCGCAGTCTGACCGGAACTTGTATGGATTGCCATTCCAACAAAGAAAATTTCTGTGACCGTTGCCATACCTACATGGATGTAAATCCATATTGCTGGGAATGCCATAATATTCCGGAAGGAGGGCAACGATGAAGATCAGTAGACGGCAATTTATTGCTACTTCCGGGCTTGCTTCACTGGGGTTAATGCTGGATAAACCTGCGAAAGCACTGGCAAAAGCCGATTTACCACAAAAAAGACCGCTTGTTGGCAAACGCTGGGCGATGGTAGTCGACCTTAAAAAATGCCATGAGCAGGAAAATTGCACCAAGTGTATCGAAGCCTGCCATCATGAACACAATGTACCTGATTTTGATAATCCGAAAGACGAGATAAAGTGGGTTTGGAAGGAAGGATTCGAGCACGCTTTCCATGAGCAGGATAATCCCTTTCTGAACGAAGAATTAAAGCACAGTCCGACACTGTTGATGTGCAACCATTGTGATGAACCTCCCTGCACTCATGTCTGCCCGACAAAGGCAACCTGGAAACGTGAAGAGGATGGGATTGTGATGATGGACTGGCATCGTTGCATAGGCTGTCGATACTGTGTAGCGGCTTGTCCCTATGGTTCACGTAGCTTCAATTATCGTGACCCTCGTCCCTTCATCTCAGAATCGGAATTCAACCAGGATTATCCTACCAGAATGCGTGGCGTAGTAGAAAAATGCACTTTCTGTGAGGAAAGGCTGGCAAAAGGCGAACTTCCTGCATGCGTGGAAGCCTGCGAAGCTCACGCGCTGGTGTTCGGCGATCTGGAAGACCCAAATTCAGAAATCCGTCACATCCTGGAAGAGCGATTTACAATTCGACGTAAACCTGCACTCGGGACACAACCCGAAGTGTATTACATAGTCTGAGGTAGCCATGATTGAAAAAGCACTTCAGGGAAATCGAACCTATTGGACATGGATTGGCGCCCTGCTGGCAGTGATGATTATCGGTGGCTTGTTCTACTTGAAACAGTTCAATGAAGGGTTGACCATTACTGGACTAAGCCGTGATGTCACCTGGGGTTTTTACATCGCCCAGTTTACCTTCATGGTAGGTGTAGCTGCGTCAGCGGTGATGGTTGTTTTACCTTATTACCTGCACAATTACAAGGCATTTGGAAAACTAACCATTCTTGGTGAATTCATAGCTATTGCCTCTGTGATTGTTTGTATGGGCTTCATCTTTGTTGATATGGGACAGCCGTTTCGAATTCTCAATGTATTCCTTCACCCCAGCCCGCAATCACTAATGTTTTGGGATACAGTGGTTGTGTTTGGCTATCTTATGCTGAATGTGGTTATCAGCAGAGTAACTTTCAGTGCGGAACGTAAGGGGATTGCTCCGCCGAAATGGATCAAGCCGATCATCTATCTGTCGATTCCCTGGGCAGTGAGTATTCATACTGTTACAGCGTTTCTCTACTCTGGTCTGGCAGCGCGTCCCTTCTGGATGACAGCGATTTTAGGACCCAGGTTCCTGGCGACCGCTTTTGCTGCAGGTCCTGCATTACTTATCCTGATTGCATTGTGGATGCGACGTAACACTAATTTTGATGCGGGTCATGATGCGATCCATAAGCTCGGAATCATCGTTACCTATGCGATGTCGGTGAACGTGTTTTTTATAACAGTCGAAGTGTTCACTGCGGTTTACAGTGGAATTCCAGAGCATATCAGCCACTTCAAGCTGCTCTATACTGGATTGGAGGGCAACAATACGCTTGTGCCCTGGATGTGGGGCTCATCACTATTTGCCATAATTTCACTGGTTTTGTTGATTAACCCGAAGACAAGGAGCAAAGACAAGATTCTTGCATTTTCCAGCGTGCTTGTATTCCTGTCTATCTGGATGGATAAGGGGTTGGGGATGGTTGTTGCTGGATTTGTTCCCTCACCGGTTGGGAAAGTGGTTCACTATTCACCGACCTTACCAGAGGTGATGATTTCACTGGCTGTCTATTCTGCGGGTATCTTGATTGTTACAATTTTGTATAAAGTTGCATTATCGGTACGTGAAAGCATATCGTAGGTAAGATTTTAGAATTATTATATATCAGACATATCGTGCGTGAAACCTGAGCCCGGTGAAAACTTCACGCCGGGCTTTTCTAGCGCTTTTTCGACATGGAAGAAAACACGGTTTCCAATTGCGTCATTCCAGTGATGAGTTGAGCTGGAATCCAGGAAGGATATGCCCTGCGTCATTCCGGTGATGAGTTGAGCCGGCTTGGAAGAACCCGACCGAAGTTTGAGAATCCAGGAAGATATTGATATTAGTGATGTCAGGTTTTTGGTGTGCGTTTCGCCCCTACAGGGCTTGGGTTGGTTTGGTTGGGGTGAGATGCTTGGCTGGTGCGGATGCACGATTAAGTAACAAATACAATTTCATTCCGAAAACGGAAGAACAATGCGTGTAATCATTATTGGTGGAGATGCAGCAGGGCTGAAAACAGCGGCACGACTACGCCGTCTCCAACCGGACACAGAGATAATCGTTTTCGAGCAGAGCGATGTCGTTTCGTACGCTGCTTGTGGGCTACCATACTTTCTATCAGGCGATATAGATCGTTTTGATGAATTAGTCGAAACTGCCTGGGGCGAACTAAAAGATGCGGACTATTTCAAACGTACAAAAAACATCGATGTTCACCTGAACAGCAGAGTTGAAAATATTGATCCTGCCTCAAAAAAAATCCGTCTCGCATCAACAGCCAATCATCAGATAAAAGAATGGGACTATGATAAACTAGTGATTGCAACTGGAGCATCTCCAACTTCGTTGGAAATTCCTGGTTGTGAACTTGATGAAGTTTCCTGTTTTACTCGTCCCGCCGAAGCGAAAAAACTTCGTCGTGCATTGGAAACCAACGAGATCGGACGAGTTGCTATCCTTGGTGCTGGATATATCGGATTGGAACTTTGTGAAGCGTTTGGCGCACTTTGGGGGGTGGAAGTAGAACTGATTGAAAAGGAAGACTATCCTCTCCCCCGTATGCTCGACCCGGAAATGGCATACCTGGTGGAGAAGCATCTCAAAGAGCAAGGGGTAAACTGCCACTTTGGACGAACAATCAATTCAATTCGTAAAAAGGAGTCGCATCTTTCCGTTCACCTGAACAACGCTGAAGAAATTCAGGTAGACCGTGTGCTCCTGGCGTTAGGAGTGAAGCCGAATGTGCAATTGGCTCTCATGAGTGATGGCAGCCAGAAGATCAAACTCGGACCACATGGCGGTATTCTGGTGGATTCACACGGCTGCACTTCCGACCCTGATATATATGCTGCTGGTGATTGCTGCGGAATGCCATCGCAGCGTGGTCATAGAATTTTACCTCTGGGTTCCATTGCCAACCGTATGGGGAGGGTGGTTGCGGACAATATTCACGGTTTGGATTCATCGTTTCCACGGGTACTCGGCAGTGCAGTGGTTAAAGTTTTTGATCTGAATATCGCTGTCACCGGAAAACCGGCAAAACGCATGGAAGCAGTAGACCGTTCTGTCAAAGAGTACTGGGGAAACTTTCCTGTTGAGGCGCATTATTATCCCGATAGCCAGGATGTCTGGATGAAGATGGTTACTGAGATAAATGATCGTCTCGCAGGGTTGCAGGTAATTGGAAAAGGAGAAGTCGTCCGCTGGGTTGACGCATTTTCATTGATTCTGGAATTGGCAGGCGGCGATCCCTCGGCATTACAAAAATTTGAGCATGCTTATGCTCCTCCGTATGCGACAGCGATGGATCCATTGCATCATTTAGGTGCAATGATCTCGAATGGATCAAACTTGCAACTCAATCCGTCCCTGCTCAGGGATGGTGGAAACGCCGATTGGACATGGATCAATCTCATGAGTAAGGAGGAGAAAGCGGCAATTGAGCTTCCATTCTTACGCGGCAGGATGATTGAGATGGACATGGGAGAATTACGTTCGAGATATGAGGAACTTCCTGAGAAAAAACTGATCGCTTTGTGCGCAAAAGGCCCGAGGAGCTATGAAGCGACTATATTTTTACGAAGCAAAGGGTATGAATGCAGTTATATCGCTGGAGGGGTAGCGTATTTGTGATATCAACTTTGAAAACGCCGTACCCAAACCATGGTCGTCAGATATCCCCATATCAATCAAACCATCAATTCCAGGTACGGCGTTTTGAGAGTTGAAAAGGTAAGTGGTTATGAGTCGTATTTCAAACTCTGGGAACAAGGATAGACTTCAATCTATAGAAAGTCATGGTACTTACAGTAATCGGCATAAACCACAAAACGTCCACACTCGAGGAACGTGAACCTTTCCAAATCAGCCGTCGGCAACTTGGTGAGGCTGTGCTTCGTTATAAACGTTTGCATAGAGTGGATGAGGTTGCGATAGTTGCGACGTGCAATCGTATTGAATTCTACAGAGCGCACCGTTCCAAGGGTCGGCATGGACTTGAGGTCGTAGAATTCTATCGTCAGCTCGGTGTCCCTGATCCTGAAAATTTTCTGGAATTTTCATACCGTCATGTAGGAGCTGGAGCGGCTCGTCACCTGTTTCGTGTCACCTCAGGAATGGATTCGTTGCTTGTGGGAGAGCATCAGATATTTGGACAGGTAAAGGATGCGTACAGTGCAGCTACTGCTTTTGGTGGACCAGGTAAAGTGTTGCACAAGTTATTCCACCAGGCATTCCGTGCAGCCAAGCAGGTGCGAGCTGAGACAGCGTTGTCTGCTGGAGCGATATCGGTTTCCGGGGCAGCGGTTGATCTTCTGCTTCAAAAGCACACGGAAGCTAAACGAGCACTGGTAATCGGGGCGAATGAGACAACTGAGACAATAGTCTCTTCACTGTCGCGGAAAAACATCAGCACAACAATTATTAACCGCACCGAGTATAATGCACGGAAACTGGCAACAGCCTATCATGCAGAATGTCTACCCTGGGAAAGAATGGGGGATGAATTAAAGCTCGCTGATATTATTTTCACTGCGACAGGATCGAGCCATCCTGTCATCACGGCTCAGTTGTTGCAAGAATCTCCCAATCACAAGATTTTCATTGCAGATTTGGCGCTTCCACGTGATGTTGATCCTCGAGTTGGTGAAATATCAAATATCCACCTGATCGACTTGCAGGACATGAAATACCATCTGGAAAAACTATCAGAGCGACGTTGCGAAAACCTTCCTGACGCCCAGGGAATCATTGAAAATCATGTTGACCAGTTCCTCGAATGGCTGCATGCCCAGGCTTTCGCGGGGGGCATTGATGCTGTTAAACGGGAGCTGCATGAAGCTGCAAACGAAGAACTGGAAAGGTTTCTCCCCGGTTTCCACAAAAGCGAAAAGAAGGGGTTGGAAGGATTTTCTCATGCCCTCATAAAACGATTCCTGAAGATCGCCAGACGGAATTTTGAACCCGATGGATTGCCTCCAGAAGTACCACTCCTAAAACTTGATCCTGCTCTCATTGAAGAGCCACTACCGATAAAACAAACTGAAGAGTCCTGATTTTTGGGATTGGGGCTTTTAATTTGCTCAATTCTTATTTTAATTCTCTCTTCAAAACAAAAGAATAAAAACTGGTTCCTGGCTGTTTTGTGTGGTTAGAAAGGTATTTCTGTGTTGATGTCATTGCGAACGCAGTGAAGCAATCTTGCTCTTAAGTCAGCATAAGATTGCTTCGTCGCCATGCTTCTTCGCAATGACGACGTTTACACTTCTAATTTTCGGTACCAATCCATATAAAATAGCGAAGGCCCAAAAATCTTTTTTCCCGAGAGAATACCCATGCGTAAACCACCTGACCCTATGACAGCATCACAACGGACACTTCAAAACAAAGTAGCAAAAGTATGCCAATTATTTGAAGAAAATGTAGGCGAGATCGACCACCCAACCACAGCCGATCCGTTGGCAAGCCTGGTGGAAACACTGTTATCACACAACACCAATGACCGAAACCGTGATATCGCTTTCAAGAATTTACTTGAGACCTACCCTGATTGGGAGGCAGTGCATCATGCTCCGCATGAGGAGTTGGCTCAGGTAGTTCGAGTCGCAGGGCTCAATCGTCAAAAAGCAAAACGTATCCAGGAATTATTGGCATACGTGAAGGAAACGCACGGTGAGTATACTGCCGATTTTCTTAGAGAAATGACCTTCGAGGAGGCGGTTGAAGAGCTGGGGCACTTGAAGGGCATGGGTTTCAAAACGATAGCAGTCGTGATGTGTTTTACACTTGGCGTGGATGTATTTCCGGTGGATACCCATGTACACCGTCTCAGCAAACGTATCGGTTTTGTGCCGGAAAAATATGATGCGGTGAAGACATTCAAGGCAATGCGACCATTGGTACCAGAGGGTAAAAGCTACCAGTTCCACTTGCACCTGATCACACATGGACGGCAAGTATGCCACGCCCGAAAACCAAAGTGTGAAGAGTGCTTCGTGAGGGAGCATTGCCTATACTATTTTCAGAATAACAGGAATTAGCTTGAAATTGTTGTTTTCCCATTCTAAATTATCATAATGTGATCAGAGGACTGAATAGATGCCTGAAATATGTCGTTTTTATGGGATCGAAATTATGTTGCACTATAACGATCATAATCCCCCTCATTTTCATGTAAGATATTCAGGTGAAAACGCAATTGTGGGTATATCTCCAATTATCATCTTAAAGGGTAACCTCCCTCCTAGATGCTATGGGCTTGTGGTTGAATGGGCAACGATTTATAAACAAGAACTTCTGGAAAACTGGGAATTGGCACGAGAACATCAACCATTGAAAAAGATAAAACCATTGGATTAGTCATGGATACAGATATTGTTAGAGTAAAACCACTGAAAATACACAAACTTCAGCTTTTTTTTAGAGACGGTTTGGAAGGTGTTGTTGATTTGGATGAAATAATTGAATTTAACGGGGTATTTGAACAGATTAGGAGTTGGAACGAGTTTAAAAAAGTATCTGTTAACGAAGGTTTTGGTTCTGTCGAATGGCCTGGTGAATGTGACCTGGATCCGATTGTCCTTTATAATAGAGTAAAAGCAGCGGCAAAATCTTCAAAATCGATTTCCGTGTAGAATCAACAATCTCTGCATTTTCTCCAACCTCACCCCTCTTGTATATTCCCAAATCTAAAAGTATCTTTCAGCAGATATTGAGAAATAATTCTCAAAGATTGTCCCTTTAAGTAAATGACTGAATAGGCGAGAGTTAGTTGCTGAAGTAGAACGGGAACTTTCAAACGAACAGCTCATATTTCGGGTACTAATTTTAGTGAAAAATTTCCCAGAATTTTCATAGAGCTCACTAAACATCATATACAAAGTAATAACGAACGAAAGAAGGAGATTCCACGTGACGAAATACGTGTATTTCTTTGGGGAAGGCGAAGCGGATGGTTCCGCAGACATGAAAAACCTGTTGGGTGGCAAGGGTGCTAACCTTGCTGAAATGACAAACCTGAAAATTCCTGTCCCCCCCGGTTTTACGATTACAACTGAAGTGAACACAGAGTACTTCAACGAAGGCGGAAAACTTCCTGAAGCGGTAAAAGAGCAATCTCGTGAAGCGATGAAGCGGGTTGAAAAGATCATGGAACGCAATTTCGGTGATCCAGAAACACCGCTCCTCATGTCCGTACGATCTGGCGCACGCCAGTCCATGCCCGGGATGATGGAAACTGTGCTGAATGTTGGTTTATGCAGTGCAACCATTCCCGGAATGATTAAGCAGTCTGGCGACGAACGATTTGTCTATGATGCCTACCGCCGTTTGATCTCAATGTATTCGGATGTTGTGATGGAGAAGGCTTTTGGTATCGAATATGAAGAAGAGGAAGATGCAATACGTCCACAATTGGAAAAATTGATGGATGCAGTAAAAGAGAAAAAAGGGTATAAAATCGACACAGACTTGACCGCGGAAGACTTGAAAGCACTCTGTGATCAATATAAAGCGAAGGTAAAGGAAGTATTGGGAAAAGAATTTCCAGATGACCCCTGGGAACAGCTCTGGGGCGGTATTGGAGCGGTTTTCCAATCCTGGCGTGGACGTCGCGCAATTTCCTATCGTCGCATCGAAAATATCCCTGAAGAATGGGGTACCGCTGTTAATGTCCAGACCATGGTCTTTGGGAACATGGGCGATGACAGCGCCACTGGTGTTGCATTCACACGTGACCCCGCCACTGGAAACAACATTTTTTACGGCGAATGGCTGATCAATGCTCAGGGCGAGGACGTTGTCGCTGGAACACGTACCCCGAATGCTCTCAATATCGATTCCAAGCAACCCGGTCAGAATGACATGCTGCCATCCCTGGAGGAGCGCAACCCTGACATCTACAAAAAACTCTACGACATCAGAACACGTTTGGAACAGCACTATCACGACATGCAGGACCTCGAGTTCACCATTGAAAATGGTATTCTCTGGATGTTGCAGACCCGCGTTGGAAAACGTAATGGACGTGCTGCTGTCACCATGGCGGTTGATATGGTGCATGAAGGTTTGATTGACGAAAAGACCGCCTTGAAACGAGTGAAACCATCTCAATTGGATGAGCTTCTTCACCCGCAACTTGATCCGGCAAAAGAACGTACCGAACACCCCATTGCAAAAGGATTGCCGGCAGGTCCGGGTGGTGCAGTTGGAAAGATTGTCTTTAACAGCGACCGTGCGAAGGTTCTAGGCGACAAGGGAGAGAGACTGATCCTCGTTCGTACCGAAACCAGCCCGGAAGATGTTGATGGCATGCGTGCTGCTGAGGGTATCCTCACCGCACGTGGTGGTATGACCTCACACGCCGCTCTTGTTGCACGCGGCTGGGGAAAATGCTGTATCGTTGGTTGCAGTAATCTCGACATCAACTATCGCGAACGCACCATGGTCGTCGATGGTAAGGAATACAAAGAGGGTGATTGGTTAAGCCTGAATGGTACTCGTGGTCTGGTATATGCTGGAAAGATTGATCCAATAGCAGCAGACCCGGAAAGCATTGCAGAATACAAAGAATTGATGGGATACGCCGATAAAGTACGTCGTCTGGGAATTCGTACCAACGCTGACAATCCAGAGGATGCCGCACTGGCTCGTAAGTTTGGTGCAAAGGGAATCGGTCTCTGCCGTACAGAGCACATGTTCTTCGGCCCCGAAAGAATCCGTCCCATGCGTGCAATGATTCTTTCTGAGGGAAGTGAACAACGTGAAGAAGCGCTCGCAAAACTGCTTCCTTTCCAGCGCGATGATTTTTACGGAATCCTGAAGGCGATGTCGCCTTATGAAGTAACCATTCGACTGCTCGATCCACCTCTCCATGAGTTCCTCCCGCAAAAAGAAGAGGAAACTCTGATCAAGGAAATTGCTGAGGATCTGGACACAGACAGTGCGCACATTATCACCAAGATTGAATCACTGCATGAATTTAACCCAATGCTGGGACACCGTGGCTGCCGTCTCGGGATCAGTATGCCTGAGATCACAAAAATGCAGGCTCGCGCGATTTTGGAAGCTGCTGCAAAACTAACTGCAGAAGGTGTAGAGGTTCATCCGGAAATCATGGTGCCATTGGTCGGGAATGCGAAAGAGTTTGAAAACCAGCGTAACCTCATTTTGGAAGTTGCAGAGTCGGTTAAGAAAGAAAACAATCTGGACGAACTCAGCTTCAAAATTGGAACCATGATTGAGGTGCCACGTGCCGCAATTACCGCTGATGAAATCGCCGAACACGCTGAATTTTTCAGTTTCGGAACCAACGACCTAACACAGATGGGTTGCGGATTCAGCCGTGATGACTCAGGAACTTTCCTGCCGCACTATGTAGAATCGGGCATTTATGAAGATGATCCATTCCAATCCATTGATCAGGCTGGTGTTGGTCAACTGGTGGCGATAGCGGTTGAAAAAGGGAGAAAGGTGAATAATCATCTTCATCTGGGGATTTGCGGTGAACATGGTGGTGATGCGACTTCAATCGATTTCTTCCATCGTGTAGGACTGGATTATGTTTCCTGTAGTCCCTTCCGTGTACCAATCGCACGTCTGGCAGCAGCGCAGGCAGTATTGAATGAAGAATAGATGATTTCGTTCAAGTGGATAGGTTTACTGGAATGACAGATCGGCCCTGGATTTATCCAGGGTCTAATAAATCCACTACTTGAGTTATTAAACATTGGACAAGTCCAATGCCAACAGTCAAAGCAGGTGAGTTGATCCACTTGTGATACTTTTATATTCAGCCATTCCCAAAACATAGTCGTTGAGGGGATGGCTGTTTATTTATGAACAAAAGCATAAGTATCAAATCAACCTTTCGGCAATATCAGCGACCTCGCCTACCATCGGAAAACGTCCGGTCTTTGCCTTGGAATAGATCAGTTTACCATCCATCCAGACATCAAAGATACCGCTTGATCCCTTAATCAGTACAATTTTGCAATCGTTGAAACGATCATTTAACTCATCTGCAAGACCTGCAGCTCTTGGGTAATAGTTTCAAACGACGCAGTATTTAATCTCAAATTTCATTTCACTTCACCCCTTCAATTTCAGCTCGAGTTCTCTGAATTAATTTTCCTGAACAATGATTATCATAAGATAAAGATATTATTGCCGCAAAACACTCTCAGATAAAAGAGAAGTATTTCATACAGGTGCAATACAATCAGCAGATTAAGACTCAGAAAATGATGCTCATTAAATAAACTTCAACCATGAGAGAGACCTGTGGTAAATTAGCTCTCCTCTCGGAAGGAAATTTAGATGAAGCGTGAATTTCTCTGGAATTCACGCTTCACAGTTTTTATAATCCCTCTGCAAAAGAGAGCTAAAATCGGAGACAGAGCACTCTTACGAAATTTTCTTATAAAATTTTAAAACGGTTTTGATTTCATGGAACTGTTCGAGTTAATTTAGAATACAACATCAACAACAAAGATAGAATTGCTTTGAGGACTGGTATGCGGCTTTTTGTTGTTTCAAATAAAAATTTAATCCAACCTGCAGGATATACCTCACCAGTTGGAATCTCCTTATTATATGATATTTTCATGTCGAGCCGATCTCAGAGCAATTTCAAGAAGAACAACTAAAAATGTTGTTTTAGAATAGAGTATATAGTATTTTGAGAGATTATGGGATTTCCATAAATGTAGCATTCGAAAGAACTTACTATTCATATCGATGTTTACTAACTGAAGTATTCTAAACGGTTTCGCTGAGTTAACGGAGGTAAATTATGAAGCGATTGGGAATTACGGTCCTTGCGGTTCTTTCCCTTTTCGTAGTGACCTATGGAGCACAAAACGCTGTAGAAGATGCTACAACGGCACTTCCAGTACGTGTGCTCGATCGACAAATAGATAACGAGTCGGTGACTTTGACTCTCGAAGTTGCTCAACCAATTTGGGCAACTGTTGGGACAGAAGAAAATCCAGCTCAAGTCGCTGAATTTATCAATGGCGGCTTTTATCAGGAAGAGAATCAACCGATGGTTCCGATGGCGGGTCGTCTCTTCCGTATGCCGACGACCGGAGGTGCGGTTGTTGAGATATTGAATGCTGAATATGAAACTATCTCTGGTGTTGACTATGCCACTTTTACCGGAGATGATCGTGCAGAAGAGCTACGTCCTGCATGGGAAACCAAAGATGAATGGTTTCCGGGCAATATCGCGGAGCTGTCTGCACCAACAATGTGGCGTGTCTTTCGTGTCAGCAAACTTAACCTGTTCCCAGTGCAAGTGAACACAAGGCGTAAAGAAGCACGTGTTTACCATAGCATTCAGGTGCGTATTCGTTTTGAAGGTGAAGATGAACGTGCTGAGCTTCCGGCACAACCTACCAAGTTAAGCCGAGCTTATATACCCTGGTACCAGGAATTGCTCGACTGGGATGATGCAGAGCTTGATCAGTACGAACTCTATCGAGGTAGTGTTCAGGTCGTAATGGAAGACGATGACCAGATTTGGGATAACTTGGAACCCTGGATTGAGTGGAAACTTCAAAAAGGTTGGGAACTGGATTTCTTAACCACCGACGACATTAATGGTTGGAGTGCGCAAGCGATTCGTAATGAACTAGTTGACCGTTGGGAAAGCCAGGAAGAAAAATTTGATTACATCGTTTTTGTTGGCGATAACGGTGGCAATTTTAGTATTCCCCCGGGTCCTAATTTTAATTACGGCGATTATTACTACCAGATATTGCATGGAAATGGTACAGCGAATACAGAGCTGTGCGATGTTTCGCTTGGTCGTATCAGTGTTAATTCCAGTCAGGATATCGCCAAATATGTGAATAAGGTGCTGCTCTACGAACGCACTCCCTACATGGAAGAGACCGATTGGTATAAGCATGGTGCAGTAATGGCAGTAACCCATTACTCAGGTCTCTCAACGATTCTTGTAGGTCAGTATTGGCGAAGTGAGATGCTGAATCTTGGCTATACACAAGTTGATACCGCATGGTCGAATGGTGCTGAACCAGCACGATCGGAAACCATCAATCACCTGAATGCGGGTGTATCAATGTATAATTTCCGTGGTGGTGTGGGTGACGGTCTTAATGTCAACCAGATCAACGGACTAACCAATGATTTCATGCTGTTTGTTGCGTGTGACGTTACCTGTGGCACAGGTGATTGGCACAGTGGAACAAGTATGAGTGAAGCCTATATGCGTGCTGGTACAGTGAATACCCCCAAAGGTGGTATAGCAGGAATGGGTACAGCTACCCACGTCACGAATACCGGTAGAAATAACACCTTGTCTGGTGGTCTTGCCTACACGATGCTTCGCAAGAGGATGGTTACCCTTGGTGATGGTCTTTTCGGATCGAAGGTAGCACTCTACAACAATTACGTTGGTGGAGAAGCAAACTACTATCGTGAATTTTCAGAAAAATTCAACCTGATGGGTGATCCACTGGTTTGGATATGGACAGATATTCCCGCACCAATAGAAGTTGAACATCCTGAAGAAATTTTGCTGGGCACGAATAATTTTGAAGTCTCGGTACAGAATGAAGACGAAGAAGCTCTTGTTGGCACCTGGGTCACTCTTTACAAAGTTGACGATGATGAAGAGATGATCGCGAGAGGTATCACCGATGGCACAGGTAATGTTCAACTTGATTCTCCTATTCGTTTTGAAGGAGAAGCCATTCTTACTGTAACCCACCAGAATCATCATCCTTATATCGATACCATCATGGTATCACAGCAGGAAAACCTGGTCGGGTACATGGAAGTTACCTATCAGGATGATGGCGAAGATGGCACTGTTGGTAATGACAATGGCATCCCCGAAGCTGGTGAAACAATTGGTCTAGTCATTGAAGCCAAAAATTTCGGTACCACGGAACAAACCAATATTTCTGCTACAGCTTCTGTTGAAGAGGAAGAAGTCTGGGTAACTAGTGTAACTGGTGATATTACCTATGGCACCATTGCCGCCGATGAATCCTCGGAAGGTGAAGGTATGATTCTTGTTGAAATCGCACCTGAAGCGCAACATGATTTTTACGTTCACATTAACCTTGAAATAACCTCAGATGCTGGCACATTTGCTGATGAAATCCCAATCAAGGTTTCTGCGCCACAGCTTGCTTTTGTGAGTATCAGTGGAGTCAACAGCTTTGATCCTGGTGACAACACAGATATCACCATTCGCCTGATGAATGTCGGTGATAGTGATATGGCAGCATCCACAGGCGTTCTGACCAGTCTTGATCCATATATGAATGTATCGGATGAGGAAGCTGACTTTACCTCCATGAATATTGGTCAACAACGTACCAGTGGTGATTTCCATATTGCTGCACATCCCGAGACAGTTCCGGGACGTTTGGCGAGAGCTCGTCTCGTAGTAACTTCAGAGACAGGTCAGATGGATACTGTTCTAGTTACCATCCAGATCGGCGAGAAAGAAGAATCAGATCCTTGTGGTCCTGATGGCTATGGCTATTATGCTTTTGATAACCTGGATGTTGGATATGATCTGGCACCGGAATATGATTGGGTAGAGATTAACCCCGACGCGCCAAACAATGATTATGATGGCGAGAGTTTCGGATTTACGGATAATGGCAACAATCAGGACGAGAGTGCCTTAATCGAGCTTCCATTTGAAGTTCAGTATTACGGTCAGGAGTTCAATGAAATAACAGTTTGTGTAAATGGCTGGGCTGCATTTGGTAATGAGGCATGGTTCCTTAACATGCGTAACTTTACCATTCCTTCGCCGCTTGGCCCACACAATATGATGGCAGTCTACTGGGATGAGAAAACCACACATAACAATGGTAATGTCTACTATTACTATGATGAAGAAAACAGCAGATTTATCATTGAGTGGTACAACCTCTACGATTTTTATCGTCAAAATAATTCAGCATGTACTTTCCAGGTAATCATTTATGATCAAGTGGAAGGTCACTATACCTATTCTGGCGACAATGAATTTAAATATCAGTATGGAGAAATCCATCACACCACCGGTCAAACTGGCGGTCATGGTACAGTTCCATTTGCAACTGTTGGTATGGAAAACGAAGCACAGTCAGATGGTGTTCTTTACAGCTACTGGTTAAACCCAGCACCTGGTGCGGGTGATGTGGAAGAAGGAAGAGCGATTCTCTTCACCACCAACGTCAGCCTGATCACAGGTGTTGCACTGGGGCATGTCACTCAGTTCGAAAACATGGAACCGATTGAAGGTGCGATTGTTCGTACATCAGATTATGTTTTCCAGGGAGTTACGGATGCAGATGGCTATTACGTTATCCCGGAACTTGTAATTGGTGAACATTCTTTCGTGGTGGAAGCTGTCGGGTATAACAATGCTGAAACCTTTATAACCCTTGAAGTTACAGAAGACGACACAATTGATGTGAGCTTCGGACCCGATTATCAATTCGACGGTCTTCGTCATCCTGAGTTCAACATTGACACGCAGGCGATTACTTTCGAGCTTCCTCCTGATGATTCGACGGATACGACTGTGAACCTGAACAACACAGGTAACGGTCCGTTGGAATACAGCTTCCGTATCCTGTTCAATGATCCTGAGCAGAATGTTGGCGGTGGTGATTATGGTGATGGTGAGCTTGATGATCCCTGGGATCCTCATTATGACTTTGAATTGACCGATGAAGAGACACGTAACCGTGCAGTTACCTACATGGGTTCAGAATTCTGGGTAGCTGGTTCGGTGAACAATGATATCGGTTACAACAAACTCTACCGTTACAACAAAGATGGCGAACTGCTTGGTTCATACAACCAGCCAGTTGACAATCACAGTTCATCCGGTTTCTTTGATCTGACCACTGACGGTCGCTACCTCTATGGTGCTGATCGTGGCGACATCTTCAAGATGGAATTTGATGGCGACACAGTTGTTGCTGTTGATCAGATGGATTGTCCAGTCAACAATGTTCGTGCGATAACGTACGATTCGAACAGCGACTGGCTATGGCTTTCCGGCCGTATTGATGAGACCCTCTATGCTATCGATATGAATGGTGATGTTCATTACAGCTACGATGTAGAAGACTATTATGTACAGGGTCTTGGTATCCACCCGGATGATCCCGATGGTTACACATTGTATCTGATCAGCCAGGATTCAGATGACGACAATTATCACATGTTGAAGATGCGTCCTCAAACAGGTGAAGTGCTTGAAGTGTATGACTTCCCAGTTCCCGGCGATCCCACTGGTGGTGAAATCACGAATATGTTCAATCCACTTATCTGGACTTACATGACAGTGATGGATAATGGGAATGCTGACTATGTTCAGATTT
>JAIOHU010000022.1 GCA_019912845.1 bacterium
CAATGCCACCGCCTTTCGTATCGGCTTTTACATTGAAAGATTTAGGGAGGTGAGCGATAAGTTGCCAGGCTGGTTGACGTTCTCCCTTGAAGAAGAAGCCAGTTTCCTTGTAATCACTTCCAGTCAAGGTGAAGGTTTTGCCGTTAAAATCCCACTTGGGCATCGCTTTTTTCAGCAGCTCCTCAGCATGCTCCTTTTTGCCTTCATCGGTGTCGATGATGAGTTCAATCCAGGCACGGTCAGCATCCCCGACAAAAGTCATCGGTCCGGAAAAGGACTTCACCTCCAAATTGTTGTTTTCTTTCAGGTCTGTTTTAAGGATAACTGTAGCGACCCAGTCACCACCCTCTTTCTCCCAGCTTATTTCCGGCTTGGGTGAAGCGTTGACTGTTGAACTCGTAACCAGCAACAACATTGATATGATCAGAGAACCTGCAAATGAGCGGAACATAATTACCTCCTGTATACATCAATCTATAAACTATTTTGCGTAACTCGAGAGTAGTTAATGTATAAGACAGGTCGAGTGGCTGTTTGGTTACTAGGTGAAGGGAGAAAATTTACATGATGACTATGATGAAAAATGATCACGGCATGATAAAACTGAAATTGGAATGACGATATGTTCTGAAGCTGTTCACCACCCACCATTCAGTAATTTTCCATTTTTCTCACGCCATTCTTTAACTTTTTCAAAGGTCTTGTACTTTTTCTCCTCGGCACGGAATGCAGCGTTGTGTGGGCGTCTGGTGGTGGGAGGTTGAAGTGCATGCAGCATCTCGTGGTAGATGGTAAATGCAACCACATCTTCCGGTACTTTTCTCTGATCGAGAACCGGATGAATGGTGATGAGATTGAGGTCATGACGGTAAGAACCTAGACGTCTGGTTTGCACACGTTGACGTGCGGTATTTTTACCATAGGTGATGTCTGCCTTAATTTTTCCATCGAAATAGTCACGGTTCACACGATCGAATAGCTCATCCAGGTTGTGGACATGCCCTTTTGGATAAAGAATTCGTCTCCTGCGTTGTTCATTGGGAATACCCGGAATATCATTGTTACCATTCCCGTGGGCTCCGATAGATTCGATGAATTTCTTCAATTGCAAGGGCGGTTGGGAACGTGGCGTGCTTATCCACGAACTTACGGCATCAAGCACAATATCGGGAGCTACCAGGAAAGCTTTGTGCAGCCTGACTTTTAGCAGTCTTCCTTCCTTACGGTAGCTCGCCATTCGGGTTCGATTATCGGTTATGGTCAGGTGGATGAGCGGTTCTACCTGATCATTGAGGTAGTCGTAAAGCTCTTCCGGGGATCGTTCTATTTTTAGTTGTAGCTGCTTTGCCATGATTGGTTTTATCTGCTTGATTCCATAATTACGTCTCGGCCAAATTTCCACTCCTGAAAATAGCGGAAGTTCATACTCATTTCAAAATTTCCGTTTCCCGTTGTACCAGATTCCCTCTTGCAGTTTAAGCAGACTCTTAGCATCTTTGCATTATGTCAGAGTCAAAACTTTTACAGAAACTTTCCAGAATTTCCTTAATGGATATCGGAGACTACTTTTTTCTCCTGCGTCCGACCCTCTGGTTTCCCATTTGGACCATACTGTTGTGTGGGGCAAATGGCAGATCATTGATGGGTGGCGATACCTTAAAGACTGTTTTTGTACTGATAAGTTCATTTTGTCTGATCGGTGCAGTCTACCTGGCAAACCAATTGAAGGATGTTTCCGGGGACAAGCTGAATGATAAACTGCACTACCTGGCGCTTGGAATCATTTCTACCAAAAACGCAAAAATTTACTTGAAAATACTGATCGCTGTAGGAGTACTTTTCCTTCTGCTCACCTTTCAATGGCTGCTTTGGATAATGGTCGCTGTTGTGGTGTTGTTCACCGGACTCATTTACAATATTGGCAAAAAAGCACTTAAAAATTCACCCTGGGGGTCTTTGACAGCAACCTTCTTTGGAGGGCTTGGCAGCTACCTGGTTGGGTCGTTATTGGCGACACCGCTGCCGTTTTTTAACTGGGTGTTGGCTTACGGCTACGCGTTTGCGTTTACCGCCACTGGCATCATGACCATGATTCCCGATATCGAAGGCGATAAAGCGGTCAATAAAATGACCATTGCGGTAAAATATGGGGCTCTAAATTCAACTAGAATCGCAACTGGTCTGGTCGTTGCAGCTCTGCTTGTAGCAGTCCTCGAGAACAATATGATATTGCTGCTGGCTAGTACGGCATCTCTGCCATTTTTCATCAATGCGGCACGTGATGGTGATCGTAACAAAGTGCTGGGCGCAACAAAAATTTCGATTTTTGCACTGTCCGTTTCAATCGGAATATTCGGGTATCCGGTCTATCTGGCGATCATGTTGATCTACTATATCGTCGCACGCGGCTACTATAAAAAACGATTCGGGCTGGACTATCCCTCCCTGGCATTTCGTGATTAGGTTCAGCTCCAACATATTAGTGAAAAACTCTTTTAATGAATTTATTAGATTCTGGAAAAAACTTGTGCCAATCCCTCTTTCTATGTGATCCAATCCGCTTGCTTCAGGTGGGAAGGAGAGGTAATTTAGGCTTCAAATAGTCGAGTTTATCCAACGGATTAAGTTTATTAATACTAGTTGTATCAGTCCCTTTTGGGGAAATACAACAATTACCAACAGGTAGCAATTATGATTCATTCAATTACTTCAAGAGGCAATAAGATCAGCGTTAAACCCTTGACTGTATTTGTGGGACCGAATTCCGGCGGAAAATCGACGATATTAAATTCACTACTGAATATAAAATCATCCTGGCCAGATTTTTCAAAAATGGAAGGTGATATCGAAATATTTGTTCCTAGATTTGAAGATGTAAATAGCTATATAGATAATGACGACATAAGAAGAAAGCTAGTTAAAAATAGAGACAAACTCGCAGATAAGTTGAGGAATATGATTGAATTAAGAAGAAATGTATCTCTTGATGGCGATTTGTCGAAAAAGGAGTTAGATGAGGAGCGTGATTCAGAGCTTAAGAATTTAATTACAGCTAATGACAATGTAATAGCTAGAGAACATGAGATCATTAGAAATTTGAAAAGTAATACTTTTATTGAAAACGGAATTCTTAATTTGCCAAGTGCAATGGTTTCATATAGCAATAATACCATTACAATTCAGCATGATAACAAGATGATTTATTTAGACATTCATGAGGAAAATCGCTATTCCTTAAATCTTGAATTCAATGAACTTAATAGAGCTAACGAAATATTCCGTGAATTGGATGTAGATAACATTATTAAGGCAATGGATGAGTTAAAGGAGTATATAAATAACATTCACATGATAAATCCAGTAAGACTTGATCCCAACGGAATACACTATTTCAAATTTTATGACGGTTCAATCTTCGATTTGCTTATTAAACACTATTACGACTCCTATCCAAATATTCATCCCGATGATATCGAAGAATTAAAAAAAAACAAAAAGGGTTTTGAATCCCACGAACTTAAAATTGATACTGCTCTAGAATATTTGTGTATCGCTGAAGGACTAGATTTTCATCTTGAAGAAATAGAAAGCCATGTACTTCAGGAAAAACTTTCTGCAGAAGCAATAATGAAATTATCTCTAGTCCCTGAAAAAGATTATAGAGGATATGGAAAATCTACTCATCTATCTGATTTGGGATTTGGGATATCACAAGTAATCCCAGTTATTATTGAGGCTATCTGTAGAGAAGACTATAGTACATTGCTTTTTCAAGAACCTGAGGCTCATTTGCACCCTAATCTTCAATGCAAACTTGGTTCATTGTTTGCTAGATTTACCAGAGAAAACTTGAAAACCTATATTCTTGAAACTCATAGTGAACACATTGTTAGAGGCATACAACTTGCCGTATCACAAAAAGAGTTAGACCGTAAACATATCGCTATATATTATGTTGACAAGGATAGATCACCTCAAGTAGAAGAAATGAAGTTGACGGAGGATGGTTTACTGGAAAATGATTGGCCCAATGATTTTTATAGCCTTCCTTATAACATTGGTCGTGAAATCAGAAAAAATATCAGCAAGAATTAGGTTAAATAATGGGTGTCCCACTTCACTTTGTCATCAGTTCAAATGCAATGACGCGACTTCTTGAAAAAGATGAAGTTGCTGAGGAATTTTATTTTCTGTGTAAATGGAATAATTATTCACTTTATTTAGACGAAGAAGGTATATTAGAAAAAAGTTACAAAGAGAAATGTGAGCACTGGGAGAGATTTTTTGGGCATAGTAGCTTTATCAAAGGTTTGGATTTTCAAATTATATCTCTCAAACGTGAACAGGAAATGTCCGAAGAAGAGTTTGAAAATCTTCTCGCTCAAAAGACAGTAGATAAGCTTCTTGTAGTAGACTCAAATCAAGATCTAAGTTGGAAAAAAGTTTCGTACTTATCTCTATTAAAAACCAAATCAATTTTCTTTATTGCTTCAGGCATCCACAAGATTTCCAAAAATCAGCAGGTTGACAAAATGTTAGAACTTCTCTTTCATTTGATTAAGAGAAGACATCATGAAAAGATAATCATTGAAGATACCCATATTCATGATAGATGCAACGCTTTTTTGGAGTGTATATCAAATTACCTGCATGGGAGTACTAAAATAGAACTGAAAGGTCTAAATAAATTCAGAGAAAAAATAGAGAATTCAGTGTTACAGTTAGATGGGGAAATTCAGGATAAAATTATTATTAATCCAGTCCTAAGCAACAAAGACATTCATCCTCGTTTTATAATCGGATCAGATTTCATTTTAAAATTTGATCGTTCATTCCATTCCATCAATTTATCAAGAAAAATAGTTACCCACAGTGGCGATTACCAGTTTCTTTCTATCGAAGAATATTAGTAGCATAATAGTCTATTTCAAAATTACCTCTGTTGGCGGAGGTGTGGTATTATGTTCCAGCTTCCGTTATCCAGATTTTTATTTTCACTAACTGCACAAGATTTCAATAATCAGCCCGCAATTATTCACAAGAAGGAGAGCGTTAGAATTTGAGGCGTATTTTGTTTGCTTTTCAACTGAATGCAAGATTTCAGGCTACTCCAGCTTTTCATGTTAAAACCACCTTGTTAGCCTGCCGGTCAATATCGTATGTTTCAACTTCGCTTTTTGACGAGCATGTATGTGGGTAGGTAGTATTCACTTGCACGCCGGAGTTGATTACTTTAAAGGTTATGGCGGGTCAGGCTGACATGTTTTTGTAGCTGGCTTTGGACTTGTCCAAAGTCTAATAGTTCAAGTAATGGTTCTATCAGACCCCTGGATGAATCCATGGCCAATCTGCCATTCTTGGTGAATCGATCCGCGAGAATCGGAATACTTAGCAAAACTAACGATAATAGAGAATAAAAATTGAACCATGAGCTTTCATTTATTTGATACATATCAGAAGAAGAAGGTTGCGTTTGAACCGCTGACAAAGGGTCACGTTCGTATGTACAATTGTGGACCAACTGTCTACGATTACGCTCATATCGGCAACTTTCGCGCGTACATATTCGCGGATACTTTGAGACGCTGGCTCGAATGCAGTGGCTACAAAGTGACTCAGATAATGAACATAACGGATGTTGATGATAAGACCATAAAACGTGCGCTTGAGGAAAAAAAGGGGTTGACTGATATCACGAAAGTGTATGTTGACTCTTTCTTTGAAGACCTTAATACGATTCATATTCTCCCTGCCAGTCATTATCCACGTGCGACCACTCACATTGACGAAATGGTAGAGCTCGTACAAGATTTGCTGGAACGAGGATTTGCGTATAAAACCGAAGATGGTTCAATCTATTTTCGTGTTTCCTCATTTGCAGAATACGGAAAACTCTCCGGCAAAAAGCTAGAGGATTTACGTATTGGTGAACGTGTCAGCAATGATGAGTATGACTCAAAAGATGATGTACGTGATTTTGCGCTCTGGAAATCCTGGTCGGAACGTGATGGCAATGTTTTCTGGGAAACCCCGCTCGGAAAGGGACGTCCCGGGTGGCATATCGAGTGCTCGGCGATGTCGATGAAATACCTCGGTGATGTTTTTGATATTCACACTGGCGGAGTAGATAACATTTTCCCTCACCATGAGAATGAGATAGCCCAAAGTCGTTGCGGTACCGATGGTGATTTTTCAAGGTACTGGGCGCATTGCGAATACCTGCTCGTCGAGGGTAAGAAGATGAGCAAGTCGCTTGGCAACTTCTACACACTCCGTGATTTGACGGAGAAGGGTTATAAAGCAAGAGCGATCCGTTATGTGCTCTGCGCTACCCATTACCGAAGCCAGTTGAATTTTACCATGGAATCACTGGAAGCTGCCAACAATTCACTCGCTCGTATCGATGATTTCAGGGAAAGTTGGAAGAATTATCCTGAGGGTATCATACATGCTGAGGTTTCAGGTGTCTTGCAGCGTGGTGATGATCAGTTTACTGAGGCGATGAATGATGATTTGAATGTAAGCCGAGCGTTGGCAGCATTGTTCACAACCATACGTGAATTGAATGCTCTCGCGAACGATTCAAAAACCAGCAAAGCCGATGTAAGTGAAATTGAACGCTATTGGAATCGTTGGAACCATGCACTGGGCATCCTTGAACCATTTGAGGCTGAAACTGCTACAGAGATTGATGACTCCTGGATTCAAGAGAGAATTGAGGCGAGACGAGATGCACGTGCTCATAAAAACTGGGCGGAAGCCGACCGTATCAGAGATGAGCTCGCAGCAAAAAATATAGAGCTTAAAGATAGTGCAGATGGAACGACCTGGAAGTTTATCGGGTAAAACCATTAGTTGAGAAGTACAATAGAACTGTCTATGAACCATTCATTACCTGTGGATTGCTTCGTTGTCAGAAGTACATTTTATAACGAAGCAATCACGCATTGACTGATCACACTCATTATCTTCCAAAGACTATGGTGACCCGCACAACAACCAGAGCATCTAAGTTTTCCTTGAGACACTTCTTTTATGTGTTTTTACTCTTATTCCTGCTCATCTCTCCTGAGCAAACCGTTTTATCTCAGGAAAAATCGGCGGAGAAACAAACTCAAGAGTTCGCATGCGGTGATGTACCTTTCGGGGTAGGGGAACGTCTACGTTATCACATGGATTTTTCACTCGTCCGTGCGGGCTATAGCGATATGAGCCTGATCGGAATCGACAGCAGTTTCGGGCAACCGTCATACGTGTTTCGTAGTCGAGTGAGAAGCACCTCAACAATTGATCTGTTCTACAAAGTACGCGATCAAGTTCATTCCTACTTTGATATGGAAAAATTGTATTCGCAGCGATATGAACGTCGTATACGTGAAGGCAACTTCCGTTCTCAAAAGTTTTTTGATTACAACCATGAGACTGGTTGGGCTTCGATCTCGAACGAAAATGGCCCCAAAGGACTCACCCCCTTCAAACCTTTCAGCCACAATGTCATCTCATCATTATACTGGATACGTACTCAGGATTTTGAAAAAGGAGAAGATATTTATCTTGATTTGCACGACCAGGATGTACAATACCCGCTGAAAGTGGTTGTGTATGGCAAGGAGACAGTTGAAGTGCCCTCTGGCACCTTTGAATGCTGGAAGGTTGAACCGGTCATCACTTCGGAAGGACTGTTCAATAAAACTGGTCGTCTATGGGTATGGATATCTGATGATGAAAATCGTCTGCCAGTGCAAATGAAAAGTGAGATACCTGTCGGTTCGATTATGGGCAGGCTGGCTGAATACAGGCTCGGCGTACCATATGAGCCAGGAATGAAAATACCGGAAATTGATGATTCCGGGGATACACCCTGGGATTGGAAGTAAGGGGAACGTAGATGTGTGCAGCACATGACCAGGGAGTTCTCTCCCTGGAAGAATTTCAGAGAGGATTGAGTTGGGAAGACTACAACAAGCTGACCAGCTCACCAGTTTACAATCAGAAACGCTTTGATGAGCTTGACGATCAGCAGACACTGGACTTTTTCCGTAACTTGGAGCTTCGTGGCAGAGTAGTTGTAATGACAATGGCGCATTGCCGTGATTGCACCTGGTCGTTGCCGTTAATTGCTCGTCTGCTTGAAGAGGCACCGAATTTGGAATACCGTTTTTTTCTGCGGGACGATCATCCTGAGCTCATGGATATGATGGAATACAAGGGCAAAAGGTCGGTTCCACGCATTGCTTATCTGAATGAATCGGGGAATATCTCAGCGGTATGGGGGCCTCGTCCCAAGTTGATTCAGGAGTATGTAGATAAGAGTGTCGGGGTTCTCGCACGAGAGCAGTGGTTTCCTGAAGTCTTGAAATATTATCGTTCAAAAGGGAGAGAAGATTTGTTTGCGGAGTTACGTTCAATGTTCGCTTCCGTAGTTCAGGATGTATAAATTGGAGCTTCGCGTTGGTGAGATTGGATAAATGAGGGTGTGCTTCCGTTTCTGTTCTAAAACACTATTGCCCACCCGCGTCATGCCGGTGATGAGTTAAGCCGGCATCCAGGAAGGTATTGATAATATAGATGTTAGAAATAGTAACATATCAGCAGCATTCCAGAAATATCCGATTGTATTCACTCTCAAAAAGACTGTTAAACACGCATTCAATTTTCTGGTTAGTTTTTTAGCGTCGGTAGAATTCGTAAACTTGGGAAAATCTCAAGCCAAATTTGGCATACGGAGCAAGCATGCGTTACCTCTTCAGCCTACTGATCCTATCCATACTTCTAAGCACGACTGCGTCTGCAGCACAACGCATCCATGTTTTGCTCTCAGAAAACAGTTCCGACGAGCTTTTTGCAAACTACGCAAATCTGAAATCCATCCACTCACTCAAATATCAAAACCAGGAACTGGATAACGATCGCCTCGCACGCTGGCGAATTAAGAG
>JAIOHU010000241.1 GCA_019912845.1 bacterium
CTGGGCTGCAACCCAGTACATAGCCCAGAATAATTTCTGCAATGGTTGACGTAGTTTATGAAAAACAGTACCAGCAGTTACAGAGACCTGGTGCCTGCAGTCAGCACACTGAAATAATTTCCGCTTACGAATAGGATAGGCGTGCTGATGACTGCACCTCGGACAGACAAATCCGTTCGGCCAGCGTACCTTGACCATATAGTCAAAACAGGCGTCTTCATCAGGAAAACGCTCCTTGAATTCAAAGAACGACATAGACTTATTCATTATAATCTCCGGGAAACTGAATGCGTGTTCACAATATACATACGTTCAGTTATTCAGAGCAAGTCTAAGCTGAGCTAAATGGATAACCGTGTCATTTTGATTAACATACAATGTCTGCGAAAATAAGAAATGCGTCATTATCAGGAACGAGCCCAAGCCAACAAGGTGAACCTTAACTATATTGTAGAGCACTTTCTATTTCCACAACATCTACGGATGTTGTGGAATATCAGAAAGCAGCGAATTGTTTTAAGAGCATACTCACCATAGCGACTTCAATACATCAATGATCGAACTCTATTTGAAATCGAGTTTGTAGAAATTAATGCTGATCCAGCATGTGACATTTAATATCCGCATACGCTACGTAGTTCTTCAGTAGCTGGCAATCTCCCGGGATGCGATCCCCCAGGTACAATAAGAACTACCTGCCTCCAGTTCTGCAACATCCTTGAAATCAGCATGAATAATGCACGTTCTGAGCATTTCAAACGCTGTCATTTATTATTACGTTAAAAGCTTGTATACTGATGCCGGAGCAATAAATTTTCAAAACCAGTTGAATCCGATTATAAAATTAAATGCGAATCGTTGTCACCAAGATATAGCGTTTCTCAAATTATTGTCCGATCGCGTCATACCAGCGTGGGGTTAGCTGGCATCCGGGAAGGGATGACTATTATTGATTTCAGGACAAATTCGAAGACAGCTATCCGAACAACACAAACAAATAGCAGTTTAGCATGAGACAATAATTCCAAAAATCAGTATAGTATGTGAGCTCACCAGACACAAAAGTTGTCTTGGAGGTATGAATGTTTTGTTTCTTACACATGGAAAAGGCGGGTGGAACGACCATGCACGCCATTCTACGTAACAATTTTCCCACATACGTTTCATTGGCAGCACGATTTTCCTGGGGCGATCGTTATGAGGATTATTTTACGCCACGGGCTGCCCGTCGGATGTTCAGTCTTATTCCAGGACCGGCAGGGTTCGGTGGTCATTATGTAGCGCCCTGGTTGGATTATGAAACTGAAATCGCTCGTGAAATCACCTACTTCACATTTCTGCGTGATCCGATTAAACGCTATCGATCCCAGTATGAACACCGCATCTACACTGATGGGCTTTCATGGACATCGGATAAATTTATGAGTACAGAAAGCTACAATAACTTTATGACTTACCGTCTAACTGGTGGACAAAATCTGGAACGAGCTAAGGAAATCCTTGATGAGAAGTTTTCCTTCGCCGGGATGATGGAGAAGTACGATGAATCATTGCTGATTTTGCGTCATCTTCTCAAAAAACCGTCAATGCGTCTAGTTTATGAGAAAAGAAATATCACAAAGCGAAAAAAAGAACATGTGTATGACTGGGATATTGATCGAGCAAAAGAAAACAATCGATTAGACTTGGAGCTATACGACCATGCAAAAAAAAATCTGTTTGATCCCCTGATTACTGTCTACCCAGGGGATTTAGACGCTGAAACTATCGCACTGCGCCAGGAACGAGAGCAGGGAAAGAGCTTCTCGCCAATTAAAGACGAATTGCTTCTTTCAAACAATCGATATATACAGCGTAAATTGGAAAAATGGGCGAGCCGCAGGTAGTGAGTATAATCAGTGCCCATTGCACTGAATGTTCGTTATTTGTTGGATAGCCATCGACGTGAGATGGAAACCTTTGCCGAAGACTTCTTTTTCTATTCTAAATTTTTCCTACCGTGGATTTCTGATTACGGCGCACGTGACCAGGCAGTTTAACCAGGACAAGAAAAAACGTATGAATGGTGGGAATGGAAACGGCATGGATATGGATGATTTCATGGAAGGTGAATAAGCTCGAGGAAACCCGAATACCTGAATGAAATGTTATACGAGCAATGGATCGTTTCTAATGAGGTTTCTGCTTAGTCCGGAAATCATTATGCTTCGAATCGAGCTACTATTTGTTTTATTAGACTTTGGGTAAAGCCAAAATATGGAAGTCGAATTGAATAAGATCACCGCCAATTTCATCGCTAAAATTAATCTTTTTCAGCGCGGAAAATAATAGATTTGGAACAAGTGTAAATAAGATGGACGGGGTGAATGCTGGTATATATCTCTACTTGAATCCGCGCTTCGAATTAGCTGGTTTGTTCGGTTTTTTATGTGAGGAGTTTCCTGTCACAATTTTCTTCTGGTGTTCCTTTTTCTCGGGACGTTTTTCAACAAACAGTTTCTTCCCTGTGAATGGATCGCGCTCAGTGTAGTACATCACCGCAGACCAGGTCGATGGTAATGGTGTAAACACCTGCACCTGTTCCGGGGTTAGCTTCATCTCCTCAGTCATGAACTGACGCAGGGCATACATCGCCCGATCATCACAACCGGGATGTGCCGCAATCAGATAGTAGGTCAGGAACTGCTTCGACCCACTCTGGCGAACCATCTGCTTATATAGTTCAGCAAAGACCTTTGTGCCGTTCGAGCTCGGTTTTCCCATCAGATCAAGAACCGCAGGATCACTATGTTCCGGGGCAATTTTCATCTGACCGGAGATCGAATGATCGATGAGGTCGCGCAGGAAAGGTTTGCCGTGATTTTTGTCGGCGAGGATCAGGTCGTGACGGATTCCCGAAGTTACAAACACCTTTTTGACGCCATCGAGAGCACGAATTTTCTCCAGCATCGACATCTGCCCGGAATGTTTCACAGGAAGCTCCGAACAGATATCCGGAGTCATGCAATGTTTGTCACGGCAGGCACCTTCCCTGTCCTTGCGAGCACATTCGAAACCATACATATTTCCCGTCGGCGAACCGCCAAGTGTCAGGTATCCCTTGAAGTCGTCAAGTTTGCTTACCTGTTCCGCTTCGTGAAGTATTGAACGCTGACTGCGCCATTGGACTCGTCTGCCCTGATGAACAGTGATTCCGCAGAAATTACACTCCCCATAACATCCACGATGTGTGGGGATGCTGTGGCGGATGGTATTGAGTGCGGGGACATCACCAAGTCTGCGATAGGAGGGATGCGCTTCACGTTCAAAGTCGATATCGTAGACAGCATCCATCTCCGAGGTCGAAAGCGGTTTTGCTGCAGGATTGTTGATCAGCCAGCGATCACTGTGACGTTGAGCAACCCCGACCCCTGAAACTGGATCAAGATTGTCGTAAAACTGACGGAACATCTCGGTGAACGCCTCTTTGTCCGTTCTAACATCTTCAAAACTCGCAAGCTGATGATAGCCCGCTACTGGTTCTTTACTGATTCTGCAAAGTCCACGGATATCATCAATTCTCGTTTGATCCCTAAGTCCTTGCGCAAGTTCAAGAATAGACCGTTCCGCCATCCCATATAGCAGGTAGTCCGCTTTCGCATCGAACAGGATAGATCTACGAATCGCATTCGACCAGAAATCGTAATGCGCTACTCGACGCAGGGACGCTTCAATCCCACCCAGGACAATCGGAGGGGAGGGTTTGCAATGCTGACGGATCAAATTGGTGTATGCGATCAATGCCCTGTCTGGACGACTGTTATTGATCCCACCGGGAGTGTAATCATCGGAGCGACGATGTTTTTTCAAGGCTGTGTAATTTGCGACCATCGAATCGACCGAACCACCAGTCACCCCCCAGAAGAGACGAGGTCTGCCCAGTTGCAGAATATCATCCGGGCAGTCTAACCGTGGCTGGGCAACGATTCCGACGCGAAAACCGTTCCTGACGAGCCATTTGCCCAGCAACGCTACACCGATATGTGGTGAGTCGATATAACAGTCGCCGGAGACAAAAATAATGTCCAGTTCATCCCAGCTGAGCTGCTCTGCCTCAGATTTATTCAAGGGTAAAAACATGTGGTAATGTAACCACGGAATCTCAGAACTACTAACACATGGTGCGATTGCAATTTATGATAGATTAATCCTTCTGACGACTAATTAATACGATGAGTATCTTATGAGTCCTCGCCGCTTCAGATTATTTCACCATCACAATTTTTTGTAACCTGGATTCTCCACCAAAAGCGACTTGTACAAAATAAATACCAGTTCCGGTTTGTAAATGCGTGGCACTCAAGTCGAGCACATAGCGATGCGTTCCGGCGTTGTAGGTCTGTACCTGTTGATAAATCGCCTGACCGAGAATGTTAAAAACCTTAACCTCCAGTTCGCCATCTGCAGGAATGCTGAAAGGTAAGACAGTTGTCGAATTGAATGGATTCGGGTATGCCGACTCGACTTCGAATCGGGTGGGAAGCGGCACAGCATCCAGAGCCAATAAGGTGTATGGTCCCTCTCCAAACCTGGGTTCCAGGTCGCCAGAAAACCGAACCGGAATTTTTTCGCCAGCTTCGTCACGAAGTACGATAGAGATTGGATTATTTTCTTCAAAACCGACAACTTTATAGGCAGGATCACCTTTCCAGGCAGGCAATACAAATGGTTTCTGCCCGTTTTCAGTGATCTCAGCACCCCCAACTAGGAGAGTTCGATCATATAGTTCAACCGTAGCAGGATTCTCCTGCCAGACGGCATCAGTGAGGTCAACCAGCACCGGATACGGAAGCCCGGTTGGCACAACATCAGTAAGCTGCTGGAGCGGAGTCTGAAAATTGACAGGGTAGGATGTTGCTACACCATCGGGTAAATCATAATGAACAGTCAGCCTCTCATTTGAGAAGACCATGTACCCCTCGAGTGGTTGCAAGTCACCAAGTGTATTGACCTCTTGTTCAGGAATAAGAACCCGTCCATCATCCGCCATCCAAACTACGATCTGATCCATCTCCTCCTGGAGAAGAGTGACAGCGTCATGCGGTTCCTGGTACGGATATCCAATCCAGTTCCACTGGTTCTCTCTAACCAGATAAGGGAGATTTGTCTGACGAGGTTCGCCAAAGTTTTCAAACGTTTCCTGTTCCTGCACAAAAATACGGTAGCCACGTCGCATATTAATATCACCAAGCGTATTCACAAAATTTGGAATATAGACACCTCCTTCGTGGTCTTGAACCAGCACCAGTGATGCAATATTTCCAAACACATTTTCACTGGGAAGATGAAGAGGATTCCGGTTAAAACTGATTAGCTCAAAATAGTTTGCTCGAAGTGGAGTGGCAGAACCAACATCATCAAGAAAGATATCGACTTCCTCAATATCCCAGTGTTTGAATTTAAGATTACCAATTTCAGAGATTACCGCAATATTCATTTCATCTTGCACCTGTGGGTTCCACATACGAATGGTAATCGGATTTCCTGAGTAAAAACCGGGTTGATTGCGGACAGGATCGGCTTCATACAATTGAATTGCCAGAGGGAAGTACCCGATCCCCTTACCTGCGCCTACACATAACTCTCCATCAAAAACTCCGAATTCAATATCCTCGGGCAACTCTTGATCTGTATGTATCTGATTAATCGTTAAATAGGAAGACCAAGAGCTGGAATCCACCGGTTCGTAATGTTCAGCTTCATCAGCAAAATCACCGGTGACGTAATCATAATAATAAACCAGACCTCGATGTGGATCATCGAATTGATCTATTATAAATGATATATCAATGAGCTCATCACTCTCTTCCATCTGTGAGGTTGAATATTCACCCCAATAATTTTGTCTGGCTTCAACGTACGGATGGTCATCGTATGCAATCGCAAAAGTACCATAAATACTATTTTTGTAAAAGTTCACGTCAAGTGATGAGCCGGTTATCCATACGTCACGAGTATTACCCTCAAAACGGCAGCGATAGATTTTATAATTTCGTACAAAATCCGGGTATTCCGGTTCTCTGATACATAAGGCTGTATCATTATCTACAAATGTGCAGTTTGTAATTACGTTTGAAGAATCGACATAGTTATCGTAACCTAAAAAACCAAACCTCGTATTTCCTTCTATTAAACAATTCGCCATAATTCCATTCTTCATTGCAACACCATCATCATTGTGATGGATGTAGGAGTTACTTAACACCCCACCAAATTCAATAGCATATCGACCATTATTATTTATTGTACCTGATATCTCACATGAATCCATTATACCGTAGCTGTCAACTCCTTGCACAATATTTGTGAAAATCGAGTTTCTCACATTACCCCGTATCAATACCCATTCCAAACCAGAACAGTTCAGGTTAGTAATATCAGCACTTGCTAATCTAACTGAGCAGCCTTCAATAGTGGATGTGAATACAACCGGATTTTCCGCAGTACCCTGTACAAAGACCGAATCGAAGTGCGTGTCATTGTAGAAATGCACCACCACACCCGCTTCGATGAAGAGCGGTCTGTCTTCCGGCTGCTCCTCGTAGTCGACCAATTCAATTGGTGAATCCGCAAGCGTCCACACATCATATCCGAGGTCTCTGCGATAGATGGTGGAAACAGTGGATGTCTGGGGTTCTCCCCAGTTATCAAATTCATCATCTCTTTCGATTGTGATCAACTCACCATTTTCAACTTCCAGGATTCCGTCACCCTCTCCATTGTTGATCACGATAGATCCGTAAAAAATACCTGAAGCATTTTCGGTTTCGATCAAAGTTACTGTCTCAGGATTTTCCTCGGAAGGAGATGATACTTCTACCTCTGCAGTTTCGGGTAAATCATCATCAAGGTCGAGGTCTCGATCACGTAGGACGATAAACAGGGTGTCTGAATTATTTAATTCGGGAAGACGTAATTCCTGATCCCCATTCCCCCAGAAGAGTAATTCACTGCTGTAATTATATTGGTGCTCATCACCTTCAAACCCCGTATAGACAATTTCACCGTAAACTGCATCATCAAAACCATCTTCAAATGCTGCGATGTTAGTTGGGTAGTCAGCTTCGCTCATTTCCTGCTGAGTTTGTTCATCCCATGTATTTCCACGGAGATCGAGGTGCAGCGGACTGTTATTTTTTATCAGGAATTCGTTTGATACACCAAAGTCACAGTTACGGACAACTATATCTCGAAACGAACTCATCACGTCGTCTCTAGCTCTTACCCTAATTGCATAACTCTCAATGTCACGAAAAATACAATTATCTATGGTTAACGACACTACATCGTCGTCAAGGAGTACACCGTAAGTGTAGCCTTCAAAATGACAGTTTGTTATAAACCCTTCCAGATTAAATCCATTCCTGACAGCATAATCATCTTCATTTAAGAAATAGCAATCTGTTATAGTTGTCTCACCATCAATCAGAACACTGCCAGTATTGTAAAAGTCACAAGAAGAAATATTAGAATTAACTGCATTCAATGTTCCATCCATGTAAGAGAAACGGCAATTTTCAATATCTGAAATTGTCATCGCAGTTTCGACCCAATACCCATTTTCAAAAATGGCATAATTAGCGGAATTCACACCTTCAATACGATACGAGGATTGCTCACCATCGTAAGTATTGAATCGAACCGAGTCCTCTTCTGTCCCCAGGATATGCAATTCACCATCTACCTGAAGTCTACTGTTTCCTCGAATTAATATTTCACAGCCAGCCTCAATGATTAACTCAGAATCATCAGGCACATTCAGCCAACCGCCAATGATATATGGATTGTTTTCTGCAGTCCATATCCCCGAAACAGGACCAGTGATTACCCCAAATCCAGCAATAGCAGTAAAATGTTCTGCAGAGCCGTACTCACTGTATAAATCGAAATAGTCGACGAGGATACTTTCACTGATAATTACTTCCAGCACACCTTCTTCATCCAGTTCACCTCCATTTTCAGGTCCTACTGCAAGTTCCTCCTGCATGTCAACTGGTATTGCTCCACGATAACGTCCGCTATTGTTCTCTGTTTCGGTCAGAAGAAGCACTTCCTCCTCCTGATCTGTTTCACAGGTTAATGTGACACGTACAGTATCCAGTTCTTCCGGGTTAAGATTCCGGTCAGCATCAACTATTACTACTCTAATCGAATCGGTGGTGAGATAGATATTGTTTTCAAAGACATTGCCTTCGTCATCAATAAATAGGATTTCACCATTAACTGTTTCTCCCTCGTACCCTTCGTAATAGGCATAATGGATGATTCCTTCCGACTCATCATCGAAGTTGTCATAAAAGAAGGGTAGGTTTTGCGGATTTTCACCATTCATGATCAAGGCTGTATTTTCCTGACCCCAATTGTTGTAGCGGGCGTCTACATCTGATGAACCTTCGTTCCATATTTCGTATTCATCATTATCGAATATCTCATTGTTTCGTAAGGTTGCATCGAAGTACGAGGTCGAGAATAGACCAATTCCATTTCCAGTAATTGTTGAATTCTCAAGTAAGAACTCAACTCTATTTCCATGTAAGTGTCCGCGAATACCGGTCTCATTGCCTGTGAAGGTGCTGGAGGAAATATGAAGAAGGGTAGTATTGCGACGTAAATCTTCGCAGATAATGCCTGCAGAACGATTGTCAGTGAAACTGCAGTTGGAAATCTCATGGTCATATTTTCGTAGCCTGAGACCATCTTCATTATTGTTAAATTCACAATTGTCGAGAAATGATCTCTCAACACTCAATGCACTCGATTCTCGTGCAAAGGAAAAACGACTGTTTGTGACTTCTGCATAATCGCAGTATAAACTGTAAACATTGCGGCTGAATTCACCATAATTCATAAATAGCGAATCGATATTCACCCTCTTCAGGTAAGACAGTGAAGAATGGGTACAGGATAAACTTGAACCCAGCATCCCGGTGATTGTGAAGCCCGACTCAAGTGTATCAACAAAGCTTTCTTTCCTGGTAAAGTTTACCGGATTCTCTTCACTTCCTTCAATGTTTAGGCGCGCATTCTCTTCCAATACCAGGGTATAATCTTCTTCAAATCGGATTTCTGTACCCTCGGGGATGGTCAGTGTTTCGCCAGCAGGAATAAAAGCATCACCAGCAAAGGTGTAAATCCCATTAATTTCTGCCAGGGTACCTGACAGCCCACCAGCAATTCCTCCGACAATTCCTTCTATCACAATCGAGTTTTCCTGACGTAAACCATCAATGGGGTCGATGTAGGTACAAACGATGGTCTGCCCTGTCAGCACCTCAAGAACACCCTCTTCATCCAATTCATTCGTAGATGTTTGGGGATGAATCCCAAATTCAGTCCAGGCAAGTTGGCGTGCATCTACTTCGAGAGCTTGGAGGGTTGATTCATCCATCTTGGAATCGCCATACGCAGCAATCAGATCAGATAAAATACGGTCAACAAGCTCTTCACCGGGTTGCTGCAGGAGAAAAATATCTGTAGAAATAGGAATGCTTCCGCGGAAACTACCGGTATGAACATCAGTCTCAATCAGTTCAACGGTTTCAATTTCTTCGTCACCCTCGCATACAATCACTATCTCGACCACATCTACGACCTCAGGATCAATATCTCGGTCGATATCACGTAAGGTTATACGGAGGGAGTCCATATCGGCGGGAAGAATATGCAGGAGAATCTCACCATTATTTCCGAGGAAATGGAGCATACCCGTCTGCTGAGGAAACACCAATACAGGAAGACAAAGGAATACGATGAATGGAAGTAGATATTTTCTGAGACTCATGACAACCCCTCCTTTGTCAAAATTCAATCAGCAGCATGACCAGTGGATTTAAGCTGCAAAGCCGATTTTTTCATTAAAGAATGAAATCATGCAAAATTTTGATAATGACTTTTCGACATTACATTATTTCTCAGCATCAATTTTCAATATTATAATATAATAGTATATCAACTCGTTTTAAACCTCAAACGTAGCTGTTTTATTGAAAATATTCAATTTTCTGAAAAATAGGAGACAGGTGACTTTGAGCTATACTGATTCTTGGAATTATTGTCTCATTCTAAACTGCTATATGTTTGTGTTGTTCGGATTGCCGTCTTCCAATTAGTCCTGAAATCAATAGTACTAATACCTTCCTGGATGCCAGCTAACCCCATGCTGGCATGACGCGATCGGACAATACTTTCGGAAAACGCTATAATTTAAACTTTGGATAGCAAGCATTTGATCTGCTCGAGGTTCAACTATTCATCAATTGAAGTTTGTACTCATATTTCAGCTATGCATTGAAACAGCTGCCGCACTGATTCACGTTGAAAAGTGCACCAGTGTTTCTAGAGCATCCAATATTTCTATAACCCGCTGACTTTAATACCGTGAACCAGCGGTCTCCTTTGGCAGGCGGCTTCTGATTTCAGCAAGCTCCTCAGCGTTGAACTGCACGTTCCAGGCTACCAGGTTTTCCTTCAATCGTTCAATGCGTCTTGTGCCCGGGATCATGAAGATGTTTTCTCCCTGTGCCAATACCCAGGCTAGTGCAACCTGAGCTTCTGTTGCATTCTTATTGCTTGCGATGTCACTGATCAATTCGACAAAGCGAGCGTTCTCTGTTAACGCTTCTTTACTGAAACGAGGGTTTTCGCGACGCCAATCGTGCGCATCCAGAGCATCCCGGTTGGGAATAGCACCGGTCAAAAAGCCCCGACCCAAGGGGGAATAAGCAACAAAAGCAATTCCCAGCTCACGGCATGTTTCCAGTATACCCTCTTCCTCAACATTTCGCGTCCAGAGCGAATACTCGGTCTGAAGTGCTGCAATTGGATGGACAGCGTTCGCGGCACGGATCTGTTCTGAAGAAAACTCGCTTAATCCGATAAAACGTACCTTTCCCTCCTCAACCAATTCCTTCATCGCGCCGACGCTTTCTTCCACAGGTACATTCGGATCGGGACGGTGCTGGTAGTAGAGGTCGATGGTTTCGCGTCCGAGACGTTTCAAACTTTTTTCGCAGGCTTCTTTCACGTACTTCGGATCGGCGCTGAAACCAAGCCACTCACCATTTTTACCTCTCAATACACCGAACTTTGTTGCTACAATCACTTTGTCCCAACGATCAGAGAAAGCCCTGGAAAGCAACTCTTCGTTGTGTCCAGAACCGTACATATCGGCAGTGTCAAAGTGATTGATTCCAAGCTCAATTGCTTCATGCAGGGTCTTAATGTGCGCGGTTTCGTCACGTGTACCACCATAAAATTCTGACATACCCATGCAGCCAAGACCGATACGGCGAACTTTGAGGGTACTATTGCCAAGTGTTTCCAGGGGATTTGTCACTGTAATATCTCCTATTGATTATTTACGGTTAAAAACATGGATTTTCACTAGCCTTTTTAAGAATCACAATCACCCTACAATAAACTCACTCGTTTTGCAGCTTCTGCAACAATCTCCGCTGGTTCGGAGGTGTAACAGAACCTCGCCCAGCCATTAAAAGCATTTCCAAAATACTCACCGGGTGACACCACAACACCGGCGTCCAGCATACGGTTCATCTTAGCCTCGTCACTAAGCCCTTCCCAGCGTTCACGTAAATCGATAAAGAGGTAAAACGATCCATCCGGTGAGAGATACGGCAGCTTGCAGTTGTCAATTGCCGCCTGTCTTCCCTCACGGTATGACCCCTGTAAACGCTTTATAATCTGGCTGGATCGTTCCATCCCTCGTAAACACATTACTTGCGAGGGACGGTTTGGTTCATACCCGACACCGACATGAGCAGGGTTCAAGGTGGCGATCACACCAAGCGGTGCTGCGACATATCCAAGACGCAGTCCTGCTGCAGCGAAACTTTTTGAGAAACTGAAGACACTGACAGTTCGTTCAAACATCCCCGGCAGCGATCCGATACTCATATATTCTTTGTCGATATAGACAAAATCCTCGTAGGCTTCATCCGACAACACCCAGAGATCATTTTCTTTGGCAAACTCTGCGATTGATTCCAGGTGTTCACGGTCGAGGAAAACTCCCGATGGATTGTTGGGATTATTGAAATAGATGGCTTGTGTTTTATCGGTCAGGTAAGGCGCGAGATATTCTGCGATATCCTTCTTATCGGGGTTCGCTGAGACCTTATCAAAGATGGGAATTTCCACGAGACGTACATTTGCGGTGGATGCTACCACACGCAGGATAGTCCACTGTGGCGAAAGGGTAAGTATTTCGGCACCCGGTTCGAGTAAGGACTGCATGGCAAGAAAAAGCCCACCAGTCGCGCCGAAAACAAGCTGGACTTGCGATGGATGCGATATCTTCAGCCTATTTTTATTCGCCAGTTTGAGTACCAGGCTCCTTCGCAGTTCAATCTCACCCTGAGTGTCGCCGTAACGGGAGAGCCGGTTGTTCCACGGTTCATTCTCAAGTGGTTGATGGAACTCTTCCGGAAGATCAAACCAGGTATCCCCTACATGTAGCGCGATCGGGACATCGTCGGGGTTTATCAAGGCACGTGCATCGATCTCTTTTTTGATACGATTGAAAATCGTGTCTTTGAAATGTTTGTCAGCAAATTCGTGTGGTTTCGGCATAATAAACTCGTGTAAATTAGTAGGATTAAAGGAGAGTATATTGGTGTAATTTCAACAAATCAAGATTATACTTAAACAGGAAAGCATGAACACTCGATAGGTACATGAACTTTGTTCAGTCTGTTTGAATACGCGACTTCTGTCTCGTCATCCCAGTGATGAGTTGAGCCGGGATCCATGAAGGTAATGATATTTCTATCTTTTAGAAGCCTGCAACTTTCACCATTTCATTAAGTCTATCAGATATTGCACTATTCTCGGACAGACTCTATTGAAATATACTGCTTTTAACCGGCTCTGTTTTCATTTGCCAAGTTGGAGTGATTCAAGCAGTTTCGTATCTTACTTTTCTGGAACAGTAACGATTGACAGGATCAGTATATTATGAGCGGCACACAGAAACATATCGCATATCTCGATAATGGTGACAGCACACAGATGCTCCCGGAAGTGCTGGAAGCGATGATGCCATATTTAAGCCACAGTTACGGCAATCCAGCATCACTTCATCAGCTCGGTCTGGATGCTGAAAACGCCGTTGACGATGCACGAGATTCCCTGGCGGAATCACTAGGTGCAAAGTCGAACGAAATTTATTTCACCGCCAGTGCAACCGAATCCAACAATCTGGCACTTTCCGGTTTACTGGCGAACTATCCTGATAAACGGCATGTGGTTGTCTCACCCATTGAGCACGCTTCAGTTCGTAATCTGGTGAAGCAATGGCAGAAAAATGGGATCGCTGAAGTTACGTTTCTGGATGTTGACGACAACGGCATGGTTGATCCCCAGCACCTCAAGAAAAGCCTGAGGGATGATACCCTGTTCGTCAGCATTATCCATGGCAACAACGAAATCGGTACCTTGCAGGATATAAAAACCCTCGGAGAAATCTGCAGGGAACGTGATGTCTTTTTCCACTCCGATATGGCGCAATCTCTCGGAAAAGTGCCGTTCAACCTTTCAGAACTGCCGATTGATCTCGCCAGCTTCAACTCACACAAAGCGCATGGACCAAAGGGTGTTGGGGCGTTGTATGTGCGAAGAAAAGTAAAAGTGCGACGGATCATGGAGGGCGGTCCCCAGGAACAGAACCTCCGTCCCGGTACTGAGAATGTCCCAGCGATCATCGGATTCGCAAAAGCTGCAGAAATCGCAGTACGTGATCGTGAAGTTGCGATGGCACAGGTAGAATCATTGACCCAGAAGCTGTCTGAAAAGCTGCTGTCGATTCCACACACTCGTTTGAATGGGCCAGGGCATGGTCCAAATCGTCTCCCGGGCAGTATCAACATTACATTCAGTTACATTGAAGGGGAGGCGGTGTTGATGCGTCTAAACCTGCAGGGTGTATATGTTTCAAGCGGTTCGGCGTGTTCATCGCGTGCGTTGGTACCTTCCCATGTCTTGACTGCGATTGGGCTAGTACATGAAGAGGCACATGGTTCGATTCGTTACACGCTATCACGTTTGAACACCGAAGCGGACGTTGAGCATGCTTATCAGGTGACACTGAAAACAGTAGAATCATTACGGGCGATGACGGCTTTCATTCCAGAAGAACACAGCGAACGTGAAAGCGATCACGCGAAGACTTTTTATAAGAAGAAAAGTGAATAGAAATATATTAGAATCGATTTCAGCAGTACATAGGGGAAAACATGGCAATCAAGTATTCACAAAAAGTAATCAATGAATTCACCAACCCGGAGAATGTTGGGGAAGTGGATGGTGCAAATGCGACCGCTACCGAAGGAAGTCCGGCTTGTGGTGATATGATTACCTATTCAATGAAAATCAATCGAGAATCACGTGTGATCGAGGATATAAAATTCCGTTCGTATGGCTGTGCGTCCAACATTGCAACCGCAAGCATGGCGACAAAAATCGCGAAGGGACGAACTGTTGATGAAATCATAGCGTTGACTCCCAAGACAGTAACAGAGGAGCTCGATGGTTTGCCAGCAGTCAAGATTCATTGCAGTGTGCTTGCGATAAATGGCTTAAAGGCGGCAGTCCGTAAGTGGGATGCGGAACAATCCGGGCAGAGTGTTGAAGGTGACTTTACCCTGGATAATGAAACCATCATTCGTGAACTACGTGATGTTATCCACCCCGAAACAGGTATCAGTATTGTCAAAATGAATATGGTACATCTGGTTGAAGTGGATAGCGGCAGTGTTTTTGTCGAGCTGATGATGGGTGAAACTGATGACATGTACTTCGAGAACATCGAAGAGGAGACACGTGAACACCTTGAAAACCTGCCCGGTGTAAAGACTGCGACAGTTAAAATCACTGAAGGCAAGGCTTACAAGTTCAAGTGATTATTTTTGCGTCATTCCAGCGTGCTGTTAGCTGGAATCCAGTTCATTAGAGCAATGTTCGTGGTATCGAGCGTTGCGTCGAATGATTTGAAATCTATTGGAACGTGAAGTGGAGTAGTTGTGAGTGAATTCAGCGAAACCTATCTCGATCATTTTTCTTCACCCCGAAACATCGGTGAAATCGAGAATGCCGATGCGGTAGCCGAAGCCGAGCATGAGGGCGGTGGTTGTTTTGATCGTATAAGAGTGAGTATCCGTATTGCTGACGGCAGGGTTGAAGAGATGCTGTTCAAAGCGCGTGCCTGTTCCGGGACAATCGCTGCAGCATCTGCGGGAACAGAATGGGCAAAAGGCAAAACAGTCGAGGAAGTTGCAGAAGTTACAGCGGATATAATAGCTGACTACCTAGATGGAGTGCCTGAGAAGAAACTTCATTCTGTCGAACTGGTGGCGGAAGTGCTGCAAAAAGTCGCCAGAAAAAATTGATTTTAACCACAGAGAACACAGAGCACATCAAGGAGATTTTTCAGGAAATATTTAATAGCAGAACAGGTAGTCATTGCGAAAGAAAAATAGCAGGATGTCTGACAACACGGTTTTTCATTGCGTCATTCCGGTGATGAGTTGAGCCGGAATCCAGTAAGTTGTTTAATGACTCTAGTGTTGGACATAATAAACCCTGGATAAAGCCATGACCAATCCATCGTTCCAAGTGAATCGATCCACTTACTGAAGCAGCCTTAAGTGCAGTTATAGCAAAAGAGTACATCGTCGCTTCAAACTCGCATTGGCAAAGGAAAAAGTAATAGGTCTGTACCAACTTTAGAGACCAGCGAAACACCAAATAATTCCATAATTCAATAATTTTATAATTTGGATATGTTTTCTCGACCAATAGTAAACACACCAGACTTAGTAAGGAGGCACAAAATGTCCGCCCACCGTAAATGGCTGCTCGCACTTATCCCCGGGCTGTTGCTCATAGCGTTTTCTGCATTTGCCCAACCAAATCTCGTTTCTGGGTCAGTCGAAGGGATTTGGGAAGCGGGTGAAGAATATATAGTACAGGATGATGATATATTTGTTGAAGTTGGTGATTCACTGATCATTGACCCCGGGGTGCAGGTCACCTTTTTCCCCGGCTTAGGTTTCACTGTTTACGGGACACTGATCGTAAACGGCGCAGAAGAGGATAGTGTCACATTTCGAGGTAATAGTCCACAGGGAAACCCTGGCGACTGGCTTGGAATCACTTATCAGACCACTGCTACCGGAAATATGATGTACAATACCATAATACTCTTTGGTGAAACCAACATTCTGATTGAAAATGGGGATCCGGTTTTTAATGGAATCCGTATGTTTGGTGCTGAAGACTATGGTGTACGTGTCAATTCTGGAGCACCTACCTTTTTTAATCTTGAGATCACCAATCGTGCTGATGTGGATGGCGGACATTCCTTCTTTGGAGATGGTGGAGCACCTGTGGTACGAGGGGGGAAAATTCACCATGCCAACCGTGACGGTCACGCCATGCGTTTCAGGGCACCATGTGAACCAACAATCATTGATGTTGAGATGTATGGTGGTCGTGATTACGGTATCTTTGGAGAAGACCTCGCATCAGGAACATTCAGCTACAACAATATCCATCACTTTGGGGTTCGTGGAATACACCTGGATGGCTGTAGCAATTCGACCCTCTATCGCAACTCGATAAGAGAGACCACTGGAAGTGGGATGTTCATTCAGGGTGGGTTTAATATAAATGTACT
>JAIOHU010000242.1 GCA_019912845.1 bacterium
TCTATAGGGGGATGGAGTATTGGAATTACCTTAAAAGTGCCATCGGAAAACATGGACAGGGCTTTTGGCAATTCTCCATTTTCACGGATAACGGAGGAGAGCTCATCAGAGAGTTCAATATTCAAACGAGGCGGTGGCCCCTGCGTGAATCCTGTTCCCGCAATGAGAAGCGTTAAAATAAATATGGATACAACGCTTTTCATCTATAATTCCTGCAATCATGTTGATCACTCGAAAATGATCAACTCGTTTGTTTTCAATTGTGAGATTTTCCTATACGTTCAGAAAAACCTACTTCATTAACATAACCTTACGTACATCATTCCATTCTGCACTCGATATTCGCACAAAATAGATTCCTGATGGTACTTGTGCATCCCAGTTAAACTGATGGTATCCTGCTGCCAGTCGTCCATGATCGATTGTAGCAACCTCACGTCCCAGCATATCATAAACCTGCGTATGCAAAGTGGTTGCCTCTGGCAATGCTACTGAAATATGGAGCGTCGGATTGAATGGGTTCGGATAAACCGACCGAATCGAATACTCAGTTGGAATGGCATCCTCACGTTCACCAACTGATGTTTCAGATGTGGTCAGGAGGATTTGTATAATTTCACGTTCTGCAGCAAAAAACCTGACTTCACCTTCTTCACGTAAATCATACCTTGTGTTTCCAATATCTGCATAGACAAAATATTCAAAAGGAATTGATTCGACGATATCATCGAGTACAAGGGAAATCTCTCCAGCTTCATCCTGGATTATTTCGATATCCCAGCTTTCAAAACCATCATCGTCCTGACCGCGATACTCTTCTGACAGCCTGCCCAATGCAGAAGGTTGCCAGTCGTCATGGATGAAGCTGGCAGAGATGAAAGTATTGCTTGCAGAAACAGGTGCATGCGGTGTATCCAACCATGGATCGTAAGCATCAGTTGCATTCGGGTTTAATCCAAAGCTCAATCGGTCACTCAAATCATTTCTACTTATGTTCAAATTTGCCGACCAGATTGTTTCATCCAGTTCATCTTCGCGATCTGAAGATTCAGTAAAATCGGTGAGCTTTATTGGTTTATCATTCGCACGGCTATCATCACCGACTGCCATCACACCAGTAGGCACAAGGGGATAAGGAGGTGTTACAACCATCGTGACACCAGCTTCAATTGCCAGAATCCAGTAGCCTTCCCATTGATCAAGTGTTGTTACTTGAGGATAATTGCCAGTTTCCGGGTCATACCCGAAAATCGGATGCGTTATCCACATATCATTGACAGCATCTGTGTAGTATTGTGTCTCCTCCCCTAATCTGAATTTCAGGGAGTCACGTGGCACAGATGATGGGATAAATGAACCTACAATATTCCACTCGATTTCGAGAGGTAATTCTGCGCCATCCATATCAGGATCACCTTCAATTATTGCAGTCGATTCTTCAGTCACAGCCAGCCAGTAACCCTGAGCATAAGTAGCAAAGGTGGGTTGCTGATATCCATTTTCTGCAGAATAGTCAAAGATGAAAAATGGTGCATCAAAATCGCTGAAGATGTTTCCAAAACTGTTTGACGTCGTGTGCAACGGAACACTCATCATATACCAGTTCTGGTCAAATGTCATTTCAAGACTGAATGGTCCGATTTGTATATCTACTTGATCATTCGCGGGTAATTGTGCCTCATTCACTGCGTGTACCCTGAGAGCGGCATACGGTGCATAAGTATCAGCCGGGGTCGTCCAATCGAAAGTGGTAGGACCATCAAGCCCTACACCGGGAAGACTATCAATTCGAGTCCAGGTGAAGCCGTCCGTTACTGAATAGTAAAGTTCCACGTAACTGATTGGTGAAGAACTGTTCAGAGTCCAGTTGACAGTATAGGTAGCATCATCGTCGAGCAGTGAATCCGCAGCGATATTCGTAATTGCGACATCGAGCACAGCTTCAATACCTGTACCACTCAAGGCAAGTTGTATGACCGGTTCATCAGGGTCGTCACTGGTAATTGTAAGAGTGCCTGCATAGGTCAGTTCTTCTGTCGGTTCAAAGGTAACCGTCAGAATCTCTGACTGCCCTTCATTAATGGTAACATTTTCAAACGTTGGGGTTGTGAATACTGCATCACCAGTTATTTCAGCGGAAATAATTTCCAATGGCAATATACCAACATTGGAGATGGTCAAATTCAATTCATTTGCAGTGTTCAGGCTGACATTTCCGAAAGCAAACTCTGTGCGGTTCAGCTCAATATCCTGAGTTGTGAATATTTCTATTGAGGCCCGTGCAAGAACGCCATCACCGTAAGTTCCATTTCCTTCAGTGAATTCTACTGAAGGATCATCATAATTGGCAAACGTACTGTAATCAAAAACTTGAAAATAAATTGAGTCACCGACGGTGTAACCACCAGGCAGTAGTTGTGTAGCTTGCCAGGCTGTAATCGGTAACTCTTCTTCCCAATCAAAGTTTGGCGGAACAACAGATGCTCCCACACACAGACTGTCTTCCCCATCAAATGTGAATACACCGATCTGGTCACCTTCTGCGAGCGAAACATTGTCTATAACTGCACTGTTGATCAGAATAGCGTAAGCGACACCGGTCGGCTCGACAATCTGGTAATAACTGACTCCCACGCCCCAAAGTGTAGCGGTTACACTCGCCTCATCAGGATCATCACTCTCAATTGTAAGGATTGTCCCAATCGAATCCAGTTGAATTGCGGTGAATGTTATACTCAACGCAGCGGAATCACCCTCTGCAATAACTGTCGGGTTATTATTTAGTGTAAATGCGTCTGCATTATCACCCAGGCTGATATTTTGAATGTTCAGATCAGCGTTGCCCGTATTTCTTATATAAAGTGTATCAGTAACACTTAGGGAGATACGTACACTATCAAAATCAATCTCTGTCACACTTAGATTGATATCTGGCGCATCGGCCACTGAACCCGTTCCAAGAAGCGCAACCACATGAACTGTTTCCTCTACCCCACCATCGTTACTGGTGATTTCTAGAGTTTCACTGTATGTACTGTCTGCTTGTGGGAAGAATTCGAGTTCCAGGACTAAATCTTCGCCGGGCTGAATCGGTGGTGGAAGAATTTGTCCATCACCCTCCCCAATTGGGTTCGGGAAGACAATTTCCTCTGAGGTTGTGATGTTGGAAATAACGAGTTCAGCATCACCAGTATTTGTAATCGTCAGGTTACGTGTATCAGACTCCCCAACAGTCACAGTTCCAAAATCAATTTCATCCGGTGCTACAAGTTCTGGAAGTAGGGGTAATCCTGTTCCCGAAACGTAATATGTAAAGGAAGTCAACACTGGATCATCAGTCGACAACGTAACTTCGATGCTGTCATAGTCAATATCTTCCAGTGGTGTAAATATCATGCCTATATCACTGGATTCCATCGCAGGGATTAAAATCTCGTTCTCAATATCGACCGCGAATACATTTTCAAATCCCTCTTCAACACTCGCGCTGAAAATTGTCAGGTCAGCGTCACCACGATTGATTACGGTAAGAGTTTCTTCTGATTGATTCCCAATCAGCACCTCACCGAATTCAAAGGCTCTGGCATTTACATTGAAAAATGCTTCTGGAGTATTAAAGTAATATAGACGTGCGCTGGTTAAATCACCAAAACCAAATGTGCCATTACCATCTGTATAATATGCACGTGCGACACGGCGTGGAGGAGTTGCCAGATGCAACATTTCGAAAACGATTGTGTCTCCTGCCTGGAAACCTGGTTGTTGCTCACCTTCATTTTCACGCCAGCACGTAATGGCAATAGCATCATCTTCCTGCCAGTTGTGACCATCAGGAATAATAGCTGCCCCAACACACAACGAATCACCATCGATTACATCGAAGACACCAATCTCGTCACCACCTTCAAGAGGTGAACCGATAAATTGTGCGTAGGTCACAATCACAGCATACGGCAGACCTGTTTCTTCAACTGTCGTGTAATAATTCCCACCGGTACCCAGTAGATCAATATTGATTGTACCCTCATCCGCATCATTCGACTCAACTGTAAGTATTCCAGTGAAATCTCCATGCGAATCAGGAGTAAACTGCACTTCTAGACTATCTATAGAATTTGCTGCGACTTCATTGGGTGGATCAACCACAACGAATGCAGCATTATCGCTTGTTATATCAGTAATCTGGAGTACATCCAAGCCTTCATTTTCGATGCGTAGATACAATGTATCCGTAACACTTACCCGAACCGTACCAAAATCCAGTTCAGCCTGGTTGATGACAATTTCGGGCAATGCCTGCAATACACCGTTACCCGTAACATCTATCTCAAATGGACTGTTTGGATCATTGCTGGTTATTGTAATCGTTTCAGCATACTGCTGCTCTGCTCCGGGTTCGAAGGTAACTGTTACATTGATCGATCCTTCAGGATCAATCGGATTCAAGTCGTATTCGGAAATATAGAAGATACCCGGATTTGAAGAGGTAATATTTGCAATTATAAGTTGTGCGTCACCCGTGTTGCTAATTTCGAGGATCCAGTCTTCTGTATCACCAACAAACACATCACCATAAGCGTGTGCATCATCGGCTGAAAGTTGAGGTTGAGGACTTACACCAGTACCGCTAAGGGTATCTGCTATCGCATCGAGAACAGGATCATCGCTGTTTATCGTCATCAAGACATTTTCGTAAGCTGTTTCCTCAGCAGGTGAGAAGGTAACATTTACAATCTGGTCTGCATCCGGTAAAATCGTAAAAGGACCTGCATCATCAACTTCAAATACACCATCAAATTCTGGTGGAAACTCAATACTGCTGACGGTCAGGTTTGCATCGCCTGTGTTTGAAATCGTGACTTCCAATGGAGCGGAGTCTTGCCCGACAAATACTTCACCAAAGTCATGTTCACGTGGGGATACTGCAATTTCAGGTTGCGGTGTTGTGAATGCGTAAACTTCCACTTCTGAAAGTGCACCGAAACCAAAGTTTCCATTGCCATCGTTAAATATCCCACGAGCGGAATACTGCCCGATTGGTTCATCGCTGGTATGTAATACCTCGAACAACATCTGGTTACCATTGGTATAGCCGGGATTCTCACCACTTTCCCCATAACAGCTAACCTGAAGTACTGTATTGGGGAAATCTGCCCCAATTACACCTGACCCAACACACAGCTCACCATCAAAAATACCGACCTCATCACCTTCACTCATCTGTGCAAGATCAAAATACGCATCGGATACAATAACCAGGTAAACAACACCACTATCTTCAACTGGTTCAAAATAATTTCCACCACTTCCGCTGACATCAATATCTATAGTCGCTTCGTCAGCATCATCACTATCGATGGTTACGGTAGCGTTGTAGTCCTGACGAATTTCAGGTGCAAAGTATACTTTGAACGTCTCAGTGCCATCCACTGCAACTTCAGTAGGAGTCGCACCCAGTGAGAAACCATCGCCATCAATACTGACCGTTACATTTAATACTTCGTTTCCAATATTATCAATTGAAATTTCTACAGAGTCGGTTGTCGTTATCGCAATTTCACCAAAGTCGTGGGCAAGTGGGCTTACTTCAATCTCTGGTAATGCCTGCTCTACTCCCTGACCTGATACAGTTAATTCAATATCATCCAGTTCGTCACTGCTGAATGTAATCGTGGCGTTGTAGGTCTGCTCGACGGTTGGCGTAAATTCCAACTCATACGTCTCAGTATCACCCTGTCCAACAATGAGAGGGGCAGTTGCAAATTCAAACGCCGCGTCAGAAATAACGATATCAGTAATTGTATAGTCCGCACCACCTGTGTTTTCAAATGTAAATGACCAAGTCTCAGTCGTATTTAGAAAAACAGGTCCAAAATCATGTGTGTCTTCAGAAACAACAATTTCAGGAAGGGGCTGAAGACCAGTACCATTCAGATAAACGATATAATCAGGATTAATTGGGTCATCGGTGTCTATGTTTAATTCAATATCTTCATAGTTTATAATTGCTTGCGGGGAAAAAGTGACTGAAATGTCTTCTGTCTGTCCAATACCAACCTGTGCTGGCTCTACGGTAACCGTAAAAACATCTTCAAATCCAGCCTCGACAGTAATTGCATTTACAGTTAAAACTGCATCGCCGTTGTTCGTAAGTGTAAATGTTTCCGCTGCAGAGGTTTGACCAACATAGGTATTATCAAATTGCAAAGTATCCTGAGATACAGACAAATACGGTTCTACTCCAGTAAAAGCATATAGTGAAACAAATGAAACTCCACCTTGGGTAAATTCACCTACTCCACCATTCAGAACAATTCGTGAATCATATTCTTCATCATTACCAGACGAATAAACTCTAATTGTGTACTCATTTCCAATAATAAATCCATCCCAAAGATCAAGCTGATGAGCTGCCTGAGCCCCAATGGCTTGTCCCTCAATCCCATTGTAAAAAGCAGCACCAACACAAATATCTCCATTAGCTACATCAAAGATACCAATTTCATCTTCAAATGGTGATAAGTCCGCACCATCGAGCGCGGCAGAATCAATAAAGAAGTTGTGATCGCTTTGGCCAGGTGGTTCTGGTACAAAGTGTACCTGAGAGTTTGCAACTCCAGCAAAACCAAACACAACAACTGCTATCGTTAAGAGTGTCAATGCTTTACGCATCTTATCTCCCAGTCCATAGAATTGGAAAAGGATTAGTATCCTTCCCAGATAGAGATCTGTGAAACATTACAGATCCGAACACGATATCGCCCCAGAAGGGGGGAAGCTATGGCAGGTAACACTAGATTATTTAATGATTTAGCATTAACAACACTAACTTGCAACTAAATCATTCGAAGCATACTTGAAACTCAATCTGTTTCCCTGCTCGGAAAGAAATACCCCAACTCGTGAGATCCTTCCTTCTGTTCAAAGAATATTCCGGTATACATCGTAATATGTCCACTGCCTCTCGCTTCAAAGAACAAAAAGGGTGCAGTCAAACGCCCTGAAGAGGACGTTTGACTGCGATATAGCTATAAAAACATCTGTTACTTCAGGAACATCAGCTTCTGAGTACCTGTCCAGCCACTTTCGGCATCAACACGCAGGAAGTAAATCCCAGAGGGACCTTCAGCATGCCAGTTAAGACGAAGATGACCAGGCTGTACTTCACCCTGCTGCAGGGTTGCAACCTGACGTCCCATCACATCGTAGACAACTGCCGTAAGATCAGTGATCTCAGGAACAGCAACAACAATGCTTACAGATGGGTTGAACGGATTCGGGAATGCAGATTCAATCGCAAATACTGTCGGAATACCATCATTTGCTTCGGCAACTGAAGTCGCATCAGTAATACGGATTTCAAACTGATACGGTTCATCATAGTTGAAGGAAACAACTGGATTCTCAATCAGGTTTACAACTGAATTTCCATGAATCATGAATACATTAATGCCCTGGGGTAGTTTATCCGCAATACCATTGAAAGACATGGAAACACGACCTTCGCCGGAAGCCTCAACTGTACCAAACCAGCTAAGTTCTTCGCCGAGGTTGAAGTCTTCACGAATATCAATACTGAAACGGCTGCCAACAGGTGCACGCCATTCCTGGTGATCGAACACAACGCGTACAAATTCGTTGTTCGCAGGAGTTGGCGGGACAACAACATCATGCCAGATATCAAAACCATCAGTAGCTTCGACATTAACACCAAAACCAGCCAAGTGATCACTTACATCACCCATGGTGGTTGTAATCTGCTGGAACCAGCCATTGGTATCTTCGTCAAGCTCATCACCTTCTTCCTCAACAAATCCTTCCGCATGCGGACCGGGATAAGGAGGATAGGTGATCATTTCAATACCGGCAGCAACACCCTGCAACCAGTAACCTTTCCACTGTGCAAGATTGTCTGATGCACGATAAGTATTTACAACATTGTCATAACGGTAAACTGTCGGGGAAATCCACAATGCATCAACAGCTTCCTGGAAAGTGAGTTCTTGTTCACCATCACTGAAGGCGAGATCCCACTTGGATACTGTTGTTGGTAATGCAGCACCAACAATGTTCCAGTCCTGATTCAGAGCAAGATTGGTCTGCTCGAGTTCAGATTCACCATTAATGGTCAAGGTTATAAGTTCAGTATTTGCCAACCAATAGCCAGGACCATGATACATGTCTTCAACAAAGCCATAACCTTGAGCTGCTGTGTAGTCGTAGACCCACATTGGACCTGGATCAACTCCGAATATCTGACCAACTTCAGTAACGTCAAGCATCAACGGCAAACTGAATAGATGCCAGTTCGGTGCAAATCCGACAACTCTCGAATTAGGTGCGATATTGAACACGTAATCGGGAGAATAAATCACGACATTGCCAGCAATATCCATCATAGTGATACGGATACGTGTGTAGACTGAATAGATATCCGGTGGTGTCCATTCGTAGAACCGGAAATCAGGATAGAAAATCTGATCAATCTGAGTCCAGGATACACCATCATCTGAAGAATATTCAATGATGATATAATAGATGACGCTGATATCAATGTCGAACCAGTTAATGATGTATGGCTGACCAACAATAAGAGTGTCACCTTCTACAGGATCTTCCACGTCTACTTCTGGTGGTGTTGAGTCACCAAGATAAAGCTGGAAGTGACGGGTTACCTGTGCACCTGCTCCAGTGAAGGAGTAGATGTTGCTATCACGTAAGTTCTGCCAGACATCTTCATCTTCATCATACAGCACTACACCAAGATCATCATCATAATCTTCATTAATGTTGAATGTAAGGTTAACTGTTGGACCAATGAAGTCGGTGCGGACATCAAAGTCAAAAACCTTCATGTCGTTGGAGAGGTCGTCGTTACCGTTACGAACGTCAACCATGAAGTTGCTGCCAAAGGGGTTATCCCAACCTTCATCTCCACCATGCGGGAAAAAGACTGTGAGATAACGTGATGCAGGAGCGCGTGGTTCCGGTGCATCATACGCTGGATCATACGTATCTGTTGCAAAACCATCGAGTGCCGCAACATTACCACCATCACGGTACCAACGGTTATTCGCGAACATTTCACCAAGAATGGTAACTGAATTGTAGAAGTTGGTTACGTTTGCAAAACTGGCAACCAAATCTGCGGCAGTTTCACCATCAGCGGTAAATGCCATCGGACCTTCAACGTTCTGCGCTTCTGCCAACAACTCACGATTGTTATTGGCTTCAAAAACACGGAAACTGACTTCATTTCCTTCAACCCAACCATTTTCATCCAATTCATTGTCACCATGTGCAAGAATTGTCATTGGCCATTCCACTGGATCCTGAAGTAGAATTGAACCGACACAAAGATTGCCATCATAAATTGCAATCTCATCGCCAGCATTCAGATCTTCTTCAATATCATCTTCATAGATGACCATCGCTGAGTTGATTGTAAAAGTATGGATAATTCCGGTTGGATCAACTGGATCAAAATGTCGATCGAGAGTACCTGCACCGGAAAGGGTTACCGCTTCATTACCGAGCTGACTGGTGATTTCGATAGTACCTGCATAATCGATCTCTTCAGTCGGGGTGAAACTGACCTGAATAGTCTCGTCACCACCGGGGGCAACAACAACATCACCTTCGGGATCAATTGTAAAAGCAGCATCACCAACATAACCAACAGTCACTGTAATTGCTTGACCACCATCGTTACTGAGTGTGATATTTGTTGTGCTGGTAACGTCGAGCAATACTTCACCGAAATTATAATCGGTTGGATCTACTGTTAAAGTTGGACCGCCTGGGCCAGTCGCAGATAAGGAAAGAACTGCAAATGGACCGTCTGCAAATGTACCGTTTCCTTCAACGTACTCTGCAGTTGCATCAACGGCGTTCTGTCCAGGACTCCATAGCATAAAGGACATTTCATTTCCAGCTGTAAAACCTGGAAGTTCGTTACCAGGATCAGCTGCCCAAGCGATTAGATCGAGCGGATCCACCCAGTCCCAACCTTCACTAATCTGTGTAGCGCCTACACATAATTCACCATCAAAAACTGCAACCTCGTCGAATTCAACCAATTGGACGTCATCGATCAAAGCATCCAAAATAATAATTGAATACGATACTCCAGTCGGTTCGACTGGCTCGAAATGGTCTTGCGCGAACACTCCCCCTGCGAACGCAAGCAAGACGATTAACGAGAGTATTGTACTTTTGTACCTAACCTTTCTCATCACAACTCTCCTCACTGAAGTTCCCTGGAATTGTGAACCATTTTTGTTTCATCGTTAAAAATTTGTGACCCTCAACGAAACAATTCATTATTCCAAGTCAATTAAACAAATTATATTAGTTCAATTATCTGTTTTACTTGAAAGCAAAAACCTGTGGAAGTGGGATGTTCCCACTTCCACAGCGCAATCATGTATTACTTCAGCAGGAGAAGTTTCTGCATTTCAACATTGCTGTTGTAATGCACCTGCAGGAAGTAAACGCCACTTACCAGGTTCGCCTGACCGGCGTCGAACAGATACCTGTGATGACCCGCTTCATAAGTTCTTGAAGCAGTAAAGACCTGCTGACCAAGAAGGTTGAAGACAGAGAAGGTAACTTCGCCATTTTCCGGCAGAGCAAATGGTACAGTAACTGTTGGGTTAAATGGATTTGGATAACCTTGTTCAACGACAAATTCAGTCGGCATTTCAACACCTTCAAGGGAAAGTGTGCCGTAAGGACCTTTACCGAAGACCAATTCGCTATCGTCAACCTGAACAGTCGGAAGTTTTTCACCAGCAGCATCGCGAACCACATAGGTTACATCGTTGCCAGATTCAAAACCTACAAGACCACGATCAGCATCGCCACCCCAGTTTGTGATCGGGGAAACATCCTGATCTTCAAGCACAACACCTTTACCTACAAGCAGGTTTCCATCGTACATCTCGATAATTGCAGCACCCTGCTCGATTAACTCATCAGCAAGGTCAACAAATACGATATATGGTAAACCAGTCGCCTCTGGAGCACCTTCAGCAACTGGAATCTCTTCGATATCCATCTGCGTCGGGGCACTGAGAACGTTGCCTGTGCTAAATGTAAATGTTACCGGATCACTTACAGTGATTTCATAGCCATCAGTTGGTTGCATATCACCAATTGTGTTTACACGGTAACGTGGTGTGTAAAAACGACCGTTTGAGTTCTGGACGTGAACAATAGTTACATCCTGGGCAACGATATCGGACAGTGCTGTCACAACGCTAACCGGGTAGTTGAACGGATAACCCAAGTTGTTGACACGGTTTCCAGCGATTGTGTATTCAGTTGCAGGATCAAGTGGGAAACCTTCAACGATCCACTCTGTTGCCTGGTTTGCAAATACACGATAACCTTCTCGAGGATCGATATCACCGATGGTGTTGACGTTGTATTCGGGTACATAGAAACGTCCACCGTCATTCTGGACAATTCTCAATCCAGCAACACTGGCGAAAACTTCTACTACACCAAGATCAACTGGTGTCAGATAGGTTGAAACCAACTCAGAACGGTTAACACGGATTGTCTTTGTGAAAGTAAAGGAAAGGACAGCGTCGAGATTCACAGAAGTGAACTCGCCAAATCCAAATGTGCCATCACCTTCAAGATATTCCGCTTCACCGTCATAGAGGGTGCCATCAGAATGGGTCCACATGCCGAATGTCATCTCATTTCCGGCTGTGAAACCATCCATCTCATCAACAGCTTCCCAGGCAGTAATAGTCAGAGGCCACATTCCTGTTACCAGACCAGCACCTACACAAAGGTTGCCATCGAATACACCAATTTCATCACCCAGCTCCATGCTCATCTCATCAACCATCGCTTCTTCAACCATGATGTCGTAGCCATTTCCTGTGGCTGTGACTGGGCTGAAGAACTCAAGGGAGGATGCAGTAAGCGCAAGAGCACTGAATGGTGGGAAACCAAAGTTGCCATTACCAAGATCATAGTCTGCATCAGCATCAAATTCAGCATCGAATGCGCTGGAGTAAACCATGAAGTCCATGGCATGACCAGTTGTAAATCCAGGCAAATCCTGGTTTGGAATTGCCTGCCATGCAGTCAAACCAAGTGACCATTCACCCGTTACAATGGAGACACCGACACAAAGATCGCCGTCAAACACCGCAACTTCATCACCAGGCATCAATTGCATACCGTCAAGTGTCGCATCCGTGATAATAATGGAATACGCCAGACCTGTCGGAGGAACTGACTGGAAGTAGAAATCATGCTGACCGATACCCATAAGGTCTACAACAACTTCACCTTCGTCAGGATCGTCACTCATGATTGTAACAGTACCGCTGAATTCACCCATCATATCAGGTGTGAAGGAAACTGTGTAATCAAAAGACTCACCAGGGGCAACAACGACGTCCATCATCTCTTCACCGAAGAAACCAACACCGTTGACCATGATCGAGCCGATGTTCAAGTCCCAACCACCATCATTAGCGATATTGAGATCCATCATCACTGTTTGACCAGCGACAACACTACCGAAGTCGATCATATCATCACCAACTGCGATATCAGGTGCAACACCCATACCCCAGAGGTCGACCATAACTTCTGGTTCGTCAGGATCATTACTGGTCACTGTGACCATACCGCTGTATTCCATTACATCCATCGGCATGAAGTAGACCATCAGCATTGCTGTGCCGTCTGGCTCGATCATAACATCTACAAACTCATCGCCTGTAAAGCCATCACCTGAAACCATCGCACTTGCTGTGAGGTCCCAACTACCGACGTTACCAATTTCAAGTTCCCAGCTGGCTTCTGTGCCAACTCGGACAGCACCAAAGTCATATTCCATTGCGCCAAGTTCTACATCTGGTGCAAGACCATTACCCATAAGTGCAACCATGAGTTCTGGTTCATCTGGATCATCACTCTGTATCATAACCATACCTTCATAGCCCATAACATCCATCGGGTTGAAGGTAACAGTGTAAGTGAAGGAACCACCGGGTTCGACCATCATTGCTTCAAAATCGCCACCAGCAAATCCATCACCTTCTACCCAAATATTTTCAACATTGAGATCGAAGTCACCAGCGTTGGAAACTTCGAGATCCCACATTGCATCAGCTTCAATCCAAACACCACCAAAGTCATGCTCTTCAGCATTCAAAGCGATGTCTGGTGCAAGACCCTGACCAGCAAGACCAACATTCAGGACTGGCTCATCCATATCATTACTGAGAATGGTCAGCATGCCCTGGTAGCCCATTGCATTGGTCGGGTTAAAGAATACTGTCACACTTGCTGCTTCATCAGGAGCAATGGTAACATTTTCAAATGGGTCAATGGAGAAGCCTTCGCCGTCAGCCAAAACTGATGAGACAACCAGGTCTGCACCACCCATATTTGAAATCATCAAATTCCATGTTGCTTCAGTATTTATTGGAACACCACCGAAGTCATGGAAATCTGCAGCAAGATTGATATCCGGAACAAGACCAACACCCATCAGGTCGACTGTAAAGGTCGGATTGAAGGGATCGTTACTCACGATGGATACCATACCCATGTATTCCATCGCCATTTCTGGTGTGAAAGTAACTGTGTAAGTCATGGATTCTTCAGGCATCAAACGAACGCCTTCGACCATGTCGCCAGCAAAACCATCACCACCGGTCATAACATTGTCGATATCCAAGGGAAGTTCGCCGATATTTGTGATAGTAAGATCCATATCCATGGATTCACCAACAACAACACCACCGAAGTTCAACATCTCTGGATTTACACCAACTTCCGGATCACCCCAGCTTACATCAGAAAGACGTACGCTTGAGAATGGACCGTAGCCAAATGTGCCATCACCTTCGAGGTAGAATGCAAATGCCGGGATTTCCATCTCAGCGTCATCGTTCCACATGGAATAGAGAATCTCGTTTCCAGATTCAAAACCAGGAAGTTGACGTCCTGGATCACCTTCCCATGCAGTAATGATCAATGGCCAGTTACCTTCAAATGTGCCAGCACCGACACAAAGGTCGCCATCAAACACACCAACTTCATCACCATCCATTAACATTTCGCCTTCGATCCAACCCTCTTCTACGAGGATCGCATAAGGACGTCCTGTCGGTCCAACAGGTGTGAAGTAATTTGGTACGGGAAGACCTTCACCCATCAATCCGATCATGTATTCAGGCATATTTGCATCATCACTATAAATAGTGGCTGCACCGTCATACATCATTACATCATCAGGGGCAAAGGTAAGTTCAACTTCAACCATTCCACCTGGCTCTACAACAGTTGCACCAAGTCCACCACCGAAGACGCCATCAGTAACAACGACTTCATCGATATTCAGGTTGGCATCACCATTATTGTAAATCTCAAGTGTCCACATTCCTGTTTCACCGACAATCACACCACCGAAGTCGTGTTCGTCAGCATTTACAGCAATGATAGGAGCTGGGACAGGAATACCCGTACCCATGAGGCTGACCATTGCTTCTGGATTGTTGTCAGCATCACTCAGGACAGTTACTGTACCTTGATAACCCATTGCATCCATCGGCGAGAAGGACACATTAACATCATGAGTCTCACCAGGCATCAGTGTAAATGCAGCATCATCAGCCCAGAAACCTTCTCCGTCAACTATGATACCAGCAATATTAAGGTCTACTACGCCAACATTTTCAATGGTGAACATATCCATGGCTTCGTCACCAACAAAAACTTCACCGAAATCGATGTTGTCAGTGGAAAGTCCAATTTCTGGAAGTGCACCGGCAGTCAATGTTGCTGAAGCAAACGGACCAAATCCATAGGTACCGTTACCATCAATAAATTCTGCTTCTGCATCCCAAGCCATTTCGCCATCCCAGATACCGAAGAGAATCGGATTCCCTGCTTCAAAGCCAGGAAGATCATTTCCGGCATCTGCCTGCCAGGCAGTAACTGGGAAGGGGAAGTTACCATCAAATACACCAGCACCTACACAAAGGTCTCCGTCAAACAAACCAATTTCCATTCCAGGGGCAATCGGTTCATCAAAGAGAAGCGCATCCAGTACAATAACAGCGTAAGGAATGCCGGTAGGATCAACTGGTGCATAATACTGAAGATCGCCAACGCCTTCATAACCAAGACCCATGACGTCTACAGTTGCATCGGGATCATTTGCCGCATCACTATGTACGGTAACAGTTCCCATATATTCCAATGCCTCGGTCGGTGCGAATGTAACCATGACATCGTAGGTTTCGCCCGGGGCGACTACAAAGTCCATATTATCAACACTGAATCCGTCACCATCAACTGTAATTCCGGTAACATGCAAGTCAGCATTACCAACATTTTCAAATGTGAATGATTCAGTTACTTCTTCACCAATTTCTACTTCACCGAAATCAATATTTCCAGTGTAGAGATCGATTATCGGTTCAGGAATTTCACCGGCATTCAGGATAAATTCGGCATAAGGACCAAATCCGAAGTTTCCATTTCCTGTGACAATTTCTACTTCAGGTTCATATTCCATCATACCGTCGGCATCCCAGAGAAGGAACATAACCGGGTTGCCAGCTTCAAAGCCAGGCAGGTTATTTCCGGGATCACCTTCCCAGGCGATCAACGGGAATGGCCAGTCGGGTTCAGGTGCTACAACACCAAGACCGACACAAAGATCGCCATCAAAGATTCCGATCTCATCGCCAGGCATCAGTGGTTCACCATCGATGAATGCGCCATCAACGATGACGGCATAAGGTTGACCAGTTGGGGCTACGGGGTCAAAATAGGTATCAGGACCCTCTTCATAACCTTCACCAAACAGATCGACCATCAATTCAGGTGAATCAGGATCATTACTTGTAATGGTTACCATCCCAGTGAATTCACCCACTTCTTCTGGTGCAAAGGTGATTTCAAATTCTTCCATGCCACCAGGACCAACCATTCCGTCCATGATGTCATTTCCGAAGAACCAGTCACCAGTAAGCATGGCGTCAAACATGAGGTCGGCATCACCATTATTGGAAATTTCAAGTGTCCAAATAACAGCGCCACCATCAATATTGACCGCGCCAAAGTTATATTCCATGGCGTTCAGGGCAACATCAGGGAATAATTCTACTTCATATCCAAATCCTAAGAATGTTACTGTTACTTCTGGATTCTCTGGATCATTGCTGTAGAATGTTGCGCTGCCGTTAAATTCACCTGCCCATTCGGGCAAGAAATTGACAGTGAACCATTCACCTACGCCCGGTGCGATTGTGAAATCCATCCACTCTTCGCCCGAGAACGCATCGCCATTAATTACGACTTCATCAATAACCAGATCGGCATCACCGAGGTTATTTACTTCAAACTCAAATTCTGCGCCAAATCCAACTTCGAACTGACCAAAATAGTGATCATTAGGATCAACTGCGATTTCCGGGAATAATTCCTGTACATCACCAGCATTCAGGATAACCTGAGCATAGGGACCAAAGCCAAAGTTTCCGTTACCAGCAAGGAAATCGGCTTCAGCATCATACTCCATCATACCATCAGTATCCCACAGCTTGAAGATAATCGGGTTACCAGCGGTAAAACCTTCAAGATCATTGCCGGGATCAGCTTCCCATGCAGTCATCGGGAAGGGCCATCCCTGTTCTTCAGTAAATATAGCGGCACCAACACAAAGGTCGCCGTCAAAAATACCAATCTCATCTCCCTCATTTATGGGGATGCCATCAATGTTCGCTTCATTTACAATTACAGCATACGGTTGACCAGTTGGGGCTACTGCCACAAAGTGTTCATCACCACCTTGTTCTTCATAGCCAGTACCGAACAGGTCAATTCCCAGACCTGGTTGGGTCGGATCATTTGTCGTGATGTTGACAAAACCATCATAAACTTCTGCTGCTTCTGGTGCAAAAGTAACTGTATACACCATTTCACCTTCAGGTGCGATAACTTCATCAGTCCAAACATCGCCTGAGAAGCCAGTACCGAGGGTTTCAACAGAAATTACGAGATCAGCCGCGCCAACATTACTGATGGTGAGGTCCCACATAGCTTCATCACCGACCAGAACGTCACCAAAATCATGCATGCCAGCGGAAACTTCGATATCAGGATCTTCTGGTGGTGGTTCGCCAAAGTTCAGGGCTACCTGAGCATAGGGACCAAAACCGAAGTTTCCATTTCCATTGGTATACTCAGCATCTGCGAGTACTTCACGATCATCAGATGCGTCCCACATGTAATAAATAATTGGGTTTCCTGCCTCGAAACCCTCGAGGTCATTCGCAGGATCGCCTTCCCAGGCGGTCATTGGTGCTGGATATCCATTTACCACCAATGCTCCTACGCATAAATCGCCATCGTAAACTCCAATCTCATCACCCGGTTCAAGCGAATTGCCATCAAGTACTGCATCAGTAAAGATGATGGCGTACGGTTGCCCGGTTGGTGGTACAGGAGTGAAGTGTTCCTGAGCCATTGCTCCACCTACCAGCAAGGTCAATAACACTAACGAAAATACCAGTCTTTTCATCTTGTTCTCCTTATCATAGGTACTGCTGCTCCATGGTGCTTGGTTTAACTAATTTTTGCTAAGTAACTAAAAAATCTATTGTCAGTATGAGAATAGCCAAATCGGAGAATCTTTCTTTGTTCATGTTTCTTCAAATCAAAAGGAGAGCAATCACGTAAAAAACTGAAGCTGTGGGGGACACAATGCCCCCCACCGCTTCAAGTATGCAACTACTCAGTAAAACTAACTGCTAATTACTTAAGAAGCATGAGCTTCTGTGTTTTCATCTGACCCTGGTACTCAACCTGGAGGAAGTATACACCACTCACAAGCTCAGAACCATTTGCAGTTGCATCGAAGAGGAACCTGTGGTATCCAGCTTCGAAGCGGCTACCGCTCTTGAAGACCTGCTGACCAAGAACGTTAAACACTGTGAAGTTTACTTCGCCAACTGCAGGCAGTGCAAACGGTACAGTGATTGAGGGGTTAAACGGATTCGGATAACCCTGTTTTACTGCAAATTCTGTTGGCATTGCCGACTGTTCAAGGCTTACAGATGCATAAGCACCCTTGCCAAAGACAGGCGCGTCACCATTGATGGTCAACGGCATCTTGGAACCAGATGCATTGCGTACAACAATAGACATCTCGTTGCCTGCGGCAAATCCAGCAAGACCCTTATCAGTGTCACCACCCCAGGCGATAACCGGAGTTACTTCAGAATCTTCAAGGACAACGCTCTTACCAACAAGTGTGTTGCCATCATAAAGCTCAATTACGGCAGCTTCTGAAGCCAACATCTCTTCGCTCAGGCTGACGATTACTGCATATGGCAGACCTGTTGCCTGCGGAGCGCCTTCTACTTCAGGCATCTCTACATAGTCAGAATTTCCAGCACGAGCTACTTCAAGACCGGTATAGTTAATGGTCATATCATCATCTGTAAAGATCATGTAACCATCACCCGGCATCTGTGCGCCCATAGTGTTAATCAGACCAGGAATCCAGAGATTACCTTCATCATCCATAATAATGGTGATGTCGTCTGCGTAGCCACCGAGGGTATTTTCAACCATTGCCATATAGTCGAACGGATAACCAATCCAATTCCACTGTCCACCTTCAACCATGTAATCATAGCTGTCCATTAGATCACCCATCACATGCCAAACCTGTTCTGGTTCGTCAACAAAGATGCGATAACCTTCGAGAACATCAAGATCACCAATAGTATTAGCAACTTCAGGAATATAGATATTACCGTTATCTTGATAGACGATATTCAGACCCATCAAGCCACCAAATACATCGGCTGCATCAGGATTGAAACGTACAGGATCAAGGTAGGTTGATACGAGTTCGAAATAGTTTGGCATTAATGGACCAACCCACTGATGGTGAGGAGGACCACCATTAACTGTAAGAGTTACCCATACAGTTACTGGATCAAGTGTATCCGGGTATTGAACATTAAAATCAACCAACGCTTCATAAACACCGGCAAGCAGTGAATCAGGAACTGCATCAACGAGAACATCAAGATCGGTCTCTTCACCGACTTCAAGATATCCTTCTTCTGGTTCAACTGTTAACCAGCCACCACCACCAGCGTAGTTCAGGCAGTTTTCGACAATCTGAACATAAACTTCGTAGTCCTGCTGGTTTGTCCACCATGTTGAGGCAGCAGAGCTGGTGAAGCAGATGAAGGTACCATTATCGACATCCTTGGTGAGGATGTTTGGCCAGCCATCGCCATTGGTAGAAGCTACTTCCATCTCTTCATCATCGAAACGGAACATATAATAGCTAGCACCATTGTTGGCGAAGGTTGTACCATCTTCAAGACCTTCATTCAATGGATGACCATCTTCAAAGTTGATATGAGGTGGTGCAGATTGTGCCCATCCCTGCTGACCGCTGTGATGACAGAAATCATTCATGGCATTGTAAGCGTCTGCCCAGTTTGTACCACCAAACAGCATCAGTGTACCACCTGCACGACACCAGTCAAAGACCAAGTTAAAGTCTGCAGCAGTTGGTATTCCACCATCCATACCAATCATGATGGTGTTGTAACCTTCAAAGTCCATGCCGTTCCATGCAGTAGTGTTGATGTAAGTTACATCTTCGACCTCAAGCTCATTCAATGCACGTTGCAGTGACTGGGCAATGTCTGTTGTATGAAGTACCAGATATGGACCTTCATCCAGTTCTGGCTCCCATTGTTGATCTTGATCCTGCATACCCATCAGACCCGGTGTGGA
>JAIOHU010000023.1 GCA_019912845.1 bacterium
ATCCAGAGTTTAATAATAACAACTTTGGAGCCGGTAGACTTTGGTTAAGTCCTATGCCAACATTCAGAGCATACGAAATAGACCTCAAGTGTCAGTCATATCAATTTTGTTAAGTGTGACCCCGCGGAAAAAAATCAAAACATAATCATTCTCAAATTCCCATAAACTATCATTTTATCTTGAATCTCCTGCCATTTCATGAGTATTCTCTATTATCACGCTTTCTTCTATATTTCTGCAGGGTGATTTTTCCTGCACTATTATTATATTTGCTTGACCACCGACATGAATTGGATTGGAATAATATGAAACGAATCCTTGATCGTGTTCGCGAATTTACCGAAGCCCGCCGAATAATGGCGATGGGGTTATATCCCTATTTTCGTCCCATCGAGAGTGAGCAGGGTGCCACAGTCACTATGGATGGACGCGAAGTGGTTATGATGGGCAGTAATAACTACCTCGGTTTGACCAACCACCCGGAAGTAAAAAAAGCATCCCAGGAAGCAATAGACCGTTATGGGACCGGTTGCGCGGGCTCTCGTTTTCTCAATGGAACCCTCCGTATCCACATGGAATGTGAAGCAGCTCTCGCACACTACATGAGAACAGAATCCGCACTCGTCTATTCAACAGGCTTCACAACGAACCAGGGGGTGATTGCCAGTCTGACGGGACGGGATACTCATGTTTTCATCGACCGCAGTGATCACGCCAGTATTATCGATGCGGTACGGCTCTCCTTTGGAAAGGATATAAAATTCAATCACAATGACATGGAAGACCTCGAGAAACGGCTCCAGCTCTATCCCGACAAACCCAAAATGATTGTGATCGACGGTGTCTTTTCCATGGAGGGGGATATCGCTCCTCTGGATAAAATTGCCGAACTGGCTGAAACTTACGACGCGGATGTTTTGGTAGATGATGCTCATGCGATTGGGGTACTGGGCGATAATGGACGTGGAACCGCCTCTCATTTTGGAGTCGAGGACAAGATCGCTGGTACAATCGGAACATTCAGTAAATCCCTGGCATCCATAGGGGGATTTTTCACAGCCAGTGAGGAGATTATTCATTATCTCAAACATCACAGCAGAGCATTGATCTTTTCTGCCAGCCCGCCACCAGCAAGTATGGCGGCAGTAATAAAGGCGATTGAGATTATCGAACGTGAGCCGGAACGGATAGAACGTCTCTGGACACTGACAAACTATCTGAAAAAAGGTCTTGAGGAGTATGGGTTCAATATCGGACATTGTGAAACCCCGATCATACCAGTCTATGTTGGTGATAACTTGAAGGTATTTGAAGCATGTATACGATTGCAGGAGGAAGGTGTGTTTGTCAATCCTGTGGTTGCGCCTGCAGTACCTGCTGATCAATCACTGCTCCGTCTCTCGCTTATGTCCACCTTAACCGAAGAGCATCTAGACTTTGCAATTTCCAAGCTGGTAAAAGTGGGTGAGGAAGTGGGATTTATCGAGGCAAAAATAAACAGGTAGGGATAAACTGGTAGAAATTGAGAATATCAGAGATGCTATAATCGTCATTGCGATGAACGCAGTGAAGAAGCAATCTTAAGTGGTTCAGGATTGCCTTACTATGATCACAATGACGGATATTCGTCATCACGAGGAATACAGTAACGAAGTAATCCATCAGGAAGAATAATACAGGTTGTCTGAGAGTGAATGATTTCAGATATTTTCGGAAAATCGGGTATAGGATTCATTTTCTAACATAAATAATATCAATTCCTTCCTGGATTCCAGCTAAAACCATGCTGGAATGACGGAGTCGCAAACCGCGTTCTTAGACAACCTGAATAGCAAGATTACTTCATTACGATCGCAATGACTATGCAAGGTAACAAATAAGAATTTCACTATGGCAAACGAAACAATTGTCAAAGAAGTGTTGGATAAAAAAGGGGAGCAGCATTTTCTGAATCTTCCCTATAAAATCCAGGGGAAAAATCCTGTCTGGGTTCCACCGCTACGAGTGCAACAGAAAGAGCTTCTCAGTACGATAAAAAATCCATTTTTCCAGCATGCTGAGATTCGGAAATTTGTCGCATATAAAGATGGCAAAGCGGTTGGACGGATCGCTGCAATCAACGATGACGCGCACAATAAAACCCACAACGAAACAACCTGCCATTTCGGTTTTTTTGAATGTATTGATGATCAGGCTACCGCAAACCTGTTGATGGCTGAACTTGAGAAGTCCGCTAAACAGTGGAATCTCAATGTCATACGTGGTCCCTTCAATCCCTCTGTCAATGAAGACTGTGGATTGTTGATTGATGCATTTGATCTTCCTCCAGCGGTGATGATGCCATACAACCCTCCCTACTACCCGAGCCTGATAGAAAAGTGTGGCTACACAAAAGCAATGGATCTGTACGCTTACCTGGTACGTCAGAGTGATATGACTGAGAAGTTGAAAAGAGGGGCTCAGATTGTCGAAAAACGAACCAAGTTGAATTTCCGTCCTTTCAACAAGAATGATTTTGATGGTGATGCAGAAAAAATCTGGGAACTATATCAAAAAGTCTGGGAAGATAACTGGGGCGCGGTTCCAATCACCAGGGATGAATTTGATCACCTGGCAGCGTCTCTCAAACAGATATATGATCCGGATATGATCGAGTTTGCTGAAACTGAAGATGGTACGCCGATCGGGTTTACACTTGCACTTCCTGATGTTAATCAAGCTTTCAGAAAAGTGCGTGATGGCAGACTATTCCCATTTGGACTGCTCAAGATCATGTGGCATACCCGTAAAGGTGCGCTTAGACATGTACGTATTCTGCTCATGGGAGTCTTAAAAGAATATCGCGGCAAGGGTATTGATGCGGTGTTCTATTACCATCATTTTGAGACTGGGAAACGGAAAGGGTATGATTCCGGTGAAATGAGCTGGATACTTGAGAACAATGAAATGATGAACCGTGCCGCAGTAATGATGGGTGGTGAGAAATTCAAAACCTACCGTATCTATGAAAAAACGAAGTTCTAATATTTTTCGCTTCTCTTTCTTCTGAACTGAAGTCACAGGTGCTTCAAATAACCTCTAATAATCCGTACCTTCCAATTAAATTTTAACTTAACCAATCAAAACTTATGAGCCTGCACGAATTAAGAGTCGAATATCGCAAAAGCCTTAAGGCTCTTGAAGTTGAGGAGTGGGCTGACCTTCTGATCTATCGTCCCCTGGGTTTCCTGATCGCCCTTCCACTTCGCAAGACACCTGTCTCTCCGAATCTGGTAACACTGTTCTCGGTGATTGTTGGTGTCGCAGGTGCGGTGGGTATTTCCCTCGGAACAGTACAAGGTATTTTCTGGGGTGGGATTTTTTACGCTTTTTCTAATGTCCTCGACTGTAGCGATGGTCAATTGGCTCGTATGACCGGAAAGTTTTCGAGGTATGGTAGGATTTATGATGGGGTAGCGGATTACGTCGTCGGTCTGGTTACCTTTCTGGCAATCGGGATTGGATGGCAGCCAGAAACTTATCCAACCTGGTTCTGGTGGATGCTGGTTTTTTTAGGGGGGATTGTCTCAACGACATATCAAGGACTTCATCTGAACCATGTACGTGAATCCTACCTGCATGCTATTAATGCCTCCCACACGGCGGGAAACACAGTAAAAGCGAAAAAAGAGAAAAAATCTCGGAAAAGAAAGTTTTTCCTCATTCCTTTTTTTACCTTATATCTGCTCTATCTGAAAACTGAAAAAGGCGTAAGACGAAATGTGAAAGTTCCCCATGAGGTCGCTGACCCAAATAAGAGACCACGTTTTCTCCACACGACTCTGATTCTCTGGACATTCAACGGTAAAGGCAGCCATGTAACTGTTCTGACTCTTTTTCTCCTGCTCGCAAAACCGGAAATTTATCTTTGGTTTACCCTGATCCCGTGGAATCTTTACATTATGATCGTATGGTACTTGCACAATCGTGTAATAAAATCCAGCAGCAACAATGGAGTATCCAATCATGAAAGCACTCATACTTCTGGCAGGTAAAGCTCGTCGAATGGGAAAAATGACGGAAAATCTTCCCAAAACCCTCCTGAAAGTGAACGGAAAACCCATTCTTCAATGGATGATCGATAGTCTGTTGCACGAAGGTGTTGAGGATTTCATTTTTGTTGTTGGTTTTCTTCAGGACAAACTTCGCAACTATATCTCAGAGAATTATCCTGATCTCAAAGTGACATGGATAACCAATGAACTGTACGGTAGCACAAACACTTCCTATTCGGTATTGCTTACTCGAGATGTCGTATTATCTTCAGGAGAGCCAATCCTCCTCATTAATGGTGATGTTGTCCTCGACAGAAGGGTGATCCATGAAGTGTTACATGCTCCCCACGCAACATCTCTGGCTGTACGCTTGGATCGGGTTGCTGAAGAAGAGGTGAAATTTCGACTTAATGAACGCAAAGAGATTATCGAAATCGGCAAGCATATCAATCCTGCTAAGGCTGACGGAGAATCAGTTGGGATTAACCGATTATCCGTGGATTTACTGCAAAAACTGTATCCCATTCTGGAACGGCGGATCAAGGACGAAGAGCACGGTGCTATGGAGTTTTATGAGGCTTCCTTCAACGAGTCCATTCACAAGGGTGAGGTGTATGGTATCGCTGATGTGACACGATTTCCGGTCATGGAAATTGATACAGTTGCCGATTATGAAGAGGCGAAAGAGGCGGTTAGAGGGAAACTTGAGGAATAAGCAAAAAAATCCCGTCGGTTGTGGAGGAGGACTCACCCGACGGGAAGCTCAACCCTCTTCGGGACCGACCGAAAAGAGTACGAGGAGTAAAACTTGGTTGAGGGTCACGCTATAAAGTTAACCTCTCCCGTAAATTTGTGTGTGACCAATCGCACAAGAGCTCTCTTTACACATAAGTCGTAAATAATCCCAACTATTCTACGATGAAAATTATTGAAGTGATTCACATGAATCCAGTATTATTAAGGATTTAGCATTATTCCTTGTTTAGACTATGGCTCCAGTCTCGAATTAGCACTTCATTTTGCTCTCGTAGGGGTTGAGTAGATAAAAATTTTCCTGGAGTCTATATTCCGAGAGCAAAATTACTGCGAGGATGACTCAGGGATTGTCGAATTATCATTGATTGAATCATTATAGAATGGGAACATTCTCCCTGAACTAGTTCATTTTTGCGATTGCAACAAATAATACAGTCTCATTTTGATCAGATAATGAGAAGAGATAACAGGAGGTGAGCATGCGTATCGGTGTATCCACCGGTGGTGGGGATGCCCCCGGATTAAATGCAGTAATCCGTGCGGTTGTGAAGACAGCTCGTCGCCGGTATAAGTGGGATGTCGTTGGTTTTGAAGATGGTTTTGAGGGATTGATCAATATCAAAGATGTCATGCGTCTCGATGAGCAGAAAGTGCAGGGGATTCTCCCACAGGGTGGTACGATTCTCGGTACAACCAACCGTGGAGACCCATTTAACTACCAGTACAAAGATATGGATGGTTCAACAAAAATCATCGATGTCTCAGATCGTTGTCTGCAAAATTTTGAGTCACTTCAGCTCGACGCATTGATTTCTATCGGCGGCGATGGCACCATGGCGATCACGCAAAAGTTTTTCGAGAAAGGGATGCCGGTAGTTGGAGTTCCGAAAACCATTGATAATGATCTCATGGCGACAGATGTGACTTTCGGTTTTAACACAGCGGTCACCACTGCAATGGAAGCCATCGATAAACTCCACACGACAGCAGCATCTCATCATCGTACGATGGTGCTGGAAGTGATGGGACGTGATGCGGGTTGGATTGCTCTGGAAGCGGGGATCGCCGGAGGGGCAGATTTAATTCTCATCCCTGAAATACCGTATGACCTCGATGCCGCAATGAAACATATTCGTCGGAGATATGCACGTGGCAGTAACTTCAGCATTGCTGTTATCGCTGAAGCTGCAGAACCGAGAGAAGAAAATGGTGACGGCGAAAAGCCACGCCGACGTGCCTCCGATACAGCCGGAATGTTTTTCTCAGAAATGGTTAGAAAGAATCTTGATGTGGATGTCAGGACCATTATCCTCGGTCACTTGCAACGCGGTGGAAGCCCTACGGCAATGGACAGAATGCTCGGCACACGTTTTGGTGTACACGCAGTCGAGATGGTTGCAGAAGGAAAATTTGGGAGGATGGTGACACTTGAAGGACGTTTTGTCAAAGATGTATCCATTGCAGAAGCGGCTAAACAACAAAAATTGGTTGATCCCGATGGCGAGTTGGTGCGTACTGCCGAATCACTTGGAATTTTCTGTGGACGTTCTTTGAAATAAAATCTTTGCTTTTATTTAATAAAGCTTTTTTACTGTCTTAGCCCTTTGCTCCTGCTGATACTGGGAACAAAGGGCAATTATTATCGTGCATTATCAACAAATTAAAAGTATTCGTCAGGTTTATTTCAGGAGGCTTGAACAACGATGTTTATGCCCATGTTTGATCCAACTTTCATTCTTCTTATTCCTGCCTTGATTTTTACATTCTGGGCACAGGGGAAGGTGCGTGGAGCATACAAAAAATACAGCAAAGTTTCGAATAACGCTGGATTGAACGGCGCTCAGACCGCGCGTCGTATTCTTGATCGTTATGGGATGAGTGATGTGCAAATCGAGATGGTGGCAGGCGAACTTTCTGATCATTATGATCCAAGAACTAAAGTTGTAAGATTATCAGAAAAAATTCACAGTGGAAATTCGATTGCCTCGGTGGCTGTAGCTGCGCATGAAGTTGGTCACGCCATTCAGCATAATGAAGGTTATTCCGCCTTGAAACTCCGTCATGCGATGGTTGGACCGGTGAATTTCGGTAGCACTATGGCAATGCCACTATTCTTTATCGGGCTGATATTTACAAGTCCTGCGATGATGGATATCGGCATCGTCCTATTCAGCCTTGCGGTCGCCTTTCACCTGGTGACGCTTCCAGTTGAATTTAATGCCAGCAATCGTGCTATTAAGATTCTCTCAACTGATGGTTATATCTACCCTGAAGAATCAAAGCAAGCTCGTAAAATGCTGAACGCCGCTGCGTGGACTTATGTCGCTGCTGCAACTATGGCTCTGATTACGCTTCTTCGTTTTATTCTGCTAAGAGGTATGATGGGTGGAGATGATTAGAATAGGATATTGTTATTTAACGGTGAAAACTTAGAATAAAATTACGTCCCCCGGTATTTTACGGGGGATAACTGTTTGACCTCCCTGTGTAAATTGTTACTCAAGGAAACTATAAACGGTTTTAGAGAGATGAGATGAACAACAACTATTTCCGGGTGATTCTGCTACTATTGATCTTTATTGCTTCAGGGTTTTTCGCTGTGGGAAAAAGCTATGCACTTGATGATCGTCTTTTAATTCTCCCACCGAAGATTCTTGGTGAGAATACATGCAATTATCCGATTACTGCCGAACGTTGGCAGAAAACCATAGAAGTGTATAATAGAGCAGTGGTAGGGGTTGAAGTAGTTCAAGGTGAGGAGTTTATAAGTAAAACCAATGGTGATACAATCCAGTATGATATACTCTCCATCGATGCCGCCGTGCAGTGGGGAATGGAGCTGGAAGCAGATATGGTAATTCTGACTGAATGGTATTGCGAAGATGGAGGAGGGGTACGATTACAACAGGTTGATCCCTGGGATGCTGAACTGCTTTCCATGTCAGACGAGTCTGATCTGTTGAATGCGATTCACAGTGCAGAACTAGATCGTTGGATTCATGGTGTTTATCCAATCGAAAATCTGCAACAATTTACTCCACCACACCTGAAAGATGGACCGAAAGCGATTCATTATTACCTTCATCGCACTGGAAAATATCCCCCTGAAGCTGCAATACAGATGGTCTCAGGGAGGATTAGGGCAAGAGTTATTGTGTCTGGGGATGGAATTCCACTGAAAGTTTATCCACCAGAAGTGAATCCCAGGGGGTGGGAATTCGAGAAACCAATTGAACAGGCACTCTGGGAGTTGCCCTATGAAGCGGCAACGCTGGATGGTAAACCTGTGATCGGATTATATGAAAAAGAGTTAAAAGTTCACTTTGGACCATAAAAAAAAGGCCAGTCTGCACTAGACTAGCCCTCTGGAAGAGTTACCACGCATGAGAGATCCTCGGTTGGGCGCAGGTCAACCTGAGCGATACACACCGATAACCCCTCCTACATTTATAGTATCGGCATATATCTGAAGTTCTTGCCTGAATTCCTTCTTATTCGAGCAATAGTTTAAGAATAGAGTCCTAATTCAAACCGATGCTTAAACATCTCTCCTCCACTTATTCGTAATAGTTAGAGTATAAAAGCAGTATCCTGATTCTTCAAAGGTCAACTTCAACCTAAGCCAGAATTGGAGATTGCCTGTTTTCCCAGTGCAGGATTACCCTCTGTATACCCTGGTTTAATGTCCACCACCAATAGCTAAAGTATCTTATTCGAAATACTTAAAGTAATAAATCGAGTATCTTGCATAAATGTTTACGGCTCCGTCCTCTCCATGTTTTCTTCAGCGATGCTCTCCCAACAAGAAGAGTAGGATCAAATCTCGCAGTCATGCATCAAACGTAACATCAGAAAGAACCAAATCAATATAAATTAAAAGGAGATCAAGATGGAGAATGTAGGGGGATATGCCCTTCGGACTACAACAACTTTGTCGTTTGAGGATGCAATCGCGAAAACAACGGAGCTATTAGCTGCAAATGGGTTTGGGATTCTTACCGAGATTGATGTACAAGCAACACTAAAGAAAAAACTGAATTTGGATACCAAGCCTTATAAAATTCTGGGAGCGTGTAATCCACCTTTTGCGCATCGTGCATTAGAAGCAGAAAATCTCATTGGAGTACTTTTACCTTGCAATGTCGTCGTCTGGGATGAGGGAGATCATCGAGTTGTATCTGCCATTAATCCAATGATCATGGCTGAAGTAGTGGATTCCGACGAAATCAGGTCCCTGGCTGGCGAAGTAAGTAATTTACTTACACCAGTTCTCGAAGCGATTGAAAAGCTGTAGGATATCAGTTAATTTTGGTCTGAAAATCTGAAAGTTGAAAATAGGCAATCTTAGCAATATCTGGACTTATACTCTTCGTTCCGCAACATCTGTAGATGTTGCGGATTTTTAGTAACAGGCCTTCATACTCCACAAAAAAGAGGAGCAGAGATGCTCCTCAAATGCGATCTGAAACTTCAGTAATTTTTTAAGCAATTTTTTATTTATTATTCAGCCGACTCTCTCGCTTCCAGCCAACGTTCGGCGTCAATTGCTGCCATACAGCCGGAACCCGCTGCAGTAACAGCCTGACGGTATACGTGGTCACGTACATCACCTGCAGCGAAAATGCCATCGATGTTGGTCTTTGTTGAGCCCGGATCAGCCTTGATATAACCATTTTCATCCATATCAATAAAATCTTTTACAAGGTCAGAGTTGGGGGTGTGACCAATCCCGAGGAACATCCCCTGAACTTCCAGAACTGACTCTTCGTTTGTTTTGAGGTTTTTGAGACGGAGCCCGGAAACTCCTTCTTCCTTTGTGCCAATAACCTCTTCAACAACAGAATCCCAGATAAAGTCAATTTTTTCGTTTTTAATAGCCCGGTCGCCCATAATTTTACTGGCACGCAATTCATCACGACGATGAATGATGTAAACCTTGTTCGCATAGCGTGTGAGGAAACCGGCTTCTTCCATTGCAGTGTCACCTCCACCGATCACTGCCAAATCCTTTCCCTGGAAGAAGAATCCATCACAGGTTGCACATGCGGATACTCCATATCCCATGAGTGCCTGTTCACTTTCAATACCTAACCAGCGTGCTGAAGCACCCGTGGCAAGGATGAGTGCATCTCCAAAGTATTCCATTTCGTCCGTTGTCACCCTAAATGGTGAACCGCCTTTGATATCAATCTGTGTCGCATCAATCTGTTTCAGCACTGAACCAAAGCGTTCAGCCTGTTCACGCCAGGCGACCATGAGGTCTGGTCCCATTATTCCTTCAGGAAAACCCGGGTAATTTTCGACATCAGTTGTGATCATCAACTGACCGCCGGAATTTAATCCTTCGAGAACCAGCACTTTAAGATTTGCCCTTGATGCGTAAATCGCGGCAGTTAATCCTGCCGGACCACTGCCAATTACGATTACTTGATAATGATTTTCTTTACTCATCTTTCTTCCCGTTCCTTTGGTAACCATCTTTTTCTATTTTAGCTTGTCTACGCACGAATTATTCAACCTGACTCATAATCTGACTCAAAATTGATGCCACCGCCGCTTCAGAACGTAGGCGACGCAGCCCCAGGCTGACTGGTGTAAATCCATTCTCAATCATCCATTCCTCCTCATCCTCACTAAATCCGCCTTCGCATCCCACCGCTAAGGCGATCTCATCACCCATACCCAAGTAAGGAAGTTTCTCACCATCGGTTGAAAGAAGAAGTTTGTGATTGAAATCTTTATGTTCGATGCACCAGCGATGCAGAGGTTTTGCGTTACTGATCTCAGGCAGGTAACCTCTTCCGCATTGTTTTGTTGCAGCAACTGCGACACGGTTTGCTCGCTCACTCCGAGTATCACTCCAGGAGGCGACTACATAACGTGTCAGTAGTGGAGTCACATTATAGACCCCAAGTGCAACAGCCAGCTCCAGAGCTTGTGTGAATCGATCCTTCTTTAAAACACCCAATCCCAGATGAACTTGGACAGGTGGCTCCCGCCAATTTTCAAAATACTCCAGCAGTGTCAAGTGTGCAGTATCTTTGCTGACTAGAGCCACCTGCGCATGCCAGGCATTTCCGGCACCATCAATGAGGACTACCTGGTCTCCTGCTTTGCCACGTCTGACACGTAAGAGATGATGCGCTTCTGGTCCGCTTAATTTGGCGATACCAGTATCCCTGTCAATGTTTTCTGAAGAAATAATATATACTTCGATTTGAGCCATGCGCTAAGATACTTTATTTCACTACCATTTTCCATATATGAGAAGACCCCTGATAACTCATTTTTTATTGAAATTAAAGGGAGTCAGAGATTGAATAATTTGAAAGTGTGCAGTATCTTAACTTCCTTACTCTCAATGGAACTTTTTTGATTATTATGCTTTCCTCTAGTCAATTAATGAATGGAAAGGAGAACATTTGTGTTTGGTAATCCCGAAGCGGAAAATGCACTGCAGGATTTATTGACGAAGCAGGATGAGTTGTTATATCCCCTCCGTGTAAAACATGCTGAAACAACCTGGCAAGCGCAGGTTTCCGGCTCTGTAGCTGATTACAAGTTGGCTGAGGAAACTGAGACAGAACTACGTCTGACTCTTTCCAATGCTGAAGTCTTTGAGGAGTTGACCAAATGGTTGAATGATCCTGGGATTCAGGATATTCAGCTCAGACGTTGGGCAACTCTCATGCGAATTGAAATGGCACCCAACCGTCTTCCGGAAGAAGTCATCACTGATCTTGTCCAACGCGAAAAAAAGATCGAAAATATTGTGAATTCTTTCCGTCCCGAAATTGAAGGGAAAACAGTTACCCAAAATGAGATTTCTGAAATCCTGAAAACATCCAATGATATTGGATTGCGACGTCTCGCCTGGGAAGCTAGTAAAGAGATTGGACCTCTTGTAGCTGATGATATTCGCGAGTTGGTACGTGCTCGAAATCTTGCTGCACGTGCGCTTGGTTATCCGGATTTTTACCGGATGAGCCTGGAACTTCAGGAGATAGACGAAACACGATTGTTCAGCTCACTCGGATTGTTCTCAGACCTGAGTGAAGACCCCTATCGCAGGATGAAGGCACGTCTGGATAGGATCATGGCTGACCATTATGACATTGAAGCGGTCGATATCGCGCCATGGCATTATCAGGATCCATTCTTCCAGGAAGCACCTTCGATGTTTGGAGCGGATGTTGAGCAGGTGTTTCAGGGAAAAGATACCCTGGATTGGGTGAAATCCTATTTCAGAGGTATGGGGCTACCAATAGATGCTATATTTAACCGTGGTGATTATTACGAGAAAGAAGGGAAACATCCCAGTGCATTCTGCCTCGATGTCGATCAATCCGGGGATGTACGTGTTCTATTGAACCTCAAGGATAATGCGTACTGGGCAGGGACAGCTCTTCATGAATTTGGACATGCTGCATATTACCTGAATATCAGTCGAAATTTACCTTATACTCTTCGTAGGACAGCACACACCGCGTTTTCAGAGGCGAGTGCCATGTTTTTTGGTAGGATGACTGGCAATATGGAATGGCTGATCGAAATGTTCGGTCTTCCCGGTTCTGTCATTCGAGAACTCGAAGCACCACTCAAAGAGGAACGCCAGGTACGAATGGCTGTGCTCAGCAGATGGTGCCTCGTGATGACACATTTTGAAAGAGGACTCTATCGTGATCCAGATTATGATCAGCAGGCGAGATGGTGGGATCTTGTAGAACGATTCCAGTTGGTCAGACGTCCCGGAGATCGACCTGAAACAGCTTGTGATTGGGCAACCAAAATTCATATTGCAATGTCGCCCGTATACTACCACAATTATTTGCTTGGCGAGTGGATTGCTTCACAACTTCAAGATCAAATGGCGAGTGATCTTAGATTATCTGAACCCGTAATCTTCCATGAAATGCCTGAAGTCGGTAACTGGCTGAAGGAAAAAGTATACCAGCACGGTGCACTGTATGATCTCAATGAATTAACCCGTGCAATCACAGGTACAATCCCTCGTCCTGAAAGTTTTGTTAAGCAATTTTTCACCGATTATTAAATGAGTTTGGCTGGAGATCGTTGCAATGAAAATATTCCCACTCGCAGTAGGAATGCTGGAAACGAATGGATTTGTGATCGCTGAAGGGCAGGATGCAGTGATTATCGATCCAGGGGACGAGGCATTTCTATTCAGCGAAATTATTAAGAAGAATAACCTGACTTTGCACGCGATCCTCCTTACTCATGGCCATGGCGATCATATCGGCGGGGTACCCCAGCTCAAAGATGAGTACCCGGATGTGCCCGTATGTTGCCATGAAAAAGATGCCCGAATGCTCACTGATCCTGCCAAAAATCTGGCGATTCACGTCGGCAAAAACTTGCAGCTTCGCGAACCGGATGTGCTGTTGAAAGAGAATGAGGTGTTAAATTATGGTGCGCTAACGCTTCATGTACGTCATATTCCAGGTCACACACCCGGTCACATAGTTTTTGTGAGCGAACGAAATGTGTTTGCTGGAGATACTTTGTTTGCTGGGAGTATAGGGAGATGGGATTTTCCAGGTGGCAATGGTAATCTACTGGTGTCCTCTATCAGAGAAAAGTTACTGACTCTTCCTGATGAAACTGTGGTTTACCCCGGTCATGGTCCTCAAACTACCATTGGTGAGGAGAAAAGGTCTAACCCTTACTTAAACCCAAATTTTAATCCAGATATGTTAGCATGGTAAAGTGAAACGCGCAAAATAGTATTATTTTGCGCGTTGCTTGTAGAGTCTGTGTTTATCTGATATTTACTGGTTGTAGCGTTGTCGCTCTTGTCCTTCCACTGTGGTTTTAGCTGGAATCCAACAGGCAACCGAACTACCCGATCACTTCAATAGCATAATCTTCTGAATATTTTTCATATCACCATACCGAACCTGCACAAAATAGACACCACTGGTCATTGCAATATCATGCTCGAAAGCATTCAGTGTGAAACGATGTGATCCAGCATTATATGAAATTGTTTCTCCATATACTTGCTGCCCAATCGTATTGAAGACAGTGAAGGAAACCTCTCCACTCTGAGGAAGAGAGAATGGAATAGTCACACTTGGATTAAATGGATTGGGATATGCCTTTGCGACACTGAAACTCAGTGGCAGTGAGGAATCGTTCACGTCAAGCAGAATTTCTGCATAACCACCCTTGCCAAATAGACCAGCCTCATCGGTCTTCGCAATTTCCCTGCCATCTGAAGCTCGAACGACAACCGTAATGGAGTTGCCTGCTTTATAACCAGGCAGACCATAGTGATCATCACCCTGCCAGGCAATAACCGGTGTCACTTCATTATCCTCAAGAACTGCAGCTTTTCCGACCAGCAACTTGTTGTCATAAACTTCAATCAGACTTGGATTTTGTGTTTTTAAATCATCGCTCATCCCAACAAGGATAGCGTATGGAATTCCGGTTGCCTGCGGTGCACCTTCAATTTCGGGAACCTGGACGACGGGCTGTGTGACTATATTCCTGGGTGCGGTCAACAGGAACTGGAAGGAAACCCCAACTTCAGTCATTATGTAATATCCAGATCCGGTTCGCATGCTACCAAGAGTATTGACCACCCCGGGAACCCACAGTCCACCATCATCATCCATGACCACAACAACGTAGTCAGCGATTTCCTGCAATGCGATTTCCACAGGAACAGCAGAGTTGAAGGGATAGCTGATCCAGTGCCAACGTCCATCATCCAAAACTACTGTCGCTTCAGGATCAACCCGTTGACCACTCAAAAACCATGAGGTAGTTTCATCAGCATAAATTCTATAGCCCTGGGTTTCATCAATTTCACCGATTGTATTGACTTCAAATTCTGGGATATATACGTCGCCGAAGATATTCTGTACGATACGAATGGAAGGTACGTCCACAAATACTGAATCAACGAGCATATTGGAAAATATCCTGTTGGTAGACACAAGTTCAAAGTAGTTTGGTCTAAGTTGAATCTCCGCTCCAATTGCTCCCGTGACATCGAACACATAGTAAAAATCACCGGATAAACCGTGCATTAACCCCTTATGTTCGATAGCCATTTCTACACCATCATCGGGTTCATAATACCCAATTTCCTGCACGTCTTCAGGATCAAATTCATCGATGACCAGAAATCCAGTTCTACCTACAGAGGCGTAAACATAGCCACGATAGGTAGTCACGGAATACATGGAACCACCGGGATCATACGAATAAACAATCTGTGGGTTTGCGGGATCGCTTATATCAATTTTACTATAGCCATCAGAGGTAGCAGCGACATAGAGATAGCCATTTGGTGACATGTGAAGAGATTTAGTTCGACCAACATCCAGAGTATCAATAGCAATAACAGTATCCGGATCTGAAATGTCCAGGGTCACGACGCCATCGCTGTATTGAGCGAGATAAACGTAATCTCCTACTGCTATCGCGTCCTCCACTCTGACCGTGGGGTCAAAGAGATGTAGCAATTGGGGGGTTAAGGGATTGCTTAAATCAAGAATCTCCAGACCATCATTTCTGGCAGCAATGAATGCTTTGGATCCATCAATGTAGAGTCGTTCACCGCTTGTTTCAGTTTCATAGGTTGTTAATGAATCTGGATTAGCGGGGTCCGAAAGGTCATAAATTATAATACCTTCAACTCGACTCAGGACATACAGGTAGTTTTCATAAACGGCTAACGAGTAAACTGAACGTGCCGGGTCAAAAAGTTTTAGTGTATCCAGATTAGCAGGGTCACTGATATCCATTAAAAAAACACCCTGCTGAGTATCAGCGATATACGCAATATCATTCGATATCGTAAAAAAATTCGCTCCTGCGCGATCACCAACAACCAGGTTATAGTCATCAATCTTTGTAACCCAAAGACTATCCTGCGCGATCACTGATGCAGAGGTTAAAATCACCACTGCCATTACCAACAATGCGACCCGTTTCATCCTGCCTCCTGAAAGCAAAAATGCAAATAC
>JAIOHU010000243.1 GCA_019912845.1 bacterium
TCATTATCCTCACCCGGGTCAAGAACACCATTGCCATTAGTATCTTCGCCATTATAAGCTACCTGCGCCCAGTCAGCATTTCGATAAAGATTTTCCCTGCGTTCCAAATTATCTGGTCCGGAACCATTCCATTTACCTGCAACAATCGCCATTGCGACTTTAACACGTTGTCCTGGAGCCATATCGGGTAGAGGACCGCAAGAAAGGAAAAGCATCCAGGAATCTATATCACTGGGATCAGTGGGAATGCTGCCGTAGGAGATGTGTTCAGTCATCACATTATAACGATCTTCCTCACTCACCGGCATCGGGAAATTTGCAGCATGATCCATCTGCTGACTGCTGCCTGTCCATGGCCATTGATGATAATACACATCATAAGTATCCGAACGAGGTTCTGCGCCCAGCATTTTGACACCTACATAACTTTGAGCCCAACCAGCATCACCATCACCATCCCACTGCATTCCTATATCACGAGATGCGGTGCTATCAAAGTCATTGATATTGTCATACCAGTTCCATCTTCCGCCAGGACCGCCATTGGGATCATAATCCGAGGTGGGAGTGTAGATCATATTGCCAACTGATGTATCCAGCCAGATACCGAAATGAGGAGCAGTGATAACATCACCATGCCAGATAGTATCCCCTTCACTATACTCAACTTCGATAGTTGATTGCTCATTAATGTATGTGACTATTGTGTCGGTCTGCGCAAACTCCCAACTCCTGGGAATATTGGTAATCGTATAATTTAGAATAGTAAAAGCGTCGGCAAATGGGTCATACCAGGAATAAACTTCCTGCACAAAATGCAACCCTAGCGGATTGTGGTCTGGAATAGTGATACCAGTTCCGGGAACAACTGTGTTCGTATCAACAAAAGAGCAGATCAAATCCTGATGGCTTGTAGCAGTAGGATCGTAATATTGGGCATAATCAGCATAGGGATTATCAACCGAAGCGTCACGGATGGTACTTCGTGTAACAATGGTATCCCAGTTGGTAGTCCCGAAATTGATGTAGCCATTTTCGATGGGAGCAACATGTGAACCATTGAAAACAATCACACTATCGGTTGCGAGACGTGAGAAATCGTAACGTTTATCGATCTTATTCAAGTGAACAAATATCGGGTCAAATTTCACCGATGCACTGGCAGAATTGGTATATTCCTGTCCTCTGCCACTATTATCAGAAACACGTACCCCATCATAAATGGCAGTACTCACCAGGGATTGACCCTGTGTGTAACGGTCACTGATCCCCCCAAACCAGATACCAGCGTAAGAAAAGTGCTCCACCTGATCCTGCAGAAGACTGGTTCGTAGTTTATACCAGCAGGAGGGCTGATCTGGGTTCGTATATCCATGCCCAAGGATACCGAAATTGGTGACTGTCAATCCGAGGTTGCCAACATTACTGAAATGCCAGGAATCATCCACCGCAATCCTGTGGTCGCCCGGTTTGATATAGCGAGCGAATAGAGGGGATGTGCAAAGTGTAACAAGCAACATCAGCAGGAAAATGACCAGTATTTGTGTTCTGAATTTTAGTTTTCGCATGTGTCTGGTAACAGGTGCTCAGGGTATCAGTTATGAGTTTCTAACAAACCTTACGAATAATAATTCTACTTAGAATCGTCTTCGATATTGTTTATTCTAGATTTAAACTTCTTCTCGATTGTGCCCTTAATATGTGCTCACAAAACTTAATAGAACTCCACTAAGATATTGTTAGCATAGCTCGAAGAGGCTCGGAGGAGTTTCGGCAGTAGCGGATCAATGTCCCGTTCGGGAGGGGAAATATAAAAACAGAATTCCTAATTCCAAATGATGAATCAAGATTTTTTGAATCTGGTTTGTGGAGAGACTTAGAATTCCAATTATTGACGGATTGCATTGAGCCTGCTCAAGGTGATCTACGTTTGCTTTGAATGAAGGTTGGATACCCGACTGCTTTACTGGGATTACGAGTCTGGCTTTGGACTTGTCCAAAGTTTAATAAATCCGGTCGAAGTTCTATTAAACCCTGGATAAATCCAGGGCCAATTGGTCAATCCAAGTAAGATATCCGAACGACTGGGCTTTGGGCTCTTGGCTTCAGCCTTTGGAAAAACCTTGAAGAACTTATGAACTGTAATTTCATCGGTGCTTACGCACTGAAACGTGTCTATTCCCCTACATTCGGGTATGACGAGTCTGGCTTTGGACTTGTCCAAAGTTTAATAAATCCGGTCGAAGTTCTATTAAACCCTGGATAAATCCAGGGCCAATTGGTCATTCCAAATTAGATACCTGAACGGTCGGGCTTTGGGCTCTTGGCTTCAGACTTTGGAAAAACCTTGAAAAACTTATGATCTGTAATTTCATCGGTGCTTACGCACTAAGACCTATCTGGTTCACCACATTCGGGTATGACGAGTCTGGCTTTGGACTTGTCCAAAGTTTAATAAATCCGGTTGAAGTTCTAGTAAACCCTGGATAAATCCAGGGCCAATTGGTCAATCCAAATTAGATACCTGAACGGTCTGGCTTTGGACTTGTCCAAAGTTTAATAAATCCGGTTGAAGTTCTATTAAACCCTGGATAAATCCAGGGCCAATTGGTTAATCCGAGTCAATCAATTCATAGCAGTCTTTTCGCCGTTCAACTAAAAACTCCGAACTCCAAACTCCTAATTATTTCCAGAAATCCGGATGTTGTTCTATTAGAATAGCTCTAGTCAGGGATACATTGGAGTACTAAATTTTTGACAAATCTGATGCCAGTTACAAATATATAAATTGATCTACTACCAGAATACTAAGACAGCTGGTAGATATGAGTCTAGTGATCAAGTTCTACCCAACGACTAAGTCCCTCCCAAAAAAAGTAACTTACATATTTAATTATTTTTATTAATTTTTACTTGACTTTTTGAAAATAACGAAATAGCTTTTTAACAGTTATCTATTAAAATTAATTTCGCTACAACACATTACATGTAATTATCAATTGGAGGCTACTATGGCACTGCAAGCTCGAACAATCTCCAGAATTTTATTCTGCATACTGATATACTCCTTCGTCTTCTCTGGGTGTCAAAAGACTGAATCCCCAACAAGTCCACCTGCTGATAACACCATTCCACCGGAGGTTTACTGGCTGAATCCAGTGTCACAAGCGAGGGGAGAAACTATACTTCATGCCATTATCGAGAGTGAAAAACGAATCATCACGGCAAAGTTTTTTGTTGACGGCACAATGATTACTGAACTCTCGGATATTGAAAGTGATACCCTCGAATTTATCTGGGACAGCAATTCCTCACCAGATGGACCGCACAGCCTCGAACTCCGAGTCTGGAACAGTGAAGGGCAAATTGGAATTACACCGGGACGAACCGTACTTGTAATAAACAATGAGACCGAGGATGAATCAGCAGCAACTCTGGAATGGATCAATCCACCACAACCGCCATGGACAGGCGAGGTGACCCTTCGTTTTCGTGTGACAGGCGATGTCGATACCCTGACCTTTCATCGCGATGCCCTGCCTGGAGTGTTGCATGAATTGATCCAACCGTCTCCTGGAGACACTTCGCAGTTTATCCTCGACACCCAAACCCTGCATGATGGTCTGCATCTCCTCTATGCAAAGTTGAAATCGACACAAAATGATCTGAGCTACTCGCTTCCACTTCCCGCTGAAGTCCGAAATTCTGGTGAAGAAACACCACCGGTGCTCGCTTGGATAGATCCACCAGATGAAGCGCTGGAGGGCATTGTTGATCTACGTCTGCACATTCAAAGTCAAATAACGATTCAAAAACTGACATTCCATCTTGACGGTTCGGAAACTACCTTCGATTCCCTGATGAATCCAGGCAGAAATCAGGCGATCTGGAGTTTCAACAGCGAGAGCGTCCGGGACGGCTATCATCTCATCACCGCAAGAACAATTACACAATCCGGCGTGCGCGTCTCCTCACCCGCTCTGCAGACGGAGATACGCAATACGAATGTCAACATCCCCTCCCTGCAATGGCGAAGCCTGCCTGAAAGTCCCTGGACTGGTGAGGTCGCCTTGACCATTCGTATAGAATCCGAAAATCAATTGGACGCGGTGACAGTCTACCGTATCGGCAATTCAACCCCGATTGATTCCATCCCGAATCCTGAAATCAACACAGATATAAACTGGCAATTTGACAGCGAGACGCTGAATGATGGTGTCCATACTTTCTACGCAATCTTGTACACCCAGCAGGGAGATCGTTACTTAAGCCAGACCCTTGCGGCTGAGATTAGAAACAACACCGCGGAGAATCAACCGATGGTCTATTGGGTGGATGCACCGGAAGCTCCGTGGCGTGATGAGATCACAACAACACTCCGTGTCGAAAGCAACGGGGATGTCCCTGTTTTGTACCTGATGGCAGATACAAACCCTTTCCCAATCGATTCGTTGCAAAATCCACCGCTGGGGAATGACATCGAATGGACATTTGACACACAACTGCTTGACGAAGGTGTTCACCTGCTTTATGCCGAAGCGCATACTGAAACAGGGTTGTCCGGGCGAAGCCTTCCCCTGCCCGCCGAAATTCGTAATGCCGACCGTACAGCGCCAATTGTCCGCTGGGACTATCCCGAAGCCGGGACAGCGATGAGCGGGCTGGTTGGGATTCCCTTCCGTGTGATGGATGAAGGGGGGATACGGGATATCGAGGTATTTGTAAATGGTCAGGAAGGCAACGGTACAATTGAAGACAGCGTCGGAATCAACCTCTATCGATATGTCTGGGATAGTTCAGGTTATCCCGATGGTTATGTAAATTTCGAAATTCTGGTTCGTGATTCATCAGGCAATGAAGCCTCCAGCCCAACTCTGCTCGCATCCACCCTGAACCAGGGACTACCGCGTGTGATCTATGTACCCGTAGATGCACCTACCCTGCAATCAGCGATCAATGAATCGCGAAGTGGAGATACGATTCGCGTAGCACAGGGAACGTATTACGAAGGATTGAATTTTTTTGGGAAAAATGTCTGGTTTGAAAGTATTGATGGACCGGAGGTGACGATTATTGATGCTGACGATTGGACGTATGGAATAGTAATTGTAAATGGGGAAGATTCAACTTTAACAATAAGAGGTATTACAGTTCGGAATGCTATTGCAAATGGATTTCAGATAGAAGGAAGTTCTTATCGTATATTTAACTCTGTATCAATAAATCACACTAGAATGGGTAATGCGGGAATATCAGATTTTGGAGGTGCTCAATCCCGAATAGAGAATTGCATTTTTGATCATAATAGGTCTGGATTAGCAATTTCCTATTCCTGGGGAACTTATTATAATTGCATTTCGATCAATTCTACTGGGTACGGAATATGGAATTATGCAACTTTGAACAATCCGCTTTCTTATGGATATAATTTATATTTCAATAATGAAAATAACTTCAATAATCCACCACTACGCTCGCAAACGGATCTTCTATCTGATCCAAGATTCGAAGAAGGAAACTATCAACTTTCAGGTAATTCACCTTGTATTGATAGGGGTAATCCTGAAATACTAGATAGAGATGGAACAAGAAGTGATATTGGAGTATACGGTGGTCCGTATGCTTATGATCCACCAAACTAACAATGAAAGGAGGCCATCATGGCTTCATGGGGAAACAATGACGAAACTCAGTATGAACAAGACATGAACTCAAACGGTTACAAATTAACCGTTTCGCACGGTTCAGCGAATACTGCAGTAGACGTTTCGAATACTGGTTCAGGAAAAGGTTTGTCGGTGACAGGACAAACAGAACTAACCCACAATAACGCAACGGCAGATGCAGTGATTGTTAAAAACTCGAGTGGCGGAAATGCCCTCAATGTGGATGGGAAACTCGCTGTTGGTGGTACTGCAAATTTCAATGGTCCAGTAAACTGTAATGATGGTCTCGGTTGTACTGTAGATCCATTGGTTGTACAGGAAATCGAAGCAGAGGATCCAGGTGGTGGTGCGGTATTAACATTAAATACAGAGCGCATCTTGTCAGCAGGTGATTTTATCCTGAATGGCACAAGCCTCGGAAGTGGAACTGGATTCAATTATAACTCAACTGGTCACGGAAATGGTGCGTCTATTGATTACTATATCGGTGGAACACTTGAGGGTTATATCGATTCGACAAGCTTCAATAACGCTTAAACAGCGGATGAGGAGGTGGTGTCTTAAAGCTCCCGGGCAGGATTTTTAAGGGCACCGCCCCCCATCCTGAGATTCAATAGTAAGAAGTAAAATTAAGAAACACAATAGCTTCTTGTTCCGAACACCCTTTCAATGTTTTGAGAGGGTGTTTTTTATTGATTCAGGTAGTTTTATACAGCGGGTGATAGTATTATATTCGAGGGCATTGGGATTGGACTATTTTTGGAGGAGTTGTGTCGTATCTGGTGATGGCGCGTCGCTGGCGTCCTGTAAAATTCAGTGAGGTTGTCGGGCAGGAGCATGTAACGAGGACATTGCAACGAGCGATCTCTCGTGGACGAGTTGCTCACGCCTACCTCTTCACCGGACCGCGCGGTGTCGGAAAAACAACAACCGCACGTCTGCTGGCAAAAGCCATCAATTGCAAAAATCCGGTTCAGAGTGAGACCGAAGGATTTGAACCATGCAACGACTGTGATACCTGTAGTGATATTGCTGGTGGGAACGCTCTGGATGTGATCGAAATTGACGGTGCCTCCAACAATAAAGTAGAGGATGTTCGCACCCTCCGTGAAAATGTAAAATATGCCCCCTCCTCCCTCGCGCGTAAGGTGTATATCATCGATGAAGTTCACATGCTCTCCAATGCAGCCTTCAATGCCCTGCTGAAAACGCTGGAAGAACCGCCTGAACACGCCATGTTTATTTTCGCCACAACGGAAGTACATAAGGTTCCGGCGACTGTTCTGAGTCGTTGTCAGCGTTTTGATTTCAAACGTATCTCAACAAAGGAGATTCGCGGGCAGTTGGATCGTATCGTCCAGGGTGATGAACTGGCAGTAGATGAGGATGCGCTGGTTACGATTGCGGTGAAAGCGGAGGGCGCCTTACGTGATGCGCTCTCGATCCTGGATCAACTCGTCGCCTATCAAGGGGACGAGAAGATATCCATTGATGTGGTACGTCAAGCGTTGGGATTGATTGACCTGGAAATGTTTTTCCGGCTTACCGATATCGCCGGCAGTGGTGATGTCGCCGAAGCGTTAAAATTGTCAGATGAATTGAATGGCGGCGGGTTCGATCCTCGAGAATTCTTAAGGGGATTACAGAAGCATATTCTCGATCTTTTGTATGTCAAATGTGGCGGGAAGGCGGTTGAACTTGACGTCCCCGATAACTTCCAGGATCGTTACGCCAGCTCCATCGATGCCATGAGCGACGAAGATTTCCTGAGGATTGGTGAATGGGCGGCAGAGGCGGAGGATACCCTGCGTGAAGTGCTCGACCCCAGGGTACGGCTTGAACTTTTCCTTGTACGTATCTGTAAAATGGACAGAGCAGTCGATCTGGGAGCATTACTCGAACGTATGGGTGTCACACCGGACAGCTTCAAAAAAAAAAAGCCCTGAAGTAACTGAGCAGGTAAAATCAGCGGAATCAACGAGAAAATTTCAGGAAGACAAGGGAACAGCACAACCCTTATCATCACCGCAAAAAGCTCAACCGCAAGCTGAAAGTGTTCCACAGGTTATTGAGGAGTTGGAAGACCTCGAGGATGAGGATGATCTCAGTGATCCTGAATCAGGGGATATAGGTGGCTCAAGTACGACTCCGGTTGGTGACGACTCACTGAAAGTAGAAGAGAAAAGTGGTGTTGAGCTCAGTGTTGAGTACATCCGTGACCAGTGGCTGGAGCTTTGCGACCAGGTGATGTTGAAAAACAAACTGGTGGCTGGAAGCCTGGAAAAGGGTGCTCCGACTTCATTAGCTGGAAACTCTCTGACGATTACATTTGATCCGGCAGAGAAATATCAGTTCGATAGTATTAAACGAATGAACGGGCAGATTCTGATCTGTAAAGCCATCGCTGAACTCTGGCGCCAGAATTTAAATGTTTCACTCGAGGCTGGTGAGGTTTCAGATCACTTGAAACCGGTGAAACGAAAAACACGTTTAGAACGTAAGAAGGAAGAATTTAACCGGGTTATCGAAGAGGTTCCGGTCTGGAAGGATATGCTGGGTCGGTTTGACCTTGATCTGCTGGAGAAACCAGATTTGCCGAGGTTGTAGATTTAGTGCTGGTTTGTCTACTTGTGTGAGTGAAGCATAAACTTAATGTTTTCCGCTACAAGTTTCATGAACATTTGCATGTGCTTTTACTTTCTGGATGCTCTGCCTTCGGCAGGGTTCTACGAATCCAGCTAAAATCACGCTGGAATGACGCAATCAGGCACTTTCTTTAAGAGACAATAAAAAATTAAAATAGTCAGTCATTAAACAAACAGTGAAGGAGTTCCCCATGAAGGGTGGAATGGGCGGCTTGATGAAGCAAGTCCAGAAAATGCAGCGTGACATGGCAAAAGCTCAGGAAGAACTGGCGGATATTGAGGTTGAAGCCAGTAGTGGCGGTGGCATGGTGAATGTACGTGCCAATGCCAAGGGTGAGATACTTTCCATCAAGATTGATCCCGAAGCAGTTGATCCGGAAGATGTTGAAATGTTCGAAGACCTGGTACTTGCCGCGGTAAACGAAGCGCTCCGTAAATCTTCCGATGTTGCTGGTGAGCACATGAATAAGGTGACTGGTGGAATGGCAGGTATGCTTCCTCCGGGGATGAATATACCGGGTCTGTAAAAGGATTCAACAATAAAGATTTCTACTTCAAAAAATAATCGTTCCCGACGACAAAAACGACTGGGAAACCGTCCTGGATCATGCCCACATCAATACGTCTGTCTCGATATCATGTATGATCCAAACGTAACCAATTTGCCAATAAAGAGGAAATCTTGTGGCAGCATCACTACCACCTGCAGTCACCGACCTGACAAATGAGTTAACCAACTTACCAGGGATCGGCAGAAAATCCGCATTACGTATGGCTCTCCAGTTGTTGAAATCGGATCGTGAAACAGTCAAACGTCTGAGCGATGCGATAATCAATGTGAAAGACAACGTTAAGGTATGCAGTGAGTGTGGTTTCCTATCAGAGCATGATCCCTGCCCTATTTGCACTGATGTTAAACGTGATATGGCAGTGCTGCTGGTAGTGGAACAGCCAAGCGATATCATTGCCTTGGAAAAAGGAAGTATCTTCCGTGGCAGGTATCATGTGTTGGGCGGAGTTTTGGCGCCATTGGATGGCGTTGGGCCGGAAGATTTACGTATCGATGAGCTGGTACGTCGCATCAAAGAGTATGGAATCGAGGAGATCATTGTCGCCACGAATCCCACTCCAGAGGGTGAACAGACCGCCTATTATCTTGCTAAAATTACAAAACCGCTGAAGATAAAGGTGTCACGAATCGCACGTGGTATTCCAGTCGGTTCTGACCTCGAACACGCTGATGATTTGACATTGACTAGAGCAATTGAAGGCAGAGGTATTCTGGACTAATCCCTGGCTTGGTACTTGTCCCAAGTATAATAAATCCGTTTGATCCGGAATTATTCAAATTATTCTTGATGTGGTTTCGATGTCTGTAAATGCAATCTGTCTGAGAATGAAAGTTATCAGAATTTTCTAAAAAATTGCATATAAGTTGAATTTCTAACATTAATAATATCAATATCTTCCTGGATTCCAGCTAAAACCATGCTGGAATGACGCAGTTAGAAGCAGAGTAGTGAGAAAAACCTTAAAGTACACTCACC
>JAIOHU010000244.1 GCA_019912845.1 bacterium
TTTTCGTAAAACAGCATGATGGCCGGATACTTTTGGGTTCGCAATGACCAGATCGTTGTCCTTTTCGCGACCAATCCTGAATTCATCTTTCATTCTTTAACCATTACCTTGTCAATGAAGTAATTTTATCAGAGTGCCGAACGGGAACATTTACCCATGTTTCATCTATACCAACACTCACATCGCCATTCAATTCATATTGCCATCTCATTCGCAAAACTCCTGAGAGAAGAGCAGTGCCTAAAGAGAGGGTTTGCGCGGAAAGCAGAGATACCTGAGAACTTGTTTCGCCCGGTTGAAGCACCAGTCGGTCAAGTGTGTGAATTTCACCCAGATACTGGTTATTCACACGTACATCCACTCGCAGTGAATCGACTTCAATTGCTACCAGGTAAGGATTGGCGACTTCCCAATGAATTTCTAATTTCTGCTCGTTCAGGGAGGCATTGGCAATTTTCACGCCCGTAACACGAAGACGAAAGCGTGATAACTCTGATTGCGCCCACCGCTCAAGTATTTCACGAAATGCTATCTCCTCTTTGACTCGGAACGAAAATCTATGAGAGCCAAGGAAGGTCTTTAGAGTTACTTGAACTGGCACATCAAGAGTTGATTTTTCCTTACTTCCAAGAACTTCCTCCCACACTGGCAGGGCTGCCTGTGGGATAGTTAAAGGTAATCGAAGGGCAAACGTGTTCCGGGACGGAATTATCTGATTGCCTTCCCATTTGCCACGTCCTGCCGATTTTCCATCCAGACTTACTTCATAGTTCATAAATCGAGCTGTTGCCCCCACCGGATTGGGGTTGAACATCCCGACCTCTACGACGACAACAGCAGAATCCTGGGTATACGAGCTAAGTTCAATTGATTCCAAAGATCGCATCTGTGGTGCTTTGAAGGTAGAACAGCCAATTGACAGAGCTGCTACACCTCCGAATAGTAATAATAATGCCCGCTGGATAATTCTCATTCTTTCCTCTCAAGACTCTGCCTGGCAATCTCAGCAAATCGCTTGCGATCCTTAAAGTTTGGGTGGCTGTCAAGATAGGCAATCAATTTATGTGCAAGAGCACTTGCTTCACTTTCATCCGAATCGTATACTCCCTGTTTTGTCTCATATTCGATCATCCGGTCTATGAAACTCATTGTACCATCGAGAGAATAACCAGCCTGTTTCATTAAGCGCATTCCGACAGTATCTGCCATTATTTCCTGATCTCGATTGAAGGGCAGGGTTGCTATCGTATATCCGACCTGAACCACTTCTGCTGCGCTGCCGATTAACTTTTCTGCTGCAAGTTTATGCTGAATCTTGTGTATGCAATGCTTCAGATCGACATGTGCAATCTCATGCGCCAGTACCCAGGCAAGCTCGTTCTCATCTTTGCAATCTTCAAGCATCCCTGTATAGACCCAGACATGACCGCCTGCAATCGAAAAAGCGTTGGTGGTCGTATCACTCTCTACAACATAAAACCGATATGGCGTAATTGCAGTTCGCTCAATCTGTGCAGCGATACGCTTGCCAATCCGTTCCACTCTGTCCAAGGGAACCCCGTTGACCAAGGTCACCGTTCGGTTTATCTCTTCCGCAATTCGAGTACCCGCATCCAATTCCTCTTCGGAGGAAACTTCCGTAACTCCCAGTGTTGTTGAATCAACAATCTCAGCCGCACTCTGAACGACACGAAAGAGGTCATCAATGATCTGAGCATACGTCGTAAAGGTAAGCAGACAAATAGTCAGCACGATAAATGACCACTGTCGTAAATTTTGGATGTAAATATTCATGTGCTTTTCTTCTCGTTTTAAAGGATGTAACCATTCAACTTCATGACGATACTCCTTCCGGTTCCAAGCGTTATACTTGAAATATCCTGGGCTCATGATTCTGGTATACATCTTCAAATTCGTAAGGGATGTGCCCCCACCCTCCCCTCAGAAATCAGAAAAACAGAACACAGAAAACAGAAACTGCAAGGACTACGGAGACGCACGAACAACACGAAACCCGTAGTAGTAGCTGAACCGGTAGCTCGGTTCGCTCCAGTTGCGATCAGCGGAACGACAGTGCCTGCCGATGTTGTTCCAGGAGCCGCCACGCAACACGCGATAGGAACCTGAGATCGACCCAGTCGGGTTCGAGGAGGGACTGTTTTGGTAGTAAAATACATCATACCAGTCACTGCACCACTCCCATACGTTCCCGTGCATATCATACAACCCCCAGGCATTGGGCATTTTCTCACCAACAGGGTGAGTTTTGTATTCTGAATTTCCTGAATACCACCCCACACGCGCAAGATCAGATACGCTTTCACCTGCGTTAAATCGGGTTGTCGTCCCTGCACGGCAGGCATATTCCCATTCCGCTTCTGTCGGTAAACGATAGCCTTTCCCAGGATCACGCTGGTTCAATTTAGCAATAAACTCCTGGCAACCATTCCAGGATACCTGTTCAACAGGTAAATTGTCACCCTTCCAGTTTGAGGGATTATTTCCCATCACGGATTTCCACATTTCCTGTGTCACTTCCGTTTTCATCATCTGAAAGGGTTTGCTGATGGTGACACGGTGTTGTGGTACTTCATTAACAAACAGATCTTCTTCATTGGGTGGTGATCCCATCATGAAACTGCCTGCGGGGATTGTGACGAACTCGGCGCCAATCAATTGCTGTATTTCCTGTTTATTTTTATTTTTTTCGACAATAGATGATGATATAAATAAGCTAATGAATACTGCTATTATAATAATCGCAAATAATATAACTTTTCTGTTTTCAGTTTTTAACCGAATTTTTTCCAACTGCTCAGTAGCCTCTTTGATCTCCTCATCCGAAGGGATATATGAGAAAGTGAAGCTGCTTTTCTGTTTTTTCAATTGTTCCAAGACTTTCCTGGCTTTGTTTTCCCTGACTTTCACTTCGAGAGCGTCTGCGATTCGAGTCTCAGCTGATGCAAGTTCTTCAGCAGTAGGTGGTTGTGAGAAACTGATCTCAACGCCTACTTCCGACGCTTTCTTACGCCACTCCTCCGCTTGGAACTCCCTTTGCTCAATCTCCCATTCTTCTCGCAATTGAATTTGCTTTTTCCTACCCGAATTTATCAGCGGGTCTTCTGGCAATATTACTGAAAGCAATTCATATTGAGCACTGACATTTTGGATAGTCTCCTCGTATTTCGGGTTTCGTCTGTCCATCTCCTCAAGGAGAGTAAGTAGTTTTTTCAGTTTCTTCCGATACTCTTCAGCAACATCTTCGATTAGCTGCCCGTCCGCATGGCTACCCAAAAACAATGTCAACGCGAGGTGGAGAGTCATATTCTCGCGTTTCAACAAGTCGTTGATCTCATCAACCCACACTTTGTGGTCGATAGCTTTCATCCAGATTAGCAGTTCTGAATTATTCCACTCAGCGATAACCTCTTCTGGTTTGGTATCGAACCGTGCTGCGAGATCCTTCAAACTTTCCGCTTCCCATCCACTTCGTGACTTGAATACTTTCATCAGCGTGGATGAACTGGATTTCGCACCACTTCGTGCTTGCGGCGGGGGACTCGAAAATGAGGGAGCCTGAACATTGAGTGGTTCACCATTCTGGTCAATTTGAATCTCTGCAATCGCCTGTTGAAAATTGCTGATCGTCGAAAACCGTTTTTGCTGATCTTCTGTCAAAGCTATCAGAGTCGCACTATCAAGTGTGTGAGGGATATAGGGGTAAATACTCGACGGGGGTGGAATTTCCTGATCAAATACCTTTTCCAGGTACTCAGCCTGGTTTTCCGAATTGAAGGGTAACCTCCCGGTCAGCATCTCATATAGCATGACCCCGAGGCTGAAAATGTCCGACTGGAGCGATGCTACCTTACCCTGTGCAACTTCCGGGCTCATATACCCAAAAGTTCCGATCGCAGCACCGGTGCGTGTGAGATGAGACTCTCCGGTTATTTTCGCAATTCCGAAATCCATTACCTTGACAACCATGTCGGGGGTGATCATCACATTAGAGGGCTTCAGATCACGGTGGATTACTCCCTGAGAGTGAGCGTAGGCCACACCATCGAGAATCTGACGAAAGAGTGGAAGGCAGCGTTCAGGTGGGATCAATCCCATGCGAGCAATAACCGACTCCAGCCCCTCCCCATTCACATATTCCATCACCAGCATTGCCTGACCATCGATCTCCTCGAGATCATATATGGTCACGATATTTGGGTGATTCAGGAGGGCGAGAGTATTTGCTTCACGTTGGAATCGTTCCATGAGAGAACGATCCCGTGACATCTGGAGGTGCATCATTTTCAATGCGACTCGTCTACCCAATCGCTCGTCACGCGCGAGGTAGACCATCCCCATTCCGCCTGCGCCAAGGTTGCTCTCGATGAGGTATCGACCAAATTGATCACCTGGGTTGTGCATGATGTGCTTTCATTTTTGAGTTAAGAATTCCACCAAAATCCAAAAAATGTAAAGAGTTCAGTTTGTCAGCTAAATAGGGACAGAATCAATACTAGACTCTGATCGGAGTGTTGATTTCAAACGATCAACTTTCTCGTATAAATCCCCTGATGCCAAAGAGTCTGGCTTCCAACATTCTCTAATCAGAGCCTTATTCCTATTACTGGACTAATTCTTTTGTTGTGTTCCCATCACCTTCATCATCGTCTCTACTCTCTATCTTGTCTGCAGTCGAATCTTCGACAGCTTTCAATGCTGAGCTATCTGGCAGGTTCAGCAAAGGAGAAATAAAATCTGTTTGTTTATTCGAATCAGGGCTCACATTCTCTGTTCCCTCCTTTGACTGATCATTTTTCTTTGTCCCAAATGGATTGGGAATCCAAGTCGGCTCAAGTACAAATATGGTAGCAGTTGCCGCCAGAATTAGAGCCACAACAATGCTGATCAACCAGAAGCGTGAGAAATGGCCTCCAATAAGCGGAATCGAGTGTATGGATTTGTCTTGATGGTTATCATCTGACTGGTTAGGAACAATCGAAGGAGCTTTTGGTCCTGCCAGAACATCGACAACTTGGACTGTGGAGTTGTCTTCTCCTCCACGTTCATTTGCAAGACGGACGAGAATTTCAGCAAGCTCCTGAGGAGGTCTTCCGACAGAGTGAGATTGCAGATCAACTGATGGAATCGGCCCAGAGATACCATCTGAGCATAAGATAAAACGATCTCCCCGGTATACCTGGAGTTCGGCTACATCAGGTTCAACTTTATCCTTCACGCCAAGTGCGCGGGTGATTACATTTCGTTTCGGATGTTGTGCAGCGTCCATCTCTGTAATTAAACCACGCTCCAACATCTCGCCAACAAGGGAATGATCGTTCGATAACTGCTTGATTTCTCCCGCTCGTATGAGATAAAGTCGACTATCACCCACATGCGCCCGCCATGCCTTAGGATGAGGACCAGGCTGAAGCAGTAGGAGGACACAGGTTGTTCCCATACCTTTCAATTCTGTATGAAGAGAGACTTCGGACAGAATCGCAGCATTGGCATGTTCGATTGCTCGACTTAAAATGATAACTGGATCAAGCTCCACACTTTCTTTCACGGATTGGCTGATAACCTGTACTGCGAGCTGACTGGCGCGTTTACCACCAACATGCCCTCCCATACCGTCACAGACAATAAAAAGCTCACCCACTGGAAGGGTAAAGTAGCCGAAATAATCTTCGTTCTCCGTTCGAATATGGCCGACATCACTACTGTTACCGAAATCAAATGATTTTATAGGTTTTCTAAAAGGTAAAGTCGCCATTGTCATTTTCCATGAAATTGGAGTTCACAGCGTCCAAGCCTTATCAGATCTCCATCCTGGAGTAAAATTGTCTGAATTGGCGTGCTGTTGACGCTTGTTCCATTAGTTGATTTGTTGTCTGTAAGCTGAAACTGACCAGCGGCGAAGCGCAAGATTGCATGATGCCCTGATACTGTCTGTTCATCCAGAATGATTGTGTTATCGGATGATGCGCCTATAGTTACTTCGGGACGGCTGACATCAAATTCCGTTCCAACTTGCAATCCAGAGAGGACTACCAGTTTTCCTCCGGCATAGGTAGTGAGATTCGGGTCGCCAATCATTGTCCGGCGATCAGGTGTACGTGATGCTGCTTCAACCAATTGTGTTTTTGGCGCAGCCGAATTCTGAGCTGAATCGCCAGTTTTGGAAACATTACGCCCACCTGCATCGCCCTCGGCAGCCGAAGGTGAAGCAGTCATTCCAGATGAAAGAAGAGCACCCTTCATTTCCAGCTGTCTCTTCAGCTCCTCCTCACGAATCCGTGCTTCCTCTATTTGGCGGTGTGATGCTTCACTCTTACGCTCTTCTTCTGCTTTTCTGTGTCGTTCCTTTGCTTTCTTCCGTTTTCGGAACACAAAGAAAAGAATCAGAGTTAATACAATAGCTCCAGCGACAGCAGCACCAATTATTGCGAGCATTTTCATGTCGGTTGCGTCTGATTCATCATTAGTGGCTGAGCTATCTGCATTTGTACCCGGGCCAGCAGGAGGAACAATCAGCGAGTAAACAATTTGACCAGCGAAGTTTGCACGGGATGCAGTGACAGTGTACTTGTGAGAACGTGAATCCCTCAGCGAATTGAGTGTGAGGTAAGTCAAAAGGTACTGACTCTTCATATAATCTAGCGAGAGCGTTAGCTGGTTGCTTAAATCTTCTGATTTACGTGCGCGATGAAAACGTCCACCGGTTCGATCAGACATCGCTTCCAAATTAAGTAAATAATTCTCCTCGATTTTGGTGAAACCAATTGTGGATATGGGAATTTTCGCACCTTTTGCTTTGTCGACACAGTCAGCAAGAGAGTATGCCTTTGACTGGCTCTCGTCCTTTCCATCGGAGAGAACAAGAATCGTGCGTCTACTGGGAATACCAGGGCTCTGGATCAGGTGATCAAGCCCCTTGAAAACTCCATAAAACAATTCGGTTGTCGAACCTGCAACATTAATTCCAGCCACCCGTTCTTTGAGATAATCTCGATTCATTGAAAAATCCGAGACAATCTCAACTTTATCGCCAAAAGTGACTATGGACACCCGATCTTGTGCACGAAGACGGTCAATATAGTCACTCAATGCCTTTTTCATATCCTCAAGCGGTTTTCCTGCCATAGATAACGAAACATCGAGGCAGAGGACAACCGCGACTCCCTGATCTGAGTCGTAAAAAGATTTTACTTCCGGCTTCATAGGTGAACCAGTTATATCTGTAGTAATCGAAAAATGGCTCGAATCCAACCCAAGTACTCCCTCTCGGTTGGCATCGGTAACCGTAACTGCCAGGGTGACCTGCGGTAGCTGAGTGGAATCGATCACATCTGTGGTCAGTGTCCAGGGTTCAACAGCCCAAGAATTGCCTAATGGCAAAATTGCAAACAGTATTGTGGCAACAATTTGTGGAATAATTTTCATAATTCACTCCCGGTTTCAACGAATCGCAGAATGAAATGAGTATTCCCCATTTGAATCTGATCGCCATCTTTGAGTAAGTGTGGAGAATCTCCAATATCAACTCCATTTACCTGTGTCCCATTTGTCGAAAAGTTATCTCGTATTTTCAACTCTCCGTTACGAAACAGCAACTGTGCATGAGATCCGGAAACCAAACCATCAGGAATTTTGATGTCCATGTCTCCTGAACTTCCGATGCGTGTTTTTCCAGCACGAATACGGTAGTCAACTCCGAGTGGATTCCATGTGAACGTGACCAGCCATCCGACTAATTTTCCCTGACCGCTGGTGGCAGAAGCTGATTTTGAATCGGATGAGTTATCATTACCAGCGTAAATCACTGTCTTCCGCTCTGCTTGATTTTTTTGCACGTGTGAGGATGAAGATGAATCGATCATTGTGCGTCTATTGTTTTCGGGAACTGATTCTTGTTGAGCATTAGGACGCGCCTCGGAAGCCTTCGACGCTGACTTTTCTTCAGGAGAGATATTTGCCGGTGACCCATCGTACTGTGTGTTTGCTCCAGGATCGCTTTTTGGACAAAAGGGACAATTGGGTAACTCTGCGCTGTACTTGTGCCCGTTTGGGCAAACTTTAATCGAAGCCATCTTGATCCTCGGGTTTTATTTAATCAACATTCACCTGTTCAGAACCTCACAATCAACATACTGAGGATATTCAATTTCTTATTATCTATGTTTCTACGTTTATCAATCTGAATATGTCAAAACTATGCATTTATAGAATTTGTATTTTCGCTCTTCAAAATATCCAAAAGGTTCTTATAAAATAACGCAAGTGAAACATTGTAATAAGGAAATACCCAGAGAGTGGCGATTCCAAAAGTCAGAATTACGACAATGACCCAACCCAAAAAACTGAGTTCAAACTTGAACAATCTAGCCTTATGCCCGTTGGTTATTGCTTTACTATCTTTCAGAGCTTGCATAACGCCTTTCTCGGGTTGGTCAGCATAAATGTAAAATACTAAACGATACATTAGTGAACGTTTGACAAGGATAATTATCATCCAAATCATACCTATAGTCCCAAGCAGAATAAGAGATGGATTGTCCGATTCACTACCAATAGATAGCAAAACGAACGGTATCAGTCCGAACAATACTGGTATATAAATAATGGCTAATGATTGCATAATACCTAGAGAAAGAGCACCCCAATAGCGTGAAAAACCACCGAATATATCACTTACTTTTACCTCGGTACCAATAGATGCGAAGCCAAGGGATACCATTGCAAAACCAAGGATTAGTTGGTAATCCAGAACAAAAATAGAAATGTAGTTTACCACGGGGATAAAATATGGGATTCCGATTATCAGTAAGTAGACTAATGTTATTCCAGCTGCCGTATTCCATTTACCTTGTAGTCTGGTGCGCGCAATCTCTTTAATCTGGCTGGATACCATTGGAGTCTTCTGGTCAAGGGGTTTGCCACTTGTGGACGATGGAGTTGGCGAGCTCACCACGGGTGGTGGAGTAGGTAAAACAGAATGAGACTTAGGAGCTTTGGTATTGGTAACTATCGTTTTGTCTTCAGAGTGATCAAATGTGCCAATTGAGGGGTTCGAAACATTACCGCCATCTCTGATGAACTCTTTAAATTCACGACATGATGAAAATCGTTCTTGCGGTTCTTTCGCTGTCGCACGTATGATTGCGTGCACGATATATTCTGGAATATCTGGATAAAATTGTCTTGGATCTGGTATATCCTGTTTTACAATTCGATCCATGATTTCATAGTCACTGGAAGTGGTCGAATCAAAGGGTACCCGACCACTGACCATCTCGAACAGGGTTACACCTAACGCATAGATATCGCTTAAATGTGTTGCATCTAAACCCTTTATTTGTTCTGGAGCCATGTACCAAAGGGTACCCAATTTCGTGCCAGTTTGAGTCAACCCTTTCTGCCCGACAATTTTTGCAATCCCAAGATCGGTTACTTTGATCCTATCTTCTGTCGTCACAAGGATATTCGATGGTTTAATATCCCGATGGATAATCCCCTTACTGTGTGCATACTCAAAAGCATCGACTAGAGGCAGGAAAAGCTGGAGGGCTCTTGCGGCAACAATAGGTCCAACCTCCTTGCCGATAACTTTATCCAACCCACGCCCTTCGATATACTCCATGATCAAGGCGAGGCGATGCTCTTCCTCAATAAAATCATGAAGAACAACAATATTCGGGTGCGTGAGACTCGCCTGGAGACGAGCCTCCTGATGGAAGCGTTCACGGAGCATCGGATCTCGCGAAAGGTGTTCACGAAGGATCTTTATTGCCACGAGCCGATCCAGTCGATCGTGACGACCGAGATACACCTCACCCATACCACCTTCACCAAGTAATCTAATGATCTCGTAGGAAGGAAATGATGGAAGCATTGTAAACCTCGTAAGATATCTAGTTTGACTTTATTCTGTTTAGCTGTCAACCAAATTGTGTAACTGTAGAATTTTATTGATGCTTATCAAAGATGGACTTATACCGCCATCGACGGTTGAATCGAAAAACGATCTGTCAGATATCGTTACATTATGTTGAACTTGGATATGGAATTTAGAGATATTAGTTTTTATTCTCTCCTCGCAATTCTTTCTCGGCTTCAGTTCTTATTCTTTCATGGCGTTCTTTGATCAACGTAGTGAGAGGTTCATAGAGACGTAATTCTCTAAATCTTTCGTCGAACAAGGCTTCTATTACTCTATTATTCTTATTGCCAAGATACTGCGCAGCATTGTAATAATATTGTTCTGCAGCATTGTAAACCAGAAAATTTCCAGGGAATATCATCGAATCCCAAACAGTTTGTATCTCTATAAAGCCGCTAAATACTGAATCATTCCCTAGTACTATTTGATGATAGATAGAATCTAGACAGTGATCTCGGCAGATATTTTTGAGAATTGTGAGCTCTTGCTCTCTTATATTGATGTCTGGAACAGGATGGGTATTTTTTGTATGACCAACCATAATTTCCATTTCCGAATTCGGTTTCTCACGAGTATAAGTACCTTCAATGTCAACAAGATACTCATTCGCTATAAAACGAGTATGAAATGTATCGAGTTCAACCAGTTCGCCCAATATGTCTGAAAATGAGTGCTTTTCTGTAGTGAAGTACATATCTTCTTTATTCTCAATTTGAAACCAAATGGAGATGCCTTGGATGCTAGTTTCTCCTAGTAACATATTATAACGTCTTTGTAACTGCCCATTCGCATCTTTAAAAGCATCCTCAATTGTCGACCCAATACCTGTTGCTGGAATGATGATCGATTGATTCGTTATCTCTACACTGATTTGCTCATTGACTATTTCTACTGTTCTGCCGGAAGTACTTAAAAAGAACAACAGTGAAATGCCAAAAACTAATAAGAATAAATGTTTGATACACCTCATGTTGTAAACCTCAATATTTTCTCTAAAGTGCGAATAGTGTCAATATTGTTGTTGCGTAAGCAAGAATACTCAGTAACCTCGGTGGTACTTCCTCTGTTTTTTCGTGTTGATTAACAGATTCTGGTTCAGTTAGTACAACCTGATGCCAGCCCATCCATTTAAGAGAGTCGGGATCATGCGCGTGTGATTCAAATGGCGGAATGATAAACTGTTGCAAGGGTTGTCCGGCTGTATCTTCATATCGATAATATGCGAGAATGGTCTTCCCTCGACTTCTATACTCCTCAATAAATGGATCACCAATATTGTCGCCGTTACTTAGTAATTTGATTTTGTTGTACAGTTGATTCCAATCAGCATTTGTTTTAGTGTGAGAGTCGAAGGTTGTCTCAATAAATAATTCATAAACAGGCTCTCGTCTTGAGAGTGTTCTATTTTCAATTTGTTCCAATGAAGCTCTGATTATTTTATCACTTTCAAAGAGATAATCAATCTCAATCTGATTCCTATCACCCAAAATTGCACCCATTTTATCTTTACCACCAAATGTAACATCGATGATGGGTTCATCAGGATCAAAATGAGGATACAAGGTTCTATCAGAAATAATATGACTAATGGTTAGTTTAGAGCGCCGTTTTTTTATAATATCTTCGATTAGGTTCAGATAGCCCGCACTAAAATCCTGGATTGTTTCTACGCTACGAAACTCACCGTTTATTGTGACCATACTATGATGAATGGGTATTTTTGCACACCAGTTGACATCCAAAATTGTTTGATCCAGGCTTGCGAGAAAATTAGTCTGTCCGATATCTGGCAAAACAACGATAGAACCAATTTGACGTCGTGGAAGTAGACTCGTTATATCGGTTTCCTCAGCATGATCGAAGACATAGAACCCCGGATGCCTTAGTACTGGAAACGTATTGTCACCAAGTTTAACAGAAGTCTCTTGAATGAACTTTCCAAATTTACCTCTATAGATTGCAGCACTTGAGCCTTTCTTTAAAGAGGTATTATAAAGGTAATCTGCATTACCCCGATTGCCACTTCCCTCTTCCTGAACTGGTGAAAGAAGTGCCATATCACGATCGTGTAAAGAGTGCCCGGGAATCATATAATCATGAAATTTATCACTATCCTGGATTGGCAGAATAGATATAAGGAATGGTGGGGGATTCTCGTCATCCAGTGGGTGTAAATCGGGGTTAGATTGCCCCTTTCTTGATATGTGTTGAAGCGAGCTATGACTCAGGTCAAGAATTGAATTAAGTTGATTTGGATCGAAGTAATACTTTGAATATACTGGATGGTAATACATGTTGAGGTCATGTGTGTATGTTCTGGGTGCTTCGTTGTTCTTGTCCGCTTTGGGGCATTTTTGAATCCAATCTGCAAGATAGACTCTGAATGGTTTGGTGTCGGGTTGTAGGTTACGAGTAATACTTTGCAATGAGGAGATGTCCAATGTTCTTGCATCACTCTTTTGCAGGAGAAGCTGTGTTGCTTCAAGTGAGATGCGATCATCAATGATTTCAATCTCGAACAAGGCATTGATAAGGCTAACCATCTCCTCGATGGAAATGTCATTCTGAATTGAAGTATTTTTCACCGAAAGTAGTTTACATGGATCCAATGGCAAGCTTGAAGGGAGGTAGACGTTTTTAGCATAATTGCTATTTTCCAGGGATTTTTCGAAAAGTCTATTCATCTCTTTGTTGAACTTTCCCTGGTGTGATTCGGGGACTAGACTTTCAACAATCATATCATCCCCCAGTGGTATAAATGAAAATGAAACATCTCCTTCTGCTGTTGAACGAATCAATTCAAAATTACTTTGCGTGGTTGAGGTAATCCCTTGATCCCGAAGAGCTTGGAAGAGCACTGGATAATCTGTTGACTTAATGCTATCACTGACCAGTAACTTTTCCGAGCTTTCATAAGTATTCCCCAATGAAACAGATATGCCTATCAGCATCATTATCAGTATTGTAATAAAGTATCGGTCCATAATTATATTTCCAATTTCACTAGGTTTTCGATTCGATTCGTAATCAAATTCTGCCAGCCATAGTAGAAGGCTTTGGCTCGTTCCTGTTCCTTATCTTCTTGTGACAGATTTTCATAGCCAACGGGGTAATATGGTTCAACTTTGTTTGCTCTGGTGAGATTCTGTGGATCATAACTCCCCTTCAATATATTTTCCCGGGTTGGGATTGGTTCAAATGTAAAATAAAATGCCTTATTAGGATAGGAATCGTGAAGATAAATCATTCGAAGATGTTCATTTTCCTTAGCCTTAGTCGTTGAAACAATCAGAAAACTCGAGTCAGCTTTGAAAACATAAGAATTATCAAAGGAAATAAAGATCCTTCCTTCATGTTTGATGAATTGATTCTGAGTTAATATATATTTTTTGAAATAATTGTGATTGATGTTGTTTTTCATTGTCTTAAAAGATTTGGCTTCACCAAAGGTTTGTTCAATAGATTCCAGATAGTCATTGACATCATCCATATTAATTTTGTCAAATTCATATCGTATATCTTGCAGTAGAATGAAGATCATCGTGATAATAACAAATGCTGCCCCGATAATCATCACAATATCGAGCATCATCGAACTGGTTTGTGCATCTTCAGATGCTAGATTAATTCTTGCCATTAACATCATGAATCTCCACTTTCACTAATTCTTGAGTGTTTGACTGAACGCCTTGAAGGCATCTTTGATTTTCGAATCAATAGATGAAATCGTCATATACACTGAGCTGAACCCTGTCGCTACTTTCTTAATGGAGTTATTCAGCTCATCCAGTTCCAGTTCGGTCTTTTCTACTTTGTTCTTGTTCATTGTCCCCATGGCTTGGTGCATTTTTTTGAGCATCTTATTCGTTTTTCCGATGCTGTCAATTGATTTATATAAGGTGTTTAAAGCATTGGTATTTGTATCTACCAGATTACGGACACTCTCGATGTTTTTGCGAATCTCTTCCAGTTGCTCTTTTGAGAACTCTGAAATAATTGCTAATTCAGCACCCACATAATCATCATACTGTTTCATGAAATCAGGTTTGATGAATTTCATGCTTACTCTGAAACCAAGGGCAATCAGGTAAGCAACAAAGGATGTTGCAACAGCAAAACCATAGCTGTAGATGGTTTGAATCAACCCGAACAGGGCTGTTTCCAGCGCACCTGATTCCACCATAATATCCTTCAGGTTTTGACCTGGGAAACTCATGGCAGCTGAAATGAAAGCGAGTCCCAACCCCCAAAGTGTACCAATCAATCCCATCCGTATTAGAAGTGTAGACCAGAAATCTTCCTCGCTCTCGAGGGCACCAACCTCACGGATAACAAAATCACGAATTCCACGTACCAGGGTCATCTGCTGATCGACAGACTTAGCTCTATGTTTCTCGATAATACCCCCAGCGCTACACATTGACGCAATAATACTTCTCTTCTTTTTAACATAAGTTATTCTATAAAAGATAATAAACAGGATGACAATAAATACAATAATAATATATATTAACGCAGATACCATTCTACCAAAAGTGAGAATACGAATAAGTCCTTTGAGTTCGGATAGTTCCTCAAGAAATTTATTAAATGACTCTTGTTTTACAATGTTATCTTTTGTTGCTTCTGCTTTTTCTGTTGTTTTTTCCAGCAATGCATCCAATTTATCAATTATTTGATCCGCATTCTGAGGAGTTTTCTGTTTCTTTTTCTTTTCATATTCATTATTTTCTTCTTTAATGTTGTTTTCTTCGGTCACTTCGGTATCTTTGAGTGTTGTGTTTTCCTTTTCGACTTCATTTATTATATTCTCGATATCTTTATCATGTTGGTTTGTTGACAGAAATTCATATCGTTTAACTGAAAGTTGATCAACGCCGTTGAACTGATTGGTAAAGGCTTCTTTTCCCACAAGGAAACTGAGTGGTAATATGAAAATTGCCACCACTACTGCTACGATCCACCCTGATGCAGGCGTGTTTTTGAATGGTACATCTTTAATGTCAGGTTGCATCAATAATCTCCTGTAGTGAAGTTTACATGTGATACAAATAGCTGAGTGATAACAGCCACTGATTCGGGTGCAAGTCGTGGCCAAGGGACCTTGAGTAATCTGCAGTGGTTAATTCGATTATTTCAATTCCAAAATCGATATGGAGACGTGTATCAACTGCCATTCCAAAGCCGAGTCTAATGGAGTAATCGATACCGCTATATTCCTCGACCTCAGTTCCTGCCGCTTTCCAGCGAATTGCCTGGCTTCCTCCGCGTAGAATGGCATCAAATCGTTTTCCAACCATTGGTATCTGTCCTTGGAGAACAGTCCTTTCATATCCCAGAGATACTCTTCTCAGTGTAGCTTCCACTAAGGCGAATTCACCTTGAATGATCCCCCAGTCCTGTTCCAGTCGATAGCCCAGGATAGATTGGAGTGGGAGTCCACTTTCGCTGAAATTGTTGTGATCCCAAGTACGATCCATTTCGACTCGTAATAGAGCAGCCAGTGTGAGCCCCAGAGCATGCTTGCCACGGTGCAAGGCTACGTATTGAAACCCCAAGTCGAATGCACTGAAAAACGAATTAGCTGTGCGATTGCCGAAAGAGGTAAGGGCGGAGTGAACATTTAATCCTACACCAAATCCTTGATTCCAGTACCCATAGAAAGATGTGGTTAATATCATATCTGTCCAATTACTACTGAATCCCAGGTATCGAGGTTCATTGGAAGTGCCTACTGCATAACGTTCTACCTGGGCACCGAAGTAGCGGATGCCGAGCCCGATTCCAAACTGATTTGGTACAAAGCTGTAAGCACGACTCTCACGCGTGTAGCCCATGGTCAGCGAGCCCCAAAGATAATCCCCGGGTTCATCGGATGATTTGATATTTGATTGTACAGCGGAATTGTCTGTTCTCAAAAATACCGATAAATTTACACCTTGTCTCTCTGATTCAGGACGCAACCCAGCAGGATTACCGTACACTAGGTCTGGTGATCCATGACGAGTGATCAAGGATCCTCCCAGTGAGAAACCGATAGGTGATGCATCCCTTTGCAGTAAGGGGTAAGGGGAAATCTCATCACCTGATACTGTGGTTGCGAAAAGAAAGGTAATAAGTAAGCAGCTAATCAATTTTAATGGGGACATTATAAACCTCCCCTCATTATCGAGAATAGAAATATCTCTTTCGATGAATTTCCAACAATCAAGTGTACGGGATAAAGTCCGTTCGGGATTCTGTCAAATATTTCTGTTGATTCTATCTTGTATCGATGGCGGTAAAAGCCCGAAGAGGTACGAACACCCATCTGCTGGTTTGAGCTAATCCAATCTCCTTCAGGAATTCCATCCTTGATCAGCACTTGCAATGGTTTACCGTTTATGTTGCTAAGTATTACGTCGAAATCCTGGGACGATCCCGGTAGATCGAACTGGATAAAGAGACGGTTATCGTTTGCTGTTGGATCATACGGATTCGGATAAAAAACCAGATCGTGCTGTACAACACGATCGCTGTTCGCTGCAGGAATATGGAAGGAGTCGGACACCACATTCGAAGAGCGATCATGGATTTCAAGCCAGAGCCAACTGTTGTCCAATTCACTGTCTGGAATAGATATTTTCAGATTATCACGTTCATATCCATCGGCATATTGTCCGAGATTCATATTGAAACGGATTGAATCATCAGGAAGCTCAATCCACTCCTCTCCCGCTCCTGAACGACGATACTGGACAGTAATCGCATCGGGCGCAACGCCAGAAAAATTTGTCGCATTGTTTGCATCATCTCGAACCCAAAGTGTCACATCATTGAGTGCATTACGTCGGGGAGTACTCCAGGAAGGGCTTGAGTCATCGCCAAGTGGCACAGGTGTAACATGCAGAATTGGTGCATCAGACTCTTCGAGATTTATCAGAGGTGTTCCAGCCTCACTTGTAAGTAGACCCTTGGGAAGAAATGGATTCAAGTCAAAAAATGGAGGCTGTGTCGAATCAAATGGTATACCTTTATTGAGTAGCGGCATACTACCAGAATTCCGCTTCTCCACCTCAAGTACAGGCTCACTAATACCGGGATAGTGAGTCCAACTCACCGAACTCGTATCCACAAAGACATTTTGCTGTTGATCTCCCTTGTTGATGAACAATGGTTGTTCTACACAGAACAGTTTAAGTCTTTCAAGACGTGTATTGGACGTATCCATAGGGGAAGAAAAGGCTAAAGCAAATTGGTCCCCCTGCTCAAGTTCTGTTTTTGCTTCAAACATGAAAGCAGACCTTGGATAGGGAGCTCGGATGTCAAGAGGAGGAGAATTTGATTCCAATTCTGACGAGTCGGAAAGCCCATTTCCAAAACTGTAACCTATATATTGATTTTCGAGATGGGCTTCAAAGTTCGATCTATCCACAGAGAGTCTCGGATACAATTCAATAGTTTGAGAATACCGAACTGTCTCGCCAGGCAAAATGGTACGTATTCGTGCCAATTTTTCAGGTGACTGGTGAATAATACGATAGAATGGAATACTTGATGCAAGTGAATCAACTTCGATATAGTTTTCGTCGATAGAATATTGAAACGCATCAGGGTTGAAGTCAATGTTAAAGGGAGCGGCTGTTTCATTACTTATTTGTAATGAAGCTTGATAGTGAACATTGACCTCATCATCAAGCGTTACAAGAATCTCCTCAGCAAATGTTGGTTTCGGGGCACCTATCACCTCTAATTCGACTACAGAGGTAGTGACAGGATACTCCACTCCGCTGAACATATCTGTTATTGGATTACATTGAAAATCAATCAATGCTATATGATTATTGGCGATACGAGTATCGACCTTTGCAAGGGTATCAGCATCAAATGTGACATGCAACGAGTGCTGCTCAAACAGATTTGATTCACTCTCAAGTTGAAAATTGACTCCGGTTTCATCAACAGGACCGCCATTGTTGATCAATCTCGCTCGAACTAGAAGTGAATCACCGCCTATAACACTTCCTTCCGGGAACTCGATTATCAAACGGACATTGGGAATTGCACCAACTGAAAAACCTAGAGCATCCCAAGAATTGTCAGATTGCAAAGGTGATCCGGTATTTATATCAATGGGAGGATCAATTATACGGAATATCACTTCGCCACCATCGAGAAGTTGTGTAGCCACGAGGCTGTCAAGGAGATTTGGGTTGTCGCCGTAATGGGGATTCTCAAATTGTTTGGTAATGCCCCATGGATATTCTACCTGGATTTTTGTGTCTTGAGGATTGATAAGATTAGGATCTGGTACACTCATGGTCACTTCTGCGGAGAAGAACTGGTTCAGAGAGAAGCGGTTTTGTGATCGAGAGCTATCTCGACCAACAAAGTGAAGAGCATCAAGCATCAAAGTCGGTTTCTGATGGACCACGAAACTCCCAAAAGAAATTGAGTCAACTGTTTCAGTCGCAAATGTCGGATCAGCGTACTGCACCTCAATAGCCACCAGAATTTCAACCTGTATTGAATCAGCTATGGTGGAATCTGCTATCTGGATTGGACGTTGGAGTGCACCTTCTGGTGGTTGGTTTAAGTAAATTTCAATCGTATCTGGGGTGACGAGATTTCTATTGTCCGATTCTATCAAAGCCACAATTACACGTGCTGTGTTTACGATCTCTATCTCATAGTCCAGAAAAGGGAATCGAATCTGGGTAGCTTGCCCCGTTGAGACATGCCCCTCATTGTAGTTTGGGTTAACAATTGGTTCCTGCATCACAATCCCATGCCCCATGGCTCGCAAAAATAGACGATTCTCATCTAGTGCTGATACTTCGACTTCCAAGCCATTATTCTGATCCCTTGGAAGTATAGGGATGGTCATTTCGGCAAAATCCCAGATTACATTATCAGAATTAATTTGTATTGGAATGGAATCAGTGTAAACTCGAGTCTGTGCGTTGTAATGAAGAGGAATTTGTCGAGTTTGTGTGCCCCCATCTAAAAAATAGGTATCAGGTGGTAAGTCAAGCTGATATCGTGCATCAGTCGTGTCTAATGAGGACTCCCCTAGATTCTCGATCTGAACAACAAGCGTACAAATAGCTCCTGTATGGAGTGAAATACTATCTGGTCTTTGTGGGGTTGGTATACACCCGATGACAGGATGAATCATCGCCTTTTGTTCGAGAACGAGTTCTCGTGTATGTTGAACACCTTGAACACGATACCAGCGTCCAGAATATGCTCCCAGCAGTGAATCGAGACGAACGAATACTGTCGTTGCATATTCATCCAGTTCACCAGGATGTTGCATATTGAATCCGGTTTGGTTCTCCTCGAAAAAGAGTTCATTACCCCAAGTGATTTCGTTCCCAGGTTCAAGTATTTCCTGATGCGAGTGGGTTATTGTATTTTGGAGGCGAGGGCTTCCTATTGTAAAGTTGAGATTTAAAGCTGGTTCGGCGAAGTTGTTGACCATCGAGAATGATGAGAATAGTTCAAGAGTGTCGCCCCAGTTGAAACGGTTCTCTGGATTCGAGATATTGTTATAAACAAAATTTATCTCACACGAGTCAGGATTGGTAGGCCAGTCGTATACTGTGAATGATCCGCTATCCGTCACAGATCGTTCCACTTCCGAGTACACTTCCAATGCCTGCCAACTAACATGATAATCGACATCCCCAAAACCCCTCCCTATGCGTGTTATATCTATCAGGAAGGGTGTACTACTTCCATGAGTAGCAAGGTATTCATCCGTATCAGGTTGATTGTTGTCCCATCGCCATCCATCAAGTGGTTCGCCATTTTGTGAAAAACTTACCTCAACACTGTTAGCTAAAACTAGCAACGGCGAGCATGAGAGAATTTCCTCGCCATCTCGTTCATTTCGAAGTTGTCCAGAAAGATGCCGATCAGGTAATTCACTTTCTCGTACTGGCGGGGCACCCTGATATGCGAGTAGCGGCATAGTTAGCGATGAGGGATAGTAGACCTGGAATTGAGTAAGAGGAGAAGACGTGGAGTCATGTGCCAAACCTTGGGGTGAAAAAAGGCTCACTGCATCCCAACGAAGTAAGAAGCCATGATCTCTTTCCCCATCAATCATTACATCTGCCTGAATATGGAAAGGGATTGTCCTGGAGAACTGTTCGTCAGGATCAAGAAAAAGAGGACCCTCAACCAAAGTGTCCGAAAGTGATTGTTCCGTTCTTGAATCCAAGAGTTCTAGATGAACTTGATCGAGTGGTGTTCCTGAATCAAACTCTAGCTCCACAGTTATCCGACGATCAACCTCACCTTCAACAACTTGTAAGTGTTCCCAATTGGTTACCGAAATATTTCGGATCGGATATGTATTGAGAGTCAGTTCGGTTGTTTCATAATAGATCTCGTCGTCATCTGGATCATCGGGATCACCTCTCTGCTCAGTGGCACTAAATTCTGGGGCGATAGTTACAGGTGAATATTCAGGAACATCACCTCTTACCTGCCATTCAAAGCGACGAGTCCCGCCACCCTGGAGCGTGAAAACATCTTCAGGACCAGCGGTTTGTAGTAGATCCCCGTTATCGAATCCTGCTATAATAATGGCAGATTGGAGCTCATTGGAAGTCGTTTCGGGATTCACCGTCAGTGAGGCATCACCGGAATTGTAGAAAACAACATTTAAGACAAGATCTTCCTCGGACAATTCTACCCCCTGGGTGAGATTGCTTGTCGAGGCAGTGAACTCAGAGATGGTAAGCCCTGCAGGTTGACGTACACGGAAGAATGGAGTTATCGGATTATCTGCGATCTTGATCCCCAGAACTTCTTCGGCTTGGACTTCATACCTGTAGGTAAATTCCGGTATGACTCGCAAGTCACCGGAATGCAGATCATCAGGTCCCTGTAAATCAAAAGAAAGCAGGATTTCAGTAGACTGCGTGTCCTGAAGATGAGGGCTTTCCAGGAACTCCGGTGCCATCTCAATGTTTTCA
>JAIOHU010000245.1 GCA_019912845.1 bacterium
GAGCAATCCCAGGGGGAACTTTACAGTGACATTTTTCAGGTTATGACCATACGCTTTTTTAACCGTGATAAACTTCTTACCTGGTTTTCTACGACGATCTGGAATCGCGATCTCCTCTGCTCCAGAAAGATATCTCCCAGTTAAACTCTTCTCGTTTCTTTCGATATCCGCCGGAGTCCCCTCAGCAACAATTTCACCACCATGTCGTCCCGCACCAGGGCCCAGGTCAACAACCCAGTCGGCTTCCTCAATCGTTTCCTTATCGTGTTCCACGACAATGACAGTGTTGCCGAGATCACGCAATCTTTTAAGCGTACTGATTAAGCGGGCATTATCCCGTTGGTGCAATCCAATGGATGGTTCATCCAGAATGTAGAGTACACCGACAAGCTGGCTGCCAATCTGAGTTGCGAGACGGATTCGTTGCGCTTCACCACCTGAAAGCGTGGAAGCGGTACGGTGCAGAGTCAGGTAACCCAAACCAACATTGAGCAGGAAACCGAGACGAGCTTTCACCTCTTTCAGAATCTGCTCCGAGATTATGCTGTCTCTTTCATTCAATCTCAATTCGTCAAAAAACTGAACACTCTCACGAATCGATTTAGATGTTATATCGTAGATATTATGATCAGATACCAGAACCGACAGGGATTCAGGTTTCAAGCGTCTTCCACCGCAGGTATCACAAGCTATCTTCCCCATAAATTCTTCAATCCACTCACGGATCATATTGCTGTTTGTCTGCTTATATCGTCGTTGCAGGTTGGGGATGGTGCCTTCCCATTTGGCTTCATGATCCCAGGTTCCCGACCAGTTCTCAGAATCACGTTGATATACGAACCTTACCTTGTCAGGTGAGCCATAGAGGACAATATCCTGCGCTTTCTGAGGTAGTTTCTCCCAAGGGGTATCCAGACTGAATTTGTAATATTCTGCTACCTGCTCGAGCATACGGAAATACCACGCCTCCCGTGGCGAACCGATGCTTTCTACTGCGCCATCCTTTATCGATTTTTTCTCATGCGGCACAATTCGTCTGGGATCAATCTCCATCCTGAACCCCAGCCCATCGCAATCAGGGCAGGCACCGAAGGGACTGTTGAATGAGAAACTTCGGGGAGCAGGTTCTTCCATCGATATACCACATTTATGGCAGGCAAAATGTTCACTGAAAAGCTCCTCGCCGCCATCTTCACGCTGGACAATTACCAAACCTTCAGCACGAGTCAGCGCAGTTTCGATGGAATCGGTCAAACGTGAACGAATCCCACTCTTCATTTTGAGACGATCTACCACAACATCAACGGAGTGTTTGAGCTTCTTGTTTAACGGGGGAACTTCTTCTATAGGATAAACTTCGCCGTCCACTCGTACTCGAACATATCCATCGCGCTCGATTTCCTTGAACAGTTTCTTATATTCACCTTTTCGTTCACGGATCACAGGCGCAAGAATCTGCAATTTTTCACCTTCCGGGAGATTGAGTACAGTATCCACAATCTGCTGGACAGTCTGCTTTTCAATTTTATCTCCGCAAGAGGGGCAGTGGACAATCCCGATCCGAGCAAAGAGCAGACGCAGATAATCATAAATCTCTGTCACTGTTGCAACAGTCGATCTTGGATTGCGAGATGTTGCTTTCTGTTCAATACTGATTGCCGGACTTAACCCTTCAATCGTCTCGACATCCGGCTTTTCCATGAGCCCGAGAAATTGACGTGCGTAAGCTGAGAGAGACTCTACATACCGTCTCTGACCCTCTGCATAAAGCGTATCAAATGCCAGACTGGATTTCCCGCTACCGGATAATCCTGTTATCACACACAATTGATTTCGCGGAAGGGCAACTGTAATATTTTTAAGGTTGTGTTCACGTGCACCACGTATGTATATCTTATCAGGTTCATGAGGAGACATTGATCATTCCTGTGGGTTATACAAATTATAAAGAATTGTTATTATTACTTTTGTGTCACATGAAGAGTCAGGAATTAATTTGGTTTATGCTAGTCCTGGAAATACTGTTGCGCAAAATAAATCTAAGAAAGTATTTATTGGATTCCAGCTAAAACCACGCTGGAATGACGCCAGGGGATAATGGTTTTGTGAAACAGTGTAAGCTCCCGTGAATATAATAGTCACTTCCCTACTGAACAAATGAACTAGAAGAGTTTGGAGAAAACTTTATGGGTATCCCAGAACATCTTTTGTGCCCCCATTGTGGGGGAGAAGTTGAAAAATATCGAAATCCACTACCCACCACAGATGTCATCATTGAATACGATGGCAAAGTGGTTCTGATAAATCGAGAGAATTACCCCCTCGGTTGGGCGATTCCAGGAGGGTTCATCGATTACGGCGAAAGTGCTGAGGATGCAGCGCACCGTGAGATGATGGAAGAAACCGGGCTGCAACTCGAAAATCTGCAACTGTTTACTGTACGATCAAAATTAGGTAGAGACCCTCGTCATCATACGCTCACTGTCATCTACTCGGCTATCGGTAAAGGTGTACTCAAAGCAGGTGATGACGCTGCTGACGCAAAGCTCTTCGATTGGGATGCACTACCTGATGAGATGGCATTCGATCACAGAGACATATTGGAAGAATATAAGAATGATAGCTCACGGTTTTAGTGAATATGTGATTTCGCGTTTCACAGTCTGAATGGGAACACCGTTTCCGCTCGCGTCACTCCAGCATGGTTTTCGCTGGATTCGAAGAACCCGACAGCAGGTTGAACATCCAGGAAGATATTGATATTATTCATGTTATAGTGTTTTTCGAAAGTTTTGTTTACCCGCGTCATGCCAGCGTGGGGTTAGCTGGCATCCAGGAAGGTATTAATACTATTGATTTCAGGACTAATTGGAAAACGGCAATCTGAACAACACAAACATACAGCAGCTTAGCATGAGACAATAATTCCAAGAATCAGCACAAAAATACAAAATGTACGCATTATTTCAGAAAGATCTGATTTTTTTCTCAGGCAATTGTTTCGCAGGAATGACAAATTGAGAAAATTACGCTCATCACAATCCTAATTGGCACTAAAACTGATACTGATAGGTGAGCATAAATATCACATCATTCCTGTCTACCGAACCGCCACTCTGCGTGAATTCAACACTCTGCTCGCCGTTGCTGTTCTGAACCAGTGTTTTGGTAGCCGGGAAAGTGGCACCATTGAAATATTCAAACTCGTTCAGGTTTACATAGTGCGTAAAGCTGGAATACAACCTGATTGTATGGTGCTCTTTGAAGTTCCAGTCAAACCCTCCCACCCAATCATACTTTCTGAAATCAATCAGCAGATTTTTTGCGGTTACCAGTCGCAAAGAATCAAGTTCCACTTGATTAGCAGGATCATTTATATCTTTGCCAGCCTGAGTTAAGAGCTCTTCAGGAGTAATGGGCGAAATCTGGTTGTTTCCACTGCCCAGTGTGACTTGCGGACCGAAATAAACCTGCAAACCGCGATTGAAATACCCTCTTTGCATTCGAAATGAGAAGGTATTGTAGTCGATCTCCGATATTGCCCCACTCTGTCGACCTAAAGTCGCAGTGAGTCTAGTCTCCAGGGCATTTGAGTAGAGTGTTCTCAGGATCAATGACGTTGCTGTGTAGTCCGAATTCCCCACGGGTTGAAAGGCATCTGTCCTGCCTGAAGATGTAAAACTAGCGGTGATATCATTATTTGTGTTGTTGAAGTAAAAATTCTGAGAGAGATTCAAACTGTAATAATTGCTTTGGATATCCTTGCGTGTATCGGTTATTGTCGTATCCATCACCCCATTGCCATCATCCCCAATGAAAAGATTCCGTTCGCCATTATTTCCAACCAGGCGAATCCTGTAATTTGCGGAGAGGGTAGGATAATTCACGGAACTGAAAACATTAAATCCAAAGAAAATATCGTTATACGTTGTAGTAGCCTTTTCTGTGCCATTCAGATTATCCCGAAGTGACTGATACCCGATATTGGCATTGAAATCTTTAAACAACCTGATCCTGTCATTCACGAAAAAGCCTTGCCGATCATTTATCAAAGTTGTCAATCCCAATGAGTAATAGCTGGCACCAACCTTCCTGAATCCAACATCCAACGTGTTATTGAAATAATTCGCACGGACCCGTGTAACATTCGCTAATGCTTTGGAAGCTACAGCACTGACGATAGGTCCCAAATCTCCGGTTGTATCATCGGGAAGTGGCTCAAAGAATTGATTTATCCAGATGAAACTCTTCATCCCCGAAAGCCCTTCGAGAGGTGGTGTGGAGGTATCATGATTGTAGAGCGAAATGGAGGTTTGCGACATGACACCAAGCCGTCCCTCATCGAAGTAATATTCGAGATGGATGCCAGTGAGAAGGTTATCTTTGGGTTTTGGACCGTGTGAAATGGATTCTTTATCGTCGAACACTTTCATTAAAGTCAGCTCTGCACGATAGTGACGTGGACGATTAATCCCCGACCGCAACGACCACATATTTCTCGTATAAGTCCCCGAAGCAAAGGTGCTATCGGCTACGATAACTGGTGTGATTCCAGTACTATCTATGTAACTCGTGACATTGATCAGATCGCTACTGACTTTACGGTTGAGTTGACCGTATAGACCTGTTATTGAGAAGTTGCCATGTTTGTATCGATGCTCCATCCCTCGTACCCGTCTACCCCAGAGCATCAATTCATTGTAACGTGGGAAAATATCGCCAATCTGGAATCGGTAATTCTCTAATTGAAACCCAATGAGATAACGATTTTGAGGTTGCAGCCCCGGTCTTTCCTCGCTGGTTATCCTACCTTGAAAACTGGCTTCGACATTTCCCTGACGACTGAAGATCCCCCCACCGGCTGCGTTGATATTTTTATAGGTTGCGTTGATCTTCTGATAGCTTTCCTCCGCATAAAACTGACCAGTCATTTCACTTGAGATTTGTTCCTCACCACTTCCTTTTCGCTCCTGGAAATAAAATTTCCAACTCGCCAGAGTGCGATAGCTGTTTCCATTATATTCCTCTATCTCAATCAAATGCTCGCCGGGTTCGAGATCCTTGATAATGGCAGTCAGAGTTTGCCGGGAAATTCGCGCACGATGGGTGTAATTGAAGCGATCAATACGTAAGCGGATGTTTCGAGGAATAACAACAATCTGGGATGTATCGAAGGATACCGCAACCAACAGTTCTTCCATGTTAACGATCGATTTTTGCCGTGGACTAAGGATGATAACACTTGGTTCTTGTTCTATTTGAAGCGATTGTGCTCCACTTCTGCGATCTGAGGATGCAGTTGATTGCACTGTAACTTGAATTGGGTTCAGATCCGGATCAGTGACTGGATAACTTAATTCAGAGCCATCCATGAAAGTAAATGTAACGTAAAAATCCAGATACGGTACAGTTACCTCATCAGCGGGAATCGTTCCAAAGAAAGAATCGCGTCGCAGTATCATCTCAACCACGGCGAAACTGCCGTTGGGATTGTCGCGATACCAGAGTTCCGCGAGACGTACTCCTCGTACATCCCTGGTGCCGAGTAATCCCGCTCGAACTGTAAATGGCTCCTCAGCAAGAACCGTCGCGGGTGCCTGGACATCAATGCTCCCGAAATCACCCTGTGCTTGCAGAGTACTCGCACTGAGCAGTTGCACAAGAAAAAAAATCGTGAAAACGTGCCAATTTTTGAGATGACAGTTAGCTCTCATCCTTCTTATTCTTCCGTTCTGTATTGAATAATCGCACGTTTGGTGTTGCCTTCTTCATCCTGGAATTGTATCTCAATACGTTCAGTATCACCCTCCTGAATTCCAAATGTTGGCACTTCCTCTTCATCAATTTCTTCAATTTCAATATTTCCATCTGGCCCAACTCGACCACTATTTCCAGCACCTACATCATCAGTTTCGCCAGTGGTACGACTCGTAACCTCGACCACACCTTCCAGTGTGATAATCTGCGTCATTCCATCAGAGGTTACCAGAATCCAAAACTCAGTACCCTTTACAGACGCGATGGAAGTGGGAGTAGCGATTATGAATGATCCTTTTGGTTTGTCAAGGTCAACAAATATCTGTCCAACTTGCATGGATATTTTTTTGCCGACAGTCTCACCATTTTGCACATCTGTGCTGATTATGATTTCTGAGTCCGGTCGGATTTTTACCTGGCTTTTATCGTCAGTAAAAATGAGCGAGGTGAAGCCATCTGTTCCGGTTTTCACGAAATCACCCTCATCCAGAAGGTCGCCCATCTTTAATTCTGCCCAGGGAAGACTGGCGGTTTTCTGGTCAACTCTGCCCTTAACAATAATGGATACAGCGATCTCATTCGCTGCTACAGCAATTGAACCCAAAGCGAAAATCACTATGGAGATCATTAATGTTGGAAGAATCTTACGGTATCTTGGTCGTTTCAAATTGTTCAGCATCTTTTATTCCTCCACCAACTCAAGCTGAACAATTGTAAAACCTTCCTGGTTAAAAAGTACATTCAGGTCATTGAAGGACTTCCCACTTTCGCCATTGATGATTAAATCCACTGGTTCATAGCCCTCCAATTCTCCCATAAGTCTTGCGAACAAAATTGGATTCATCTGTTGCGCCAGTGCACGTAACATCGGATTATCGGGCAAATTATCCTCCTCAATCGGTGGTGGTTGTAACCCACCACCGCCAGGTGGTTCTTCCTGATCGGGTGGGGGGGGTGCATCATCTTCATCACCCGGTGGCTCATCTCCACCTGGAGGTTCATCGTCAAACCCACCTCCGAGGCCTCCACCGAGCCCACCTCCTCCCGGTGGATTCATACCAGGATCACCAAATCCTCCGCCTCCCAGTCCACCATCGTCACTTTCATCGGGATCATCAAAACCGAAACCACCGCCAAGTCCAGCATCTCCTCCACCACCATCACCAACAAGGTCGGAGTAATAAAAAGAATAGACATCAGATTGCAACATTTGGGGTCGTTGTGGTAATACCGTGGGGACTACAACCTCAACACGCCAATAATAATACCGGTCACTCCTTAATGCTTGCTCACCACCTGCTATTCCAGTATAAAAATGGAAGGTTGATGACTGTGGTGAGCCATTAAAACGAGTATTTGCCGGGCTGCGATTTTCCATCACACTTTCGGGGCTGTCATTTAACTGGTTTGTGCCCTCCACCAGGATCAATATCCAGTCACGAGGCACTGTCGCACCACCTGTCCAGTCCCAGGAGAATTGCAGTGGTAAGCCCTGAATTACCTCATTCTGAGGGGGATCAAGCGGGAGTGGAGGTTCGGGATTATATACCTGAATTGTTGTACTGAAGGAATCCCACAATCCACTCACTTCATTTCCATTCTCTGCTTCATACGTCCAGTAGAGTTCAAATGTGACAGTATATCGTGACTCTATCAAATTCCCGCCATCCATTAAACCAAGAATGGTTTGACCATCAGTGATGAATGTTCTATCAGCATCGGAATAGAGCCAGCCGGCATCCTCCAAACGCGCCAGTTGAGAGTTACGGTAACGTCCCCCCTGCCCGCCCTGCATCCAGTATCTCAGACGGAAGGGTGCTGACCAATAGTCAAGGAGAACGTTACCGTCCAGAGTTTCGCGGACGTGGATATAAACCGTTGAATCAAGTTCACCACCGGAAGCATTGATCTGAACGTAGAAAAAATCCTGCAATCCCTGAAAGTTTATATCTTCGCCTTGTGCGATCTGCTCCCAGCTGACCAGATCACCTATCGGGAAAATCTGAAAATTTGGAACCAGATAACCGACAGAAACTGAAGGAGTTGCATGGGCTGGTAATGGAAAAAATATCAAGACCAGGAGAATTATACCCGAGAGTTTTTGCATTCTTCTCCCTGAAATGTGTTTAAGTAGAAGGCTTTGTGAATTTGCCCCGTTCAAACTGTAAACGGATACTTCCAAAAATACTAGTGCTACTAAAATATCACTGAATGATCTTAGTAAACAAGTAGCTGACAGAATATTTATAATCCAATATAAGTGGGATATCGATTACTTCAAATGACGCAAAAAACTTAGAATACGATAATACCAAATAAAGAAAGAATCCCTCCTATCAGTGTACCACCCAGTATCATGACCAGGATTGTAAGCGTCCAAACTGCGAACCCTTTCCATGCTGATGACCCCATCGCTTGTCCCATGCATTTGCTTGAAATGATTATGGAGTATACAGTCCAAATTAAAAACACGGGCATCAGAGCAAAAGAAATTATTATCGTGATGCCATGAGAAAATGGCATATCCAACAATTCCTGAAGGAGAGCCGAGAAATTCCCTCCTTCAAGTTGAATATTATGATTTAGAAATAATTGGGGACCCATCGTGATATAAGCAAACAACATTAGAGGCAATAACCACACTAACGGCAGCATCGAGTAGACAACCGCAGTCATCACCTTCGGCTTAGCTGTTTTGTTTTGCAGGAGTTGACTGATCCAGGATGCGAGAAACGTAAATAGGTGAAGCGTAAATATACCTGTTAAGGGGCCACCAAGAAAAATGTAGAGGTTGAGATATTTATCTGGGATGCGATGGTCAACATCCACATCAATTACATCCCCCAGTAGTAGAGCCATACCATACAGAACGGCTATGATATAGTAGAATACCAAAGAAGGTCTTCTTTGGGCAAACGCTACCGTAGCACGAGGTCGTGTCCAAACACTCCCAAGTGTACCAATTCGCTGTCTGAAATTCCGCCAGGTATCTTTGCTGGACATGCTTTCCACCACAATAAGCTGAACTTCCCATTTATGAATATAGCACACGAAACTTGCTGAGGATAGTAATTCCAGCATTTTTCCAGACGATCACTGCTTGTCTTCATGTTTCCAGCAAATGCGCACATCATTCACAGTGACGTATATAACAAGCAATCTATTCTATACTTCTTAGTCCACAAAATTATTATGAAATAATCACTTATCATACTGTTTATATACGAGTTAAATTTATTTGCTGACTCATTATTTGTGGGTTTAATTTCTGGTATAAGGGTTGCATTTACCCTCTATCAAATGAGCACTGCCTGCACAAGAATCACAACATGATTAATTATTTTTTTGTCTATTTGGAGGAGAAAATGAAACTACGGATATTTTTCACTGTCTTGATTTGCTCAATGTTACTACCCACATTTGCACTCGCTGAAGCAATATTGATGGCAAATCATGCTGAATTTCCAGAAAACCTGATGCCAATATCTTCAATTCAAACGACAATTGAGATACAGGATCAGGTCGCATTGACCACAATCGATCAAACCTTCCTCAATCCATTTTTGGACGCAGTAGACGCAACCTACTACTATCCAGTTCCAGAAGAGGCTATGGTGACTGGATTTGGAATCTGGCAGGGAGATTCACTTGTCTATTTCGAGCTGAATCCCGGCGAACAGGGGGCACCTGGTGGACCTGGGGAGGATAATTCAGACCTGCAGAGCTACCTCGGCAAGAATCCATTCGCAGCACCTTTGGAGGATCTCAATTCAGAAGAGATTCGCGTGAGGTTTGAATACTCCATGCTCATGGAATACTCTTTCGGTCAGATTGAGTACAGTTATCCCCTGGCGATGGGCGATTTTATTACCCAGCCAATTCACCAGATCGAAATTAATGCGACTCTGCGATCGCAACGTTCGATAGAGCAGTTCAGCGTCCGTCCCTACCCATTTGATTTTGAGTACGATACTCCAGATAGCATCGGATTAACTCTTGAACTCGAAGAAATTGAGAACCTCGATGATATCCATTTCAGCCTTTCTCTTGACCAGGAGGACACAGGACTCTGGCTGATGACTCAGCACGATGACCCGGATTCGGCGGGGCACTTTCTCGCTATTCTCGAACCAGGAAGGATTGAGCCTGATGATATATTCCAGAAATACTTCACATTTGTTATGGATGTCTCTGGAAGTATGGGAGGAGAAAATAGAATCAATGAGGCAAAAGAGGCGGCAATTTATTGCATATCCAACCTCGATGAAGCAGACTTCTTTAATATCATCACCTTTAATTCACAGGTGAATCGTTGGCAAAATGAAATGGTTGCAGCAACTACTGAGAATATTAATGATGCGGTTGAATTTATCAACAGTCGAAATCCTTATGGTGGTACAAACATTGATGCAGCCTTGTATACAGCCTTGATTCAGGAAATGGGAGAGAATTCTGCTAATCAGATTCTGCTTCTTAGTGATGGAGAACCGACTTCCGGTGAAACTCGAATTGACAGAATATTGGGAAATGTTCGTGATGCGAACACAAACCTTGCATCCATATTTACAGTTGGAGTAGGAGCGGCAGGTAATGGGGGGCAAAACCGTCTCCACTTCCTGAGTATGATCGCCTATCAAAATCAGGGATTATCGATTTATATCCCACCCAATACTCCAGATGTTGCGGAACAAATTGGACTCTTTTTCACACGATTTTCCAACCCTGCCATGATCGATATTCACCTCGGATATGGAGATATTGGTGCTTACGATATCTATCCTCCCGAACCCTATACCATTTTTGCTGGAACACAAACAATCATCGGTGGACGTAATTCCAGATTTTCTGAAACCGACATCGAAGTAAATGGAAGAGTTGTCGGGGATGATGTCACGCTGAACTATGGTCCCTTCGAGTTTGCCGAGGATGCAGATCAATTCGCATTTGTTCCCAAATTATGGGCAATGAGCAAAATTGATTACTGGCTGGCGTGGATGGCAGTCTACGGGGAAGATCAGGATATTGTTGATATGATTATCGAACTCTCCCTGCAATATGGCATCCTGACACCGTATACAGAATATGAGACTGATCCGGGTGATGAAAATCCAGTTGAAGAGGAAAATCTGTTGCATCTACTTGTATCTCACCAGAAAAATGGTGTGCTTCTCCACTGGGAAGGGATGCTCACAAGTAAAATCGAATCAGTAAAAGTATATCGCAGGGAGTTGGGAGGTATCTCCTGGATACCACTCCACGACGAATCACTACAAACCACCGAGTTCCTCGATTCTAATATCAATCCTGGAATAACCTATGAATACAGACTGATTGCAACATTGGAAAATGGGGATACATTTGAAATCATCGAACAAATAACAATCCCGTCGGTCGCTCCAGTCGTCTCACTGGAAGTCTATCCAAACCCATTTAACTCCGAAGCCAATATCAGCTTCAATCTGCCGGCTAAATCTACCGTATCTCTGAAGTTGTATAACCTGATGGGTCAGGAACTTCGACACCTGGAACAGGGAAAATTTGATGCCGGTCTGCATTCTGTCAACTTGAACGGCAATTTACTCGCAAGCGGAACATACTATGTAATTCTTGGGGTAACTCCTGAAGGCAATAATAAAGCTGAACAATTTTTCCATCGTCTCTCATTACTGAAATAAGGATCGAGCTTCTCCTCGTTATACTGATCCCTGAGGCACGGAGCGCCTCTTTCTCCCGCAGCTCCACTAAACACTGCCCCATGATTTTATGGGGTGGTGTTTTCTCGTTTTGCCTCAATCAACAGTTTTATAATCTCGTCGAATCGTGTTATATGAATTGCATGACCCGCTCCAGGATACACAGTACAATCCCATCCCATTTTAACCGCTAATGCCCTGTTTGGAGCGGGAGGTACCATCTGATCCTGTTCTCCTACCAATAGGGTTACAGGAACATCGAGGGAAGCATATTTCTCACTCATCATCTGTAATTCTGGATTGATTGCCTGCAGTTCAAAGCCGTTGACTCGAATTTCAGACGGTCTTTGTGGTAAAATGGGATCATTGTCAAAATAGTCTGATGGCACAGCTTCCGGATAGAAGTTCTTTTTCACTAACCAATGACGGAAACCTCCGCTCACCGGCATCGCCAGAGATTCCAGCAATAAATCGGTAATCGAGCCCATATTCACCAGATGAAACGCTATTTCCTCCGGTCTCTCAGTTGGAAGCAGATAAGGCGAAAGCAGGATCAGTTTGTGGACATCCTGCTGGTGATCTAAAGTATACGCCATCGCCACAGATGCCCCCCAGGACATGCCCACGACGATAGGCTCGGAAACTTCCAGTTCCTGAAATAACGCGTCGAGCATTTCGGCTTGTCTGGTTGGACTCCCGGGCTGTTCATGTAATGCATCGCTGTAGCCATGACCCGGGCGATCAGGGATTATCACACGAAAATATTGCGAAAGTGAATCCATCCAAGTACCTGAGAACGATTCGAGGGTGCTGCCAGACCCGTGGATCAGAATCAAATCCTCCCCTTCACCGGAAACGAGATAATGCAGTGTTGTGTTTTCAATCGTGATAAATTGACCTACAGGTGGGTGTAAAGATTCAGCGAGTTGGACTTGCTTATCAGTTGTAAGGCTCAAACCAGCAAGCAGAGCGGCGATTCCCGGCAATAACAATATCCAACTCATGAATTCCTTCGGAGTAAAAACCCCGGAATGTTTTAACACACCCGGGGCTTCTCTCATCTTACCTATTCGGATTTATTGCTACCCAATGCTCTCTCGAGCATCTGCGTGTTTCGTTCAACGAGAACCTTTGGATCAATCATCATTCCCGCAGAAATCATCGCATTTCCATACAATGATTCCACAGCCACTTTGGCTAAATCCTCCTGTGACTTGCTAATCCGCAGGTCGTTTAACTGCTTCAATATCTTATGTTTAGGGTTAATTTCGAGAATATAACGACCAGTCTGTTTGTTGTCGTTGGATGTCGCCTGCATGATGCGTTGCATTCCAGTGGTAAAGAATTCATCCGGGTTGACGAGTAGGGCAGGGCTTTTTACCAGACGTTTGGAGGTTCTCACCTCTTCTACACTATCTCCAAGTATCTCCTTCATCCAACGTGCGAGATCCCCCGATTCATTCTCCGGTAGGGAAGTATCTGTCTCTTCCTCTTTTTCCTCAGTTTCTTCTTTCTCAGGTAACTTCAGATCAGCCTGATCCGCTGAGACCAGTTTCTTCTCCTTATACTCCCGCAATGAATTAAGCACAAAGTCATCGATACTTTCATAGAGATAAAGTACTTCGATACCCTGCTCACGAAAGGCTTCCAGATAAGGACCAGCTTCGATAGCATCACGAGAGGGACCGCTCAAATAATATATCGATTCCTGCTTCTCCTTCATACGTTCAATATATGCATCGAGACTGGTGTATTTATCATCATCAATTGCGCTGGAAGCGAAACGTAACAGTTTTGCAAGCTCATCACGACGTTCAAAGTCTGATGTCGCCCCTTCCTTGATAAACATACCAAATTCTTTGAAGAAGGTGCTGTATTTTTCTTCATCATCGTGCGCTTGTTCATCGAGGAACTTCAGGAATCTTCCTGTAATCACTCGGTTTAAACGAGCCACCAAAGCACTATCCTGCATGGTTTCGCGTGAGATATTCAGGGGTAAATCTGATGAATCAACAACTCCTCGCAGGAAGCGCAAATATTCGGGGAGTAGTTTTTCTGCCTGTTGCTGGATCAATACTTTGCGGCAGTAGAGGTGTACGCCGGGCTCCATTCGTCCAAAATGAAATTTTTCCATATTCGAATCTGGAACATAGAGAATGGAACGAATTTCCAACGGAACATCTGCGTTAAAATGGAAGGTAAAGGTAGGCTCATCCATCGCATTCGCTATGAACTTGTAAAATTCTTTGTATTCCCCTTCGCTGACATCACTTTTCGATTTAGTCCAGATCGCCTGAACAGTATTGACCTGTTCTCCATCTACAAAGATCGGGAAGGGTACAAAATTTGAATATTGCTTGATTAATTCTTTGATGCGATCACTGTTTGCATATTCTTCCTGATCCTCCTGCATATCAAGAACGATTTTTGTGCCACGATGCAATCCTGGTTGATCAGTGATCGAATAATTTCCTGCACCCTTTGATGTCCAACGAATCCCTTCTGCTTCAGATTTATAGGATCGACTAGTAACAAAAACTTCCTTCGCTACCATAAATGAAGCGTAAAATCCGACACCAAACTGTCCAATGAGATCTGCGTCGGTTGCTTCCCCATCCTCCAGTTTTTGCAGAAATTCACGCGACCCGGAATGGGCAATCGTCCCCAGATTTTCCTCAGCTTCTGCGGCAGTTAATCCAACACCTGTATCACTTATGGAAAAAGTTTTCGCTTTTTCATCGGTCTCAATACGAATTTCCAGTGGTAGATCTTTATCAAATATCTCTTTCTCGGTCAGAGATCGATGTCGAACCTTTTCCAGCGCATCTGACGCGTTCGAGATAAGCTCACGTACAAATATCTCTTTGTTGGTGTAAAGCGAATTGATAACAATATCAAGCACCTGCTTGACTTCAGCTTTAAACTTTTTTGTCTTCGGTTTCGCCTTATCCGGCATTTTTTCCACTCCTGATTTTACTGATTTTGAGTTTTGTGAATTATGCTACAAATAATGATTATTTCTTATGCTTCGATTCTGGCTTTGGACTTGTCCAAAGTTTAATAATTCCCACTGTCGTACTATAGCTGTCTTTGGGCTTCTCTAAAGTCTAGTAATTCCCGCCGTCGTTCTATTAAACCTTGGATAAATCCAAGGTCAATCCCGAATGTGACTGTAGTATGCCAATGTGATCACCATTTCCTTGGATTAAAATCGCTCTTCTCAGAAATTTGTTCCCAGAGTTGACGTTCTGGCTCTGAGATACTCTCGGGTATCACAATAAGGGTTTCAACAATTAAATCTCCTCTGCTTCCACCCTTTTTAGGTAATCCCTGTCCACTCAATCTCAATTTGTGTCCACTTTGAGTACCCGGTTTGACGGTCACTCTCGCAGTCCCTTCCATTGTTGCAACAGGAATTTTGCCTCCCAGCACGGCTTCTACAGGTGTTAAGGGCAAGATTACATAGAGGTTATATCCATCAACGTTGAAAATCTGATGAGGTTCAAAATGAAACTTGAGAATCAAATCTCCGGCAGGAACACCCTCTATTCCAGACTCAACCTGATTTGGAATACGTATTTTTGATCCATCTCGAACTCCCTCTGGAATCTTTATCTCAATCGTTCGTTTTTTCTGCTGACCAGGTGCACCGACGGTCATGGTCAGTCGTCTTTTACTGCCATGAAATGCCTCTTCCAAACTGATGGAGAGTTCTACCTCATGATCGGATTTTTGTGGACGTTTTTGAGTTCCAGCGCGTTGTCTAGCCCCTTTTCCACCTGCCAGTCCACCAAAAATGGATTCAAAAAAATCACTGAAATCGCTGCTGTTGAAAGAGCCACCCGGACCTCCAAAATCAAACTCAACTCGTCCACCTTGTCGACCACCATGCCCTCCAAAACCAGGAGGTGGTGTGAAATCCTCTCCCATATTCCAATTCGCACCGAGAGAATCAAAACGACGTCGTTTCAGGGGATCGCTTAAAACTGCATACGCCTCACCGATTTCCTTAAATCTCGCTTCCGCATCCGGTGCTTTGTTGACATCAGGATGATAAGTCCTTGCCAGCTTTCTGTAAGCCTTCTGGATATCCTCTTTTGTCGATTTTCGATCCACTCCGAGGATATTATAATAATCTTTGTATTTCATATTACGTTACTATTCAAGTTATCAGTTCTTAAAGATCAGCACTCTAGAGAGTGGTAGTATAGTATGATATTGAAAAAAGTACAACATCAAATCTGGTGAAATCGTCTCATAATTTAGTGAAAAAGTTTTGAGTTCTCTTGAAAACAGTGAGGTACACTGCTTATTCTTCGACCTCATCATCCTGACTTAGGATGGTCACTCGTTCCATTCCCTCCAGTGCACTGAGACGGGTGATCAGCACCTCCTCAATAACCCCCTTTTTCAATCGAATCAAATACGTATGTTCCACGAACTGCCCCATCCTGATAGTTTTGACGGATACTCTGCGGAAGTCCTGTAACAATTCATCAAACACAGGCATGAAGGTACGTGGATCGGTATCCATGGTCATATACTGAAATCGAAGCAGGAATCTACCTGGAGGAGATTGCCCAAAACGTACAAAATCCATGATTAACAGAACGAGAAGTATTGTCCCCGAACCAAAAATTGCTAACGTATATGCACCTACACCCGCTGCCATACCAGTAGCCAGAGCGAAGAAAACATAGGCAATATCCCGGTTATCCTTCACCACTGTTCTGAACCGGATAATCGAGAGTGCTCCAACCAGGCTGAATGCCCGCGCAATGCTGTTACCAATTACCATCATTACCATTGCTACGACCATTGCAAGAATGACCAGCGTGAGTAAAAATGATGTGTTAGAGGGTCTATGACGATTGGTCAATCGATATACTCCCACCACCAGCATCCCGAGAATCCAGGCGAGTAGAAGGTTTAGAATAACCTCCTCAATGCTTTGGGATTGAGTTACCGATTGAAACGATGTAATAAAACGGTTCATGATGCCTTTAGCCTGGGTTCACGGTCTTGCCAACAATCTACACCCAGACAATATTTGGAAATTGATTCGTTCTGCAATCTGAAATCTTTGAGAAGTTGACGAACCCAACGTGGCAGGGTTAAACTGAACTTGATTTCAAGAATAAAAAATGGATTTCCAAATGTTCTGGTATTCATGTCAGTGAATAGATCGGATCTCGCTGGATTCAAGAGCGAACGTACATTGTAATCGAATGTAATCCGTAAATCCGGATTTACCGGATCGTGGAATGCTTCCCGTTCATAAGCGATCAAGGCTTTCTCCCTCAAGCTCAAACGGTGTAACAAGTAAATAAATCGTTCTCGTACGATCCTGTCCTGCCAATCATAACCACCAAATAAATCGGTGTCAATTTCATCCTTCTGAGCACCGCCAAAATTTTCCCATTCTTCCCATGATAAACGGACTCGTTCCTTGACAATATATTCATCTCTTTTTCGTTTAATTTCCAGGTAAACTGTAGCTCGATCTATTTTTGTGTCGTAGGTACGGACTCGCAGTTTCTTCCTGATTTTTTGTCCTGCCATCTTCTCAAAATAAAAGAGCAAATTTCGTGTATCAAAGTAGATACTTCTCACAGGGTATCTGTTTTCTGAACGTCCCAGACAGAAAGGATCGTGTACCATGTAAGCTGTTACACGTTTCTTTATTTCCTCCAGGTTCTCCAGTGGGACATAATACTTATATTCTTTTCGGGTGAACGATTCCAACTATATTCTCATTTTATTGATCATTTCAGCTTTAAAAGCTACTGGCTTTGGACTTGTCCGAAGTCTAATAAATCCAAATGGAGTTCTGTTAAAACCTGGATAAATCCAGGACATTTCCCTCAGAATTAATCCCTTAGTTTGCACCGATTCTTGATGAAAGCCGTTGAAAAAGGGTTATTCTTCCGATCGAAACTGTTGCACTTCCATGCATCCCCGGTTTCAGGAGTCCGTTACTATTGTTCAGATATCCGATACCGTAGAATGCAATGGTATCACCTCCGTAAAATCCGGTATCTTTAATTTCCACACTCACAGATTTTTCAAGAATTGGAAAATTAACTTTCACTGCACTACCCACCAATAGAGCTGATGCAAAATTTTCAGGTAGTACTATTTTACAACGAAGACTATCCACACCCACAACCGTTAAAATAGCATCAGGCTTATTACTTTTTACAAGCAAGCCGCTTAAAGGTGATTCAATACCTTTCCCGCTTCCGATCAGTTCACGTTTACCACGCAACAAGGCAATCAGTCTTTCTATCTCTGCTTTCTGAACTTCCTCTTCGGCGGGATGAACCCCGACTTTAAAAGCGCGAACCTTTGCTTCCGCAAGTTCAACTTCAGCATTCAAAGCATCAAAACGTTGTTTAACTTCTTCATATTGACTATCCGATACAAGCCCTGCATCGTACAATTGCTTTATTCTATCGTACTCTGAAGCGTAATAGTCACGTTCGATTTCTGCACGTTGCAAACGCTTTCTCTCTACATCCAATAGCTCAGAACGTTCACCTGCTTTTAGTGCAACCAAACGTTTTGCTTCACGTCGCAGTTCAGCTTCAGTCACCGAAACCAGGGAAGCGGTATGACTTGATCGAAATTCAGCGAGGAGACTACCCTTTTCTACTCTCTGCCCCATATGAACGTTATCTTGAAGCGTAATTTCTGCAAGATCGGGAGTTTCTATTTGGATATATTTGTTAGCAATCGTGGTATTGTTCGGATAAATGTCCCACTCCATCCCAATGGTTCCATTTCCATAGTTGCGTATTGTCCATCGTGCCGAAGGTTCCAGCTCGCAATAGGCATCCAGATTCTGCTCGAATGGGACAAACAGGAAATTTACGAGTAAAACCCCCGCTAAGAGTAGGATTAATAGTCGACGTTTTATGGTTGTTTTCAGCAAAAGAGTCCTGTTATTGTAATGCAAATAATTTTATGTCACTTTTCAAATGAGGCATATCACTTGCTCGACCTTCTGGATTCTCACCTGCGGACGGGTTCTTCGATTCCATCTAAAACCATGCTGGAATGACTCATTGAGAATGGATTTGCCTGGGACTAATATCTCCATAATTGGATTCAACAAATCTTTGAACTTGTCCAAAGCCAACCACTGAATCCTCTGTGCGCTAAACGGTAGGAAGATATGAATAAAATCAGTAGTTTAACAAAATTCTGTTAGACTCTTAATAATAATGCAATTTAGTTCACTAGCTCATATAAATCAGATTGATCAAATATTACGCCTGATTTTTTTAGTCCCTGGTTGCTTTCAAAACTCCAGTTCGATAGTTTGTGATCATTGGACAAAATTGACTCTACCCTTATTTTCTAAACTTTGCAATTAGTTCAAAATTACAGAAGAGAAACGCAATTAATTCACTTTAAATTGATCTTCAGAACATAGAGGCTGGTATGAAAAAGCTGCAATTTATGTTGTTAACATTCTCGCTCCTGCTGGTAGTAAAATCCGTTGGAAGAGCTCAGAGTATTGTACTGAATGAAATCGTATCTCAAAATGTAGGTACTATCGCGGATGAAGATGGAGAATTTACAGACTGGCTAGAACTCTATAATGGTACGCCTAATCCATTGAATCTTGCGGGTTTCGGTATCTCAGATGATCCAGCCGATCCTTTCAAATGGATTTTCCCGGTAACCAATATTCAGCAATCAGAGCATCTTGTCATTTTTGCTTCCGGAAAAAATCGGAGCTATGGAACAACACATTTCGAAACGATCATAGACCACGGTGACAACTGGAAATATTTTGTCGGGGAAACCGAACCACCAGCCGGTTGGTCTTTACTCCAGTTTGACGATGCAGCCTGGCTGGAAGGTCCAAGCGGGTTCGGGTACGGCGATGATGATGATCAAACACTCACCGATACGACGACCTCGATCTACGTCCGCAAAATTGTTCAATTGGAAAATCTTGATAATATCACTCATTTCCTGCTGCATGTAGATTATGATGATGGCTTTGTAGCGTATATCAATGACCTGGAAATCGCCAGGAAAAATGTTGGTGAACCCTGGGTACGACCTGCTCATGATGAAACTGCTGGTCAGAACCATGAAGCTCAGGTCTATCAAGGATTGCCGCCTGAATTGTTTGTGTTCGAAAACTTCAGGGATTTCATTTTTGAGGGACCGAATATCATTGCACTGCAGGTTCACAACACATCACCACAATCATCTGACCTTACCCTTATCCCATTCCTTACCCTTGGATTGGAAATTCCACCTGATGATCCGAATGGACTCTCGGATGATCTCGGAAGTGCTTTACCTCCCCTGCACACAAATTTTGCGATCAACCGCCAAGGGGAGACAGTGGTACTCACAACGCCACAAGGTCAAATTGCAGACATCATCGATACAGGAGAAATACCGACAGACATTTCTATTGGTAGAGTGACTGATGGCGAACCCAACTGGGCACTCTTTGCATTACCTACTCCGGGAATGCCCAACGAAGGCGAAGTTTTCAATGGCACGACAGAGCCCCCGGTTATTTCACCAGTCGGTGCTTTGTTCGCCAATCCGGTAAATGTAACCATTACCGCTGCACCAGGTGCGACGATCTACTATTCGCTTGATGGGTCGATTCCAACATCTGATCATTTTACTTATACAGAACCCTTTGTTGTCAATACATCTTCAGTTGTTCGAGCGACGGCAATTGTAGGAAATCAGCTCCCAAGCGAAGTCAACACTGAAAGCTATATCATCAATTTTGTCACCGACTATCCAATTATTTCCATTTCAACAGATCCCGTAAATCTCTGGGATGAGCAGACCGGAATCTATGTTCTTGGGGAAGATTATAACCCCAACCCACCACATCGAGGTGCCAACTATTGGGAAGATTGGGAACGTCCCATTCATTTGGAGTTATTTGAACCTGGAGGGATTGGCAGGTTTAGTATGAATGCAGGAGTAAAAATCCATGGCGGTTGGACGCGTTTTTTCCCACAAAAATCTCTTTCGATTTTTGCACGACCGGAGTATGGGGATAATTCCATCAACTATCCGATTTTCCCTGACCTCCCCTTCGATGAATATCAAAATATGATATTACGAAACTCGGGCAGCGACTGGGATCACACTATGTTCCGCGATATGTTCATGATCGATCTGGTGAAGGATATTGATGCTGATTTCCAATGGTTTAGACCATCTATTGTATTCCTTAATGGAGAATACTGGGGGATACACAACATACGTGAAAAGTTGAATGAACATTACCTCGCCACACATCACAATATTGATCCAGACAGCATTGATCGCATGGAAATCTGGGGCAATGCAATTCAAGGAGATGCTCAGCATTATAACAATATGATGGACTTTATACGCAACAATGATCTCTCTGATCCTGCGAATTATGACCACGTCCGAACACTGATGGAGATTGATAATTTTATTGATTTTAACGCGGTTAACATCTATTACGACAATACGGACTGGCCCGGCAACAACAACAAATTCTGGCGACCCAAACAGGAAGGGGGAAAATGGCGATGGTTCCTATTTGATACTGATTTCGGTTTTGGTTTGCATGACAGTGCTGGATACGCTCACAATACACTCGAGATGGCACTCGATCCCAACGGAATAGAATGGCCCAATCCAGCTTATGCAACAGAATTATTCCGAAACCTGATGACCAATGAAACATTCCAGACTGAGTTTATCAATCGTATGGCAAACCTGATGAATTTTAACTGGGAACCAAATCATGTACGTGAACGGCTGGATTTCTTTGCCAATCAGATTGAACCTGAGATCGACCGTCATCTTGAAAGATGGGAACGAGACCCAGTGGAATGGCAGGAGATGGTTGATGAGCTTTACTATTTCAACAGCCGAAGACGTCCAGAGGTAAGGCAGCATTTAATCGACTATTTTGAACTGGAGGGAATGTATACCCTGACAATGGATGTTAATGATCCGAATATGGGTAGCCTTCGTGTCAGCAATTCAGCCATTGAGGAGTTTCCCTGGTCAGGGCAATACTTCACGAACCTACCACTTCAAATTACCGCTCAACCTAACGCTGGATATCGTTTTGTCGAATGGCTTGGTATTGAATCCACGGAACCGTCCATCTTTATCAATCCAACATTCAACTTGTCGTTGACTGCCGTATTTGAGGTCGATGATATTGAAAATACGAATGTTGTGATAAATGAAATCAACTATAGCCCGGCGAATGATTTTGAGACTGAAGATTGGATCGAACTTTACAATAATTCAGAAAACACACTCAACATTTCAGGCTGGATATTGAGTGATTCCGAGATCACGCACCGCTACATACTTCCCGCAAATACTCAACTTCTACCCGACGACTACCTTGTACTATGCAGGGATACACTGGCCTTTGACAACTTTTTCCCTAATGTTCACAACCGTATTGGCAACTTCAGCTTCGGCTTCAGTGGTAATGGTGAAGTAGTTAAGCTGTTTAACCAGGCGGATCAATTGATTGATTCAGTAGAATATGGGGTTACCGATCCCTGGCCTACAGCACCTGCAGGGAATGGACCGACTCTTGAATTGATTCATCCCAACCTGGACAACAGACGTCACTGGAACTGGAGAGCATCTCAGGATCATGGGACTCCAGGCGAAATAAATGGTGCGACTGTTTCTGTTGACGAGACTCCAGAACAGGTGTACGAGTTCGCGTTCTATCCCAATTACCCTGATCCATTTAATAATATCACCAACATCTCCTTCCAGCTTCCGAGCACAAACCATGTAGTTCTTTCCATCTACAACATCGAAGGACGACTGGTTGAAACACTGGTGCAACAACAACTACACGCTGGCAATCACCGTTTTATCTGGGATGCGTCCGGCTTGGGTTCGGGGATTTACTTCTTGAAGCTGGAATCAGGTAAATTTACACAGGTGAGAAAAAGCATGTTGATTAAATAAGGATTCAAAGTATTTCAATTCAATTTACCTATTAAAACCAGGTGGACATGGATATATTTCCTTATTCAAAGCTGCAAATAGTAGTCATTTGTGCCATCAATTTTATCTCGCACGAAGCACTGAGAGTCTTAAATCGTTCCCATAATGGGAACATTATCAGTTGATTATTTTTGGGAACATATATATATTATGCATGTGATCTCTAGAAAAACGCTGCGAATGTTTTGGGAGAAATATCCAGACAGCGAACAAGCACTGAGGTCGTGGTATCATGAGGTTCAAAATACGAACTGGCCAAATAGTAGTTCAATTAGGCAGCAATTCGGGTCAGCAAGTATTATTAATGACGAACGTGTTGTATTTAATATCTGCGGAAACAAATACAGACTCGTAGCAAGAATAAACTACGCTAGTTCAACACTTTACATCAGGTATCTTGGTACACATAAGCAGTATGATAAGATTGATGTGGAAACGATATAATGAATCCTAAAATCATTAGAAACGAAATTGAATACCAGAACGCACTTGACATTGTAAATACATTAATGTCATCGGTTCCTGGTACAGAGGAGTTTGAACAACTTGAACTTTGGGTTCATTTGGTTGAGGAATATGAGAATATAAACTACCCAATTCAACTTCCGGATCCCATCGAAGCGATTAAATTTCGCATGGATCAAATGAATCTGAATCAAAGTGATTTGGTTCAGTATTTTGGATCCAGGAGCAAAGTCTCTGAAGTGTTAAGCGGAAAAAGAGGGCTTTCACTTTCAATGATTCGCAGTATTCATAAGGGACTTGGGATATCTGCAGATACGCTCATTGGGGAAAGCGACAAAAAACTTAATAGAGAACTTGAAGATATTGCATGGAATAAATTCCCGTTAAACGAAATGGTAAAAAGAGGTTGGTTCGATCCAAAAATTAATACTACGAAAAAATTGTATGCTAATGCTGAGGAGATATTGGGAAATTTCCTCTTCAACGATGGAAAACCAGTATATCAAGGAACATATAATAGATTGAGTACAAAGCATCAAGATGTTGACGAAGAGGCATTATGGGCATGGAAAGCAAGAATACTCTTATTATCTAATAAACAAAAGGTAGGCGAATTTAATCAAAATAATTTCAACAAAAATTTGATGAAGGAGCTGGCAAAAATTAGCGTACTTGAAGACGCTCCACTTATTGCTTATAGACTGCTGGCTAATTATGGGATTAGCCTTGTTTTTGAAAGACACATTCCCAAAACATATGTGGATGGAGGAGCATTTAGAAATTCTGATGGAAAACCTGTAGTAGCTCTATCATTGAGATATGACCGCCTTGACAATTTTTGGTTTACTTTATTTCATGAACTTGCTCATGTATATCTACATCTTTTTAATATCCCGAACAATGGGTTTTTTGACGATACTAAAGCACCATTTATTAATGAAATTGAGAAAGAAGCTGACGCTTTAGCGCAGGAATGCTTAATAGATTCTGATTCTTGGGGCAGATTAAAGAACAAGAATTATGTTTCGTGGAAGGATATAATTAATTTTGCGCGAGAACAGCATATCCATCCTGCAATCGTAGCTGGACGATTTCAAAAAGAAAACAATGATTATACTAAATTTCGGAATACACTAGGAAACAAGAAAGTTAGAATTTTATTCAAAAGTGAGGGATTATTCTCGTAATTACAAGAGAGCAATATTAACTACCTTCTCTGTACGTTCTAAATCGTAACTTCACAAGAAGCAGTCTGATATTTGCTTTCGTGAGGAGCTTGCATCAGATCAAATTGTCGCTATAGTTATGTAAAATCGAAGCAATGTCTTCATTGGTGGTAAATAAGGCAATAAAACGATTAGCTTTCTAAAAACAAAGGGCTCAGATTATATATCCAAGCCCTTGTTTCTATGGTAGTAGCGGGGGCGGGATTTGAACCCGCGACCTTTGGGTTATGAGCCCAACGAGCTACCAGACTGCTCCACCCCGCGATCATTGCCCTATAATACTTTGCTATTAATTTGAAGTCAAGAGGGAATCGAATGCTCCTCGCTGCTTATGATATCTGAGAACAGAATAAAACACAATAAATTCAGCATCGAGAAATCCTATCGAACAACCTCAACACCATGCCAGAACGCCACATATCCTCTGATATTTTTGGCAGCATTTTTGGTTTCGGGATAGTACCAGGCTGCGTCCCTGTTTGTTTTACCATCAACAACAACATGATAATAAGACGCGGTCCCCTTCCATCCACATACAGTATGAGTTTCGGAATCCTCGAGATATTCTCGCTTAATGGTATCTGGCGGAAAGTAGATATTTCCCTCCACCTCTTCAAATTTATTCGATTCCGCGATTATTTTGCCGTTCCAGAGTGCTTTCGCCATAATTTAGATGCTCCTTCAGAGTACTTCAAAGTAGTTAATGCTGAAATATTTTTTATCGTCATACCATGCAGCTAATAGTTTGTAGTCTGCACTTTCGCCTAACTCTTTAATTTGTTGTGGTGTATACTTGTATGAGTTCTCAGTGTGGATGGTTTCACCTTCTCGTAATGAATATTCCTGATCGTCAATTACGATCTTCTGATTACTCAAACTGAGCAGATGCATTTCCACTCGAGAATGTTCGTGATTCACTACTGCTTTGTGTGAATAGTTCTCCAGATCAAGTTCAGCATGCAACTCATTTTGCATTCTTCGCAGCAAATTCAGGTTAAATTCTGCAGTCACACCCATTGCGTCATCATAAGCAGCTTCCAGGATTGCCTCTTCCTTTAGCAGATCAATGCCGATTAGAAGCCCATCCCCGACTTGACAATGTGAACTAAAATTTCGCAATAACTTGCTGGCTTCGGATGGCGTAAAATTTCCGATGGTGGATCCAGGGAAGTAGAATACACGTTTTTTAGGGCTTACAGAATAATCTGGAAGCTGAAATGAGGCTGTAAAATCTCCCACCACAGGCAGGATGGCTAGTTCAGGAAATTCCCGCTCCAACTCTTCAACAACTTCTTTCATGTATTCGACTGATATTTCCATCGGAGTATAGATTAGCGGATTATCGAGATTGTTTAAGAGAAATCGTACTTTCTCACTATTTCCGCTACCCGGCTCGATCAGCGCGACTTTGGAACCAATCCTTGCAGAGATTTCCTCAATGTTATCTTCCATAATCTGCTTCTCAGTCCGTGTAACATAATATTCATCGAGTTCACAGATTTGTTCAAAGATTTCAGAACCACGTTTATCATAGAAGTACTTACTTGGCATCCACTTTGGTGTTGCACGCAATCCAGTGTGAACATCATCGAGAAACTGCTTGCTGATCTCAGATATAATTGTCGCCTGATTTTGTTTACTCATTTAAATGCCTTGTTAAATAAGGGTAGCTTTCTCCCAGTGGCAATGAGACGATTTTCCCATCTTGATTGAAACCCCGACCTGGAATAGATGTTCCAATGTACGTTGCCAGATTCGACAGGAACTGCTTGCTACTTCAGCTTCAACTTTCTCTACTCTTGTGATCCAATTCTACCATATGAAAATCTACTCTTGCAAAGGACAAAATTCCACACTGCATTATAATTACTCTTAAAGATACCGACTACCACACCTCCGTTAGCGGACATCGAGGAGAATGGTGCTGTAAATGAAGTCCTCTTCTGATTTCCAGGTCTTACTACAGGAGATGATTGTTTCTGAACCTATTCACAGAAAACGCTGCTACCCATTTTTGGATAGCAGCGTTTTTACTCATTGGGCTCCTACAAAACTACCAGCGGTAATTTTCCATGTTCCGTATTAAATGCTGCACCAGTTCACGTTCTTCAGGATAGTTCTCATCCTCAAAGTACCCCTCGGAATCGTCAAGGAATTCAATTAATACTTCGAGAAGCTGGGCTGCTGATTGTTCCTGTTCTTCTTCCCCATCCTCGTTCCGTTGTTCATGGAAAAGTGTACAGGCACGTTCGAGAGTTAATCCGAAACGAGCCAGGGTGGTGGTCTTTCGGACTCCAATCTGGTCGAAACGGCTCTGTTCCGGGTTGCTGATCGTACGTCCCTGATAGGTCGCTCTAAGCTCCTCATGAATCGTCTCGCCATCCACTGTTTCATAAGAGATGCTCATATCCGCGATATCCAACCCATGTTCGATGGTATGAAATTCTCCCCATTCAGGCACAAAATGAAGTAAGACTGCGCCCTTGTTACGTGAGAGGAAAAGTGTGCTGACTTCCAGTCGCACACGTTCATCTTCCGGGGATGGAAACCCATAGGTACGTGTAAGATGCATGTCAGTCAGGGATTCAACATCGACGATGAGGTTATGGGCAATGGGAGTGACCATGAAATCAAAATCATCGAGGAAACGTGTGAAAGTATCATCAATGGAATTCAGGTAGAAATAGTTACACCCCTGCTGAGTGCCGAAAAAGTTTAGCAATTCCTGATCAAAGTCGATCCCGACACCAAATGCGGTCAGACCGATATTTTCCTCTGAACCTTGTTCAACAATATCTCTGAAATTTCCAGGGGAGTGATTGCCCGTGTTCGGGAGAGCATCGGTAAAGAGGAAGACACGATTCGAATAACCTTGTTCCTGATATTCACGAATAAAATCATAGCCCTGACGCAAGCCAACATCCATATTTGTACTACCACTGGCACTGATGCCGTTAATCCGTTCATGCAAATACGCATAGTTTACCGGAGCGGGTTCACACAGTACCTGCATATTTTGGTTGAATAGCACAATTGAGACTATATCTTCCTCAGCCAGACGATCGACCAGGAAAGTTACCGCCTGCTTGACCAGCTCCATTTTATTATAACGATTATCAGCGGAGTGTCCACCCATCGAACCGGATTTATCGATCACAATGGAAATGTTCTGCGGTGCACGGTCAAATTCCTCTTCAGTGATATTTGTACTGAAACCAAGCTGAACAAACATCCCGGCACCGGGTAATCCATTTTGACCAGCATAACCTGTGGCACACTTCAAACCGAGAATATGACGCGGTTCCGGACCTTCCAGGGGCAGATCATATTCGGAGAACAGCCCCTCGATGAGAATGTCCTCAGGATAGGGCACCATGCCATCTTCGACTAGACTGCGGAAATAACTGAAATCCTGGGAACCACCGGGAGTTGCGCCATAATCACCGCCAAAATCAGCACTGCCGGTCGGGGTGTACATGTTATCCGAACATCCGATAATAAGAGAAAATGCCATCAGTACAATTATGGCAGGGATAAAATAAAAGCGTCGCATACATCACCTCACCTGTTAAACAAACCATGTGGATCGTTTTCAGATCGACCTCGAAATATCCTCTGCTATATCAAAGAAGATGGGTCTCACTTTCGATCCTTCGCTTGTCCTTGCACAATATAAGGGGATGCTGCTCCTTGTGGTTGGTGTTACTGAAATTTATAGATGATTGTCATGGTCTTTTCAACTGATTTGCAGACATTGGAGAGACTCAGCCTCCTGGAGTATTGTATACTGACGAGTCATGTATTCGATCTGCTGACAATTGCATGACAATTCAGTTGGTTTTAAAGGTTGAGTTTACTTATATTACGTTTGGAAACAAATAGAGCGAGCAAGAAGAGCCTTCCAGCTAGATCATAGAAGAAAATAGCCAAATTCAGCTTTTCCTATAATAAACCATATAGGTCTTCGGGAGATGTATCTAGTTAACCAAAGGGAGGTATTCTTATGCGTAAGTTATTGATTTTATTGTTTATCATTCCATTATTTTTGGGGTGTAGTGTGAAAATGGCAGACTTGACTGTCGTTTCATCGATGAATGTCGAATTTAACCAACAGCCCACACTTGCAGAAAGAAACGTGAAGGGAAGTGATCACTGTTTCACGTTTTTGTGGTTTTTCCAATTGGGTACTCTTGACATGGAAGATGCTATTGATAAAGCATTGAAAAAGGGTGATGGAGATATGTTGAAGAATGCCGTTGTGAAAAGAAGAAATTGGAGCTTATTTGGGATAATTAGCTGGGAAAAAATCACTGTAGTAGGTGATTCCTGGAGAAATCAGTCAAGTTTATACCGACCGGAACCAACCAAAGATATGCCTCCAGGAAACTAGAATAAGAAAAATCTTGTGTGTTCCATATTAAACAGCTTCCCACATCTTAGGAGGCTGTTTTTTTTATGGAGAGATAAATTAGTGCTATAGTGTCTTCGCTATAGAAGTGTCTTCATTTTTAATTTTTGCAGACCTTTTTTGCGACACCTTATCAATCTAACTGCAATGTAATTTTCCATTGAAAATTCGTCTCTACTGAGAGCTTTCGAGAATTCCTTCTCCGAATTGCAGAGTAACCCCTCAGATTCTTACGTTTCAGAGTTTTTCCAGGCACAATTAATTAAATGAATTTGAGATGGATGATGGAAGATAATGAAGAATTAGAATTGGAGGACTTTAAAAGATTAGCGGCATTTCTTGCTTCTGATGTTCTGCCAGATGGTTGCATGGATATGGTTTCTTTGGACGGCTTTCTCACAGGAATAAGCGTCAGACCGATGCAGCTTCCGTCAAGTAAATGGCTTCCTTATGTTTTTGGTGGCCCTTCTGAGTACAACCACAATGCAACATTTAAGAAGGAGGAAGAAGCTGAGGAGATTATTAGGTTAATACTTTTACACCAGCGGGAGATTATTTCTGGTCTTCAGCAAATGCCACCAGAATGTTATCCGATAGTACCACCTACGGTATCCGACGAGGATGATCAAACACTTCTCGCAAATTGGTGTGACGGTTTTTTGTTCGGGTTTTCCTTGGATAATGATAATAATGGTTCAATTGAGAAAGATGACGAAACCGCATCAATTCTTCTCCCCATCCTTCTCAATTCCAGCTTATTCGATGAGGATAATTCTTCAGAAATGAGAACTCTGCAAGCAGAGTTAACCGAAAAATATCAAAATGACTGGTACGATCTTATTGAAAATGCAGTCCTTGAACTTAACGCATACTACCTTGTCACTGATAAAAAGCAATCAGACTTTTTGGACCCGATCTCAAATACACAACCACAAACGACTAAAATTCAGATAAAACGTAACGATCCCTGCCCCTGTGGGAGTGGTAAAAAATACAAAAAGTGCTGCATGTAACAACTCCAGTTTTAATATTTTTCCACTGGATTGACCAGTGAGGAATCACACTAATTGGAGGTTCAACAATTCATCGATGACAATCACAGAAGATTATACTCGTTAATTGTAGTAT
>JAIOHU010000246.1 GCA_019912845.1 bacterium
CCTGATGTTCCTGTTGAGGAGATGACTGATAGCCTTGATGTTGATTCGATGGATGCCGATTTGCTTGATACGGGCGTCATGGAATCTGACTCGCTGGCAACAGATAGCACAGAAGTAGATTCTCCCGATGTAGAAAACATTGATGATGAGTTGATGAATGCGGACGAAACGGATTCTGAAATTTCGACCACAGAGGATGATGCAGCGATAGCAGATACTACAGAAGCTGCGGAAGAAATGGGAACCCTCGCAACTGAGGGTGGCGATGATGAATTGGCTGTAGAAGGTACTGAGTCAGTCGGTGATATCGAAGAAGGCGAATTGATGAAGAGTGAGCGAATGCTCATCTTCTCAGTTGATACTTTCAGCGATCAGTTCCCCGACCACTCCCTGGTTCCTGATATGCTCTACAAAGCTGGTGTCTTGCTTCAGAATAAAAATCACTTCGCCGAAGCGCGGACTTACATGCGCAAGCTGACTGAAGATTATCCCATGAGCAAGTATACTGAAAATGCCTGGCTGGCGATTCTCGAAGGATATTTCAGTGTTGATAATTATGAGGATGCGGAGAAAGTTGCAATCGAAATAGAAAGCAAGGGAGTGGGTGGTAAAGCTGCTGAACGTGCTGAAGTTGTTCATGCTGCATCCATTTTTAAGAATGCTACCAAAAGCAAGAATAGTGGTGATAGAAGAAAAGCGGGTCTCGAATATAGAAGAGCAGCATTAGATGTTCCAGACTTTGAAGCAGCAGATCAGGCATTGTTTAATTCCTCACGTGAATTCATGGCGGTCGAGGAATGGAATGAAGTCATCACCTCCTATGAATTGCTCGTTCACAATTATCCAGCTTCGGACTTCATCGCAACCAGTTATTACAATATGGGTGTGATCTACCGCGATAACCTCGAGAATCCGGCTGAAGCTGCGGGTAAGTTCGATACACTGGCATTCCAGCATCGTGGTTCGGAATACGACCGGATCGCCCTATCTCAAGCATCCGCAAACTATGAGATCGCTGAGGACTGGTTCAGTACCATTCGAGTTAACCTGGAATATGCTGATCGTTACGCCGACCAGCCCGATGCGAATCAATACCTTTTTGAAACTGCGGGATTGTATCTCAAGTTGGGTGATGAAGCGAGTGCGATGCGGGTATACAATGATTTTTCAGTACAATTCCCGAAAGATATTCGTACCGTTCAGGCGCTCTACGAACAGGCTCAATTTTATTTAGGTCAGGGACAACGTGATCGTGCGAAACGTCTATTTCAGGAAACAGTCCAGAAACATGAATCACTCAAAGCTGAAACGGATAAGGGTTATCCCACCTATGCTTCAAAGGCGTTAAGCCAGCTCACTGAATGGAAATTTGAAGATTTCCTCGAGATTCGATATGATGGAAGTGATTCACAAATTTCTTCTTCTCGTGAAGCGAAAGTTGATTTAAGAAAAGAACTTATTGAAGATTACCAGAAACTTATTGAACTAGCCCGAAAAGAATCATTCAAAGCGTATTATCGTATTGCTCAGTTGGATGAAGAGATTGCCAGTGCTGAGGCAACTGCAACACTTAATGCCGCAGATGGAATCGAACGAATCCAGAAATTACGCGCCCGTAATGAGGAGGGGATTTCATATTACCTCGGTGCAAGAGGAAGGTATGAAGAATCTGTTACTGAACTGTCAAAAGCAGAACAGGTTATCCGAGATACACGCGCGACCATCTTCGCTCGTCTCGACTCGTTGAACGCTGAGTTGGATACTGTCGAAATGTCAATGGGGCAACCCGATCTTACCACCCTGATTCAGGACAGTTTGACAATGGTTTCTGTTGATATTCAGGAAACATTGAATGAACTTAATCCGGTGAAAACTGAGCTGCAGGAGTCAATCGAGCTGATACTTGGCTATCAGGATTCATGTAAGTATCGAGTGCCTGCCCTTATGTTGGAAGCTGCCGATCTGCAACGCACACGGTATTATGTCTTCTTTGAGACTCCCGGTGAAGAGGGACGGCGTGTCGAAAAACTGTTCTACCGTGATCAGGTTTACCAGGAATTTCTCTTTCCTGAATTAGTGCCGACCATTGAGGCCTATGTCGCTGCTGCTCAAACTGCAGATTCAGCTGATGTGGGGCGTGAATTGGCGGATACAGCTAGAGCACGTATTTATGCTGTTTGCGACAGCACTTTGAAAGAATTCCAATCCAGTTTCAACTTTGCTGATAAGGACGGTTACTCATTCTACTCAGATCGTTATGAAATACTCTTGGCGCAAGAAGACCCGGATGCCCGTGCTTATGGGCTTTATGTCGATGAGATTCCAGACGAAATGTATGCCTTCCAGGAACTCATGATTGGCTTCGGAAGAAGGCAACAGGAAATTATGTACCTAGCGCTGGAACATGCGATGCCTGATGAGAAAGGCGATTCAGTCTACACTGAGGTTGCTAGACTATCGCTTGAATACGGTTTACGTAATGGACGCAGGTTCCTGGAGTTACGCGATCAAGCGTATGAAAAAATGGAAAAACATCGCAACATCCTTGAGCGAACATTATATGAACTCGAACAGGACGCGGTTTTCAACTTTGAAGGTTTTGGAATGAGTTGGAAGGACTACGCACTTGATTTATTTGCAACTACGTGGCGTATCCCAGATAATTTCGCGGTAAAACCACAGCCTGTCAGCAATAAAATTGTCCTCCATTTAGTGAAACTTTCACCAGCGGAGTATGCCTATTTGATAGGGTTGAAAGAGACAATTCACTATATAGGTACAAGCACAGATTGGTTTGCTACCACACAAGAATATGAAAACTGGTATGCAATGGACTTCGACGCGACTACCTGGGGATCACCACAGATCAGCAGTTTCCAGGATACATTGGCGGTCGTACCTCGTGAAGAAGTCAACGCACAACCTATCGGATTCTTCAGTGAAACAATCAATGCGTTCATGGTTGACACTCTGGTTGTCGATCCTGATTATGTGCCACCTGCACCTGACACCTCCGATGTAATGGAAGTGGCTCCGTCTGATTCTCTCATGGAT
>JAIOHU010000247.1 GCA_019912845.1 bacterium
ATAGATTTATTACCAGGAGAAGCTCCTCCCTGGAGGATATCTGCAGGAGGCTGGTTAGATATCTGCATCTCAGTCGCCCCCACAGCGCTTAATGACAGCATCACAATTCTGGTAGTCGTGGTCTCTTCGTCATTGTTGATCCCCACGTTTGGGTTTATGGGCGCAGGGTCGATAGCGCCATGAACCACCTCCGATGTATCCCCAATTGCCTGGATGACACGAAGGTAGACATCCTTTCTCCCCTCGCCAGTCAGCAACTGCCAATTTTTGGTCGAGCTGAATGATTCCCACTCAGCATCCGTAAAATCGCTGCTGTTGGCAAGCAGCATCTTTTGCGCGCCGAAGGCGATGATGGTAAGGGTGACATTGCGGGTGGGGGTGGTTTCAACATTCTCACCTTCGATATAGATGATAGGATCGGTGCTGATTTCGACGGTTGCAACGCTGGAAACATCTCCCTCACCTGAGGGACTATTCGAAACGACGTAATATTCGTAACGATGACCATTCTGGACGGATGTGTCTGTATAGGTAACGCGATGAACCGTACACTCAACCAGGAAACTGAACTCTGAATCGTTGTCACTGCGATAGATGTTGTAGCCTTCCAGTCCCGGTATATCAACCGCTTGCCAGGAAAGTTGAATGCCACCATTGGCGATTTACGCTTGCAGGTTGTAAGGATCGCCGTTTGTAGCTGGGTTATTAGAATCAACAGGATTATTTCTAGGAGGTTCGATGGGGATTTCTTTATCGCAAGTAACAAATAGTACAAGGAGGAGTAGTATTGACAGGAATCGAAAGCGTGAGGATAGAATGAAAAAACGATTCATGTTTACACCCCATTTGCCATTGAAGTAATTATTTGATCAATCAGCGGTTGTTGTGTTATAGATCAAGTCACAGGTAAAATAGTAAAATAGGTAGTAAAATTCAAGATGAGGAGGGTGATTTTTTGGGAAGATCGAAATTTGTGATGGGAAGGACAAGTTGGATTCAAGAAAGAATTAACATGATTAGTATGATTGTTTATGATGATTCATGATAAAAATCGATCGACTCAAAAGGCATTGGGCTTTGGGCTCTAGGCTCTAGGCTTCAGGCTTCGGGCGTTGGGCTTCTGTGTGTCCTCCTGCGGTTGAAAACTGTCAACCTATTTCAGGACGGTACAACTAAATACATTTATCCTGATGAATATGTTAACGCTTGAATCGGAGTTATTCACGAATCCTCAATTGATTTATACTGTTATTTGGAATTATTGTCTCATGTTAAACTGCTATATGTTTGTGTTGTTCGGATTGCCGTCATCCAATCTGTCCTGAAATCAATAATAATTATACCTTCCTGGATGCCAGCTAACCACACGCTGGCATGACGCGAGCGGACAATACTTTCGAGAAACGCTAAAATAGCTCCATGCAATATCCCCTCATTTGCTTGCTATACCCCTCAAATCCCAATAGTTTCCACTATATTAGCGTACTCTCGTCATTGCATCTGGAGGATTAAAATGAATCGCTGGTTGACTGGCATTGCTGCCATTTTATTTACTGCAACACTTGGATTTACCTCGACGCAACAATCGCAAGAACAGACAAATCCTGCAAGCAAAGTTGTGGAACTGACAGAATTTCCAGGTGGAATGAATCTTACCCTTGAAATTGCCTCTCCGACTTGGATCGAAACTGAGGTAGACGGCGACCTATTCGTTACTGCAGAATTCCCTGTCGGTGGAATGCTGGAGGAGGAGGGATATCCTGCTGTTCCGGTAGCCGGGCAGATGTTCCGTATCCCTGCGAGAAGCGGAGTCACGGTTGAAGTACTTTCGGCTGACTACGAAACCTTCGAACGGGTCAATTATGCCGCCTATAAAGGCGAACATCAGGAATATAAACTGGGTAGACCGGACGATGTGGTTGATCAATGGTTTCCTGGTGATCTGGTAACGATTGCACCGCCGGCTATTCTGCATGATTTTCGAGTTTCAAATGTGCTCACATATCCTGTTCAAGTGAATACCGCTACAGGAGAAGTGCGTGTTTATAGTAATATTCAACTGGAAGTGCGTTTTGAGGGAGTGGATGAGAGAAATGCGCTGAGGGATGAACCAACCCGTATCAGCAGAGCTTACCTGCCCTGGTACAGGAAATTTGCTGATTGGAATGAAAATGAACTGGATGAGTATGAGCTTTATCGTGGTACAGTGCAGGTTGTCATGCGTAACAACAATCAACTCAGAGCTGCATTAGAACCCTGGATTGAGTGGAAAGAGCAAAAGGGTTGGATTCTCGAATACATTACTGATAGTGATGTTAACTGGAATAGTGCGGCGATCAGGTCTGAGATCATTGACAGGTACGATGATACGAATAGCGGAGTTGATTATATCGTAATTGTGGGTGATAACGGCGGTCTTTTCAGTACCCCGGCGGGAGCGGGGCATGGCGATCACTATTATGGTCGCATGAACAATGATGATTTAATGGATGTAGCAGTGGGCAGAATCAGTGTTGAGGATTTAACGGATGTTCGTACTTATGTCAATAAGGTAATTACCTACGAGAAGAACCCTGATCTGGACAACACCGGCTGGTATCATCGTGGTCAAGTTGCTGTTGCTTCTACCAGTTCTGGCATTTCGACTGTATACGTAGAACGCTATCATCGTCAGGCTTTACTCGATATTGGCTACACTCAGGTTGATACTGCCTGGGTTTCACCCTGGGGAAATGGAAATGTCAACAATCGAAGCATAGACCGTTTTAACAACGGCATCAGTTTTTACAGTTGCCGTGGCTACATCAGTGCTGGTCTTTCAACAAACCAGATCGACAACCTGAATAATGATTTCATGACCCCGGTGTGTATTGATATTACCTGTGGAACAGGAAACTGGGATACCGGCTATGGAATAAATGAAGCGTATATGCGCGCTGGATCAGCGAATACACCACAAGGTGGAATTGGTGCTATGGGAACTGCAACGTCAAGCACACACACCCGTTTCAACAATTGTATGGCTGGTGGTTCAGGGATGGCAATGCTTGTCCAGCGTACGCCCACCCTTGGTGATGTTCTTTTTGGCGGCAAGGTTGCCATGTGGGTCAATTTTTATGGGCGTGACGGTCTGCTGAGCAGTTTTAATGAGTGGTACAATTTGATGGGTGATCCTACTGTGTGGGTGTGGTCGGATATTCCTCATGTTCTGGATATTGAAGCGGCAGGATCGATTCAACTCGGTCAGAACGGTTATGAAGTTGCAGTTTATGATGACAATGGTAACCCGCTTAAAGATGCCTGGGTGACATTATATAAATCGGATAATGATGAGGAAGAAATTCTAAGGGGATTGTCAGATCAGCATGGGATGGTAAATTTTCCGATGACTTTCGAGCATTCCGGAACCGCAGTCTTGACAGTAACCTCTCTGAATTTCGCACCCTTCCAAGTTGAAATTGATGTAAATAGCGTAGACGACTTGGTTACCTATACACAAATCGAATTCCAGGATGATGGCGAAAACGGCACAGTCGGTAATGACAATGGCATCCCAGAAGCTGGCGAAACGGTCGGTTTGATTGTAACCGCACACAATTTTGGCGAATCTACATCAACTAATGTGAGCCTGACAGCAGAATCATCCGATCAAACATTCGCTGAGATTTCAGGGACGACTACATTTGGAGATATTGCCAGTGGAGAAGAGGCGACAGGGGAGGGGCTGGTGCTGGTTACGCTCTCACCTTATGCGCAAAATGAGTGGAAGGCTCATCTTACCCTCAATTTCAGCGGTGATCAGGGTGCGTATTCTGATGATCTCGCGATTGATGTCGTTGCACCGGATATCGGCTTTGTAAATATATACGGTGCGACAAATTTTGATCGCGGTGACACAAGAGATGTGTTCGTTCGTTTGCGTAATGTGGGAGATATTGATCAGCCCGGTTGCACAGGAGTCTTGTATTCACATAGTCCCTGGGTAACAGTTGATTTCGCTGAAGCGGTGTGGGATGTAATGGAAGTGAACCGTTCCGTAAATGGCACTGATTTTATTATATCTGCTGCAAACGAAACCTTCGATGGGCACATTGCGGAGTTCAGCATCATCGTATCCTTTGAAACAGGATTTATTGATACTGTCTATTTTACGCTGCCGTGCGGGACTATGGCAGCCTCTGACCCAAGTGGACCTGACAGTTATGGCTACTACGCCTATGATAATTCAGACAATGGGTACGAACTTGCTCCGGAGTTTAACTGGGTTGAGATAAAAGCGGATGAGCCAGACGCCGATTTTCCGGGTACTCGTCTGGATATTAATGACACTGGCGACAATGACGATGAGGCTGTGGTAGTTGATCTACCTTTCCCGATTCAGTATTACGGTGCGATTTTTGATCAGATTACAGTCTGCAGCAATGGTTTTCTGGCAATGGGTTCCCAGGCTGATCAACCGAATATGCGTAACTGGACAATCCCCTCACCCTTGGGTCCGAATTATATGATCGCACCCTACTGGGATGATCGTCAGATACGGAATAATGCCGGTGTATATACCTATTACGATGCAGAGACGGATCGATTTATCATCGAATGGTTCGAGGCAACCGATTACAACAACAATAATGGATGTACCTTTGAAGTCATTTTCTACTCTCAAGCTGTTCGACCGACTCTGACCGGTGACGATGAATTTGAGTTTTTATATGAAGATGTAACTCATACCCAGGGATCGAACAACCATTCCGGAGCAGATACTTACTACTGGACGACTGGAATCGAAAATGGTGACCAGACCGATGGATTGCTTCTCGCGTATTGGAATAGCTATTATCCGGGTGCTGCGACAATACAGGATGGTCGCGCAATTCTTTTCTCAACCAATACCGCACGACTGCCTGGTAACATCGAAGGAAATGTTACCGACGCTGAATCTGGTGAACCTATTCATGGTGCAAATGTCTTCGTTTTGAATGGTCCACGAGGGGTTTTTACAGACGTTAATGGTGATTATTCTCTACTTAGTGAAGTTGAAGAGGATATCACACTACGTTGCGAGGCGGTAGGGTATTCACCACAACAATCTTATATCTTCGCAGGTGCGGAGGATATTGTAACACGAAACTTCTCGTTATCTCCGCTCGGATCGGGAATTGTAAATGGCGTTGTATCCTACAGAAATGGCAATCCTGTTGACAATGCAACAGTTCAAGTAGTATCCCTGAACGTTGAGACTCAAACCAACAATGATGGTGAGTACAGTATTGAATTGCCGAATGGGAGAGCTTATACCCTGTTAGCAATGCTTGATGATGAATCGGGTAAAGGATCGGTCATTGTTGAGGAGAATGAAGTTCATGAAGTAAATATTACCATTGGTCCTGCTCCCAGTCATATCACAGGTCCGGATGGTTATGGTTATGTGGCAATCGAAGCGACTGATATTCATCCTCTTGCACCAACTTTTGACTGGATAGAAATCGATCCTTCACAGGGTGGTGATGGAACGAGGGTTACTTTTGAACAAGAAGAAGATGCAACGGTGATTGATCTTCCATTTGAATTTCAGTTCTACGGGGAAAATTTCGATCAGGTGACGGTTAATGAGAATGGCTTCCTGTGTATGGGTGATGCAACCGTTCTCGGTAATGATGTCGCTGCAGATTACAGTAATAATGCGATACCTCACGATGATGGTCCACCCTCAATGATTGCGCCGTTCTGGGAAGATTTCCGTGCCGAAGAAACCAATTTCTCACACTATTACGATGCTGAGGCAGGCTATTGGATCGCTGAATGGTATGATAGTCGTCAATTTCCCAATGATGGAACACGTGAAACTTACCAGGTTTTTCTTTATGATCCGGCAGTTCATGAGACTATCAGTGGGGATGGTTTGATCAAATTCCAGTATGAAGATGTCAATGATATTGGGAATGCGTCAGTGGGGATTGAAAATAGCACAGAAACAGTGGGCATTGAAATCTGTTTCTTCGACGTGGATGGAGATGGAGGATTTGATCCCAATATTGAAGCAGTTGATGATGGAACTGCAATACTTTTCTATCGTCCCGGGACAGTGGTCAGCGGAACTGTAACACTCCACCCAGATGGCGATCTTGCTTTGGTGCAAGTTTCTCTGGACTACCAGCGAACCCAATGCGATGCTGAAGGGAATTATCTCTTGACAGATTTACCAGCAGGCGCACAAGAATTACACTTTGAAGCACCTGGTTATGAATCAATCTTTGTGCCCATATATATTCCAGACGATGAACCGTTAGACGGCGTTGATGTTGGGTTGTGGTCGTTATATCCACCGCAGAATGTTGCCGGTCACTATCAGGGACAGGATTTTCTGTTAAGCTGGCAGGAGCCTGAAAATGTTGGACTCATGGGTGTTAACTTACCTGATGGCAAGGAAGAAGTGAATCCTGCTGCAGATGAATTGGATGAGTTTCTGAATCTCTACAACGTCTATCGTGATGGAATTTTTGTAGGTGAATCGTCCGAACTATCTTTCCTGGATGTAGAACCATTGGAGGAGCCAGCGATTTACTGGGTTACTGCGGTTTATACTGGTGGTGAATCTGATACATCAAATCATGTTTATTATGAGCCGGGTGGTGGTGTAATGGAGCTGGTTGTGCCAATCCAAGCGAACTACTTTGAACTGGTATCCACCTACCTGCAACCAGAAAATATGAATGCATCACAGGTGTTTGGAGGTTTGGAAAACCTTGTGATTATTTATGAAGACTTTGGCGGAATTTTTATCCCACCTTTCATAAACACCATCGGTGAGATCGATTTTCGAGATGGATATCGGGTCTTCTGCAATGCTCCTGATCAGTGGGTTGTGCAGGGTGAACCAATTGATCCTACCATGGAGTTTGATATCGCTGCCGCTCGTTGGAATTGGATCGGATATCCCTTCGATCATCCGGTTTCGACACCAGTCGCACTGGCTGAGATTGTAGACGACATCGCGATTGTGCAGACTGACGATGGCGGTATTTTCCTGCCACCCTTCATCAACACGATTGGTGATATGGAACCGGGCGAAGGCTATATGGTTTTCTCCAACACTGATCTCCTCTTCCAGTACAATGATGATCTGGCATTGAACAAGCAAAACGATGCGATGATCCGTGAATTGCCGAAAGTAGCCGGATCACCAACTCCGACTGGTCTGCCCTATGTGGTGCTGGTGGAAGTCTCAGCAGAATTGAAAAAACTGGGTGCAAATCTGGTCGAGCTTTATGATGGTTCTGAATTAGTGGGTAAAGGGTTGCTGATCGATGAACTTGATCAATCTCCAATTATTGCCTGGGGTGGATCTGCTGAGTATGATATTGCAGGGTTCAGCAATGGAAATCCAATCCGTGTTCTAATTAAGGATGCCTCAGAGAATGTGCTGCGGACAGTCCGCTCGTCAACGAATGTGCCAAGATTCGGTGAGGGAGCCTACCAGGTTGTGACGCTGGAGTCACCTGAACTTCCTGAACACTTTGAGGTTGGTGCCGGCTATCCCAATCCATTTAATCCGACGATAACCATACCATTCGCATTGCCAGAAAATGGTAGTGTCACTTTCAAATTATATGATATTCTGGGGCGTGAAGTCCTGAATTCGGCAGTTTCACACGAAGCCGGATTTCATCGCTTTACACTGAATATTTCTGAGGCTGGTTCTCAGTTGGTTTCAGGGATGTATTTCCTTCAAGTGCAGTATAAACAGGATATAAGAACTCAGAAGGTTATGCTCTTGAAATAGGTTATGAGACTACTAAATCATTATAAAAGACGGGTTCTACCCGTCTTTTTTATTGAGGGCTCTCAAATTATTTGATTTAATATTGTTAGAAAGGTCACAAACTTTTATACTGCCATTCTTTAGAGTTAGGGGTATTTAACTTTAACGTCAATCACTCTCACTCATTCTGGTTGGGAATGAAAAAATCCAGGTATCTCAGGGAATTGTTTAATTGTTGTGTTTCTAACATTAATAAGATCAATACCTTCCTGGATGCCAGCTAAAATCAAGCTGGCATGACGCGAGATTGAGTTACCACTTTGGAGTGTGGTGCTCCCTCTAAAACCATGGTGGGATGACGCAGAGCGAATCTGGAGAGTTTGACTCGCCAATAAACCGATGAACAATCGGTTTGGTGCAACAATAGAAACTACTAAAACCACGAGGAAAGTATGCTTACTGAAACACAGATTAAGGACCTTATTCATTCGATAGATACAATGGATGCAGAAAAATTTGCTTCATTTATTTCAGAGGATGGTACATTTCGTTGGGGAAGTAATCCTGAAGTCGAAGGCAGGGAAGCGATTACCGGGTTTGTGGCAGAATTTTTCAAGATGTTCAAGGGTTTGAGTCATGAGTTACTCAACACATGGACAGTTGAAGAGAACGGCAGTTCCTTCATGTTTATGCGCGGTATGGTATCCTATAAACTTCAAAGTGACACTGTCATCACCATTCCCTTCTTTAATCACTTCACCATGAATGGGAGTAAGGTTCAGGATTATCATGTTTATGGTGATCCGACGCCGGTTTTTGCGGCGATGCAGGGATGAGTGACAATGGTTCTTACACTCTTTATACTGATTCTTGGAATTATTGTCTCATACTAAACTGCTAAATGTTTCTGTTGTTCGGATTACCGCTTTCCAATCAGTCCTGAAATGACTAATATAAATCCCTTCCTGGATGCCAGCTAACTGCACGCTGGCATGACGCGATCGGACAATACTTTCGAGAAACGCTACACTATAACGACTCCGCAACATCATTGGATGTTGCGGAACGTAGTTTTCTTACAATTACCGATGTAATTCCTGCAAGCAGACTGGCATTAAGGGATGTACGCCAATCGATTCAATTGCTCCCATGGCAGCTTCTGCAGCAGAGAGAGTGGACAAAACTGGCACTCCCAGACGGTATGCCATCTCTCCGACGCTTCTCTCATCAAAGTGTGATTGGTGCCCGAGGGGAGTGTTTATCAGCAGACTGATCCCGCCATTTTTGAGAAGATCGACAATGTCTGGTCTGCCTTCTTTTACCTTGAACACAGGCTCACATTCGATGCTATGTTTTGCGAGAAATGCTCGGGTGCCAGAGGTCGCAACCAGTCCAAATCCCATCTCTATTAATTTCTTTGCAATGGGGAGCATGCGCTCCTTGTCTCGTTCATTAACGGAAATGATGACTTTTCCAGTTCCGGGGGCGGGCAGGTAAGTGCCAGCAGCATATTGAGCTTTGGAAAATGCTTCACTGAAGCTGGTGGAAATGCCCATAACTTCACCGGTTGAGCGCATTTCGGGGCCGAGAAATGCTGAGATTCCCTCAAATCGACTGAATGGGAAGACAACTTCTTTTACAGCATACCAGCCGGGATCGAGATTCTCTTTGACACCCTGTTCCTTAAGGGATTTGCCGATAATACAACGTGTAGCCACATCCACCCAATTAATACCTGTAGCCTTGGCAACAAATGGGATGGTACGGCTTGCTCGCGGGTTGACTTCGAGAACGTACAACTCACCATTGGTAAAGGCGAACTGCACATTCATCAACCCGATGACGTTCAGTGCCCTGGCAAGCTTTTTCGTGATGTCAATCAGTTGCTTTTTCTGATCATCATTCAAGATGTAAGGGGGAAGCACACAGGCAGAGTCTCCGCTATGAATACCCGCTTCCTCGATGTGTTGCATTATGCCGCAGATTAGAGTCTCGTTACCATCGGAGACAGCATCGACATCAAACTCATACGCATCTTCAATATATCTGTCGATCAAGACAGGGTGCTCGGGGGTAATCTCATCCACTTCCTCACGGAGATACCGTTTCAGACCATCCCAGTCGTACACGATTTCCATAGAACGTCCACCGAGAACAAAACTGGGACGAACGAGGACTGGATAACCTACCTCTTCAGCGACCTTCCCAGCCATGGAATAATCTTTGGCAATTCCATAGGCGGGGTGTTTGATTTGCAGTGATTTCAGGAGGGCTCCAAATCGTTCACGATCCTCTGCAAGCGCAATATTCTCAGGATTGGTTCCGAGAATCTTAATCCCATTCTCAGCCAGTTGATCCGCGATTTTCAGTGGTGTCTGACCGCCGAATTGTACAACAACACCATCGGGTTTCTCTACTTCACAGATATGGAGAACGTCCTCGAGAGTGATAGGTTCAAAGAAGAGTCGACCGGACGTATCGTAGTCAGTAGAAACCGTTTCAGGGTTGCAGTTCACCATTACACTGTGATATCCCTCTTCATTCAACGTAAGCGCTGATCGAACGCAGCAATAGTCGAATTCAATACCCTGCCCTATACGATTTGGACCGCTTCCGAGTATGATTACGCCCGGCTTTTCCGCCGGTTTAACCTCTGTGTGGGATTCATAACTCGAATAGTAATACGGTGTATATGCTTCAAACTCAGCCGCGCAGGTGTCAACGGGCAGGTAGGAGGGTGAAACGTCGTGAATGACTCGGAGTTTCCGAATTACAGCTTCAGAGGTTTTCAGCAGGTGTGCGATCTGACGGTCGGAGAAGCCTAACTGTTTGGCGGAATAGAGCAACTCCCTGGATACTGATTTACGCAGTGAAGTCAGATCACCGCCAGATTTGGGAGCGGATACTCGTAACTTCTGTTCCATTTGAATAATCAGTTCGATCTGCTCAATGAACCAGCGATCTACACCAGTAATCGTTGCGACCTCCTCACTGCTGATACCAAACTTCAGGGCGTGGCGGATATAAAAAATATTCTCAGTTCTTGGAGTTGACAGTTTCCGCTTGATAATCTGTCGCCATTCCTGCAATAAATGTGCTTCGACATTGTCAGAGGCAATCACATCTTTTCCATCCGCACCTAGACCATAACGTCCCTGTTCGAGGGATCGTAACGCCTTCTGGAGAGCTTCAGGGAAGGTACGCCCTATCGCCATGACTTCCCCAACTGATTTCATCTGGCTGCCGAGGGTTTGGTCAACTTTCGGGAATTTTTCAAATGTCCAGCGTGGAATTTTTACAACGATATAATCGAGTGCCGGTTCAAAACAGGCAGGGGTTTTACGCGTGATTGCATTTGGGATTTCATCCAGACGATAACCGATTGCCAGTTTGGCAGCAATACGTGCGATGGGAAAACCGGTGGCTTTGGATGCGAGTGCTGAGGAACGGCTCACTCGTGGATTCATCTCAATGATGACCATGCGTCCGGTTTTTGGATGAACACCGAATTGAATGTTGCTACCGCCAGTATCGACTCCGATCTCACGTATGACAGCGAATGCGGCATCCCGCATTTTCTGATATTCTTTGTCAGTAAGAGTCTGCTGTGGTGCTACTGTGATGGAGTCGCCAGTATGAACCCCCAATGGATCAAAATTCTCAATTGAACAGATGACAACACACTGATCGGAGTGATCGCGCATCACCTCAAGCTCAAATTCCTTCCATCCGGTTAGTGCCTCCTCAATCAATACTTCAGTGGTCGGGCTGCGGCTTAACCCCCACTGTACCTTTTGCTCAAATTCTTCACGGTTATATACCACTGAGCCACCCGATCCGCCGAGTGTAAACGATGGACGAATGATTGCCGGTAGTCCAGTTTTTTCCAGTACCTCTTTCGCTTCGGTGAGATTTTTTGCGAATCCCCCACGAGGGACATCCATACCGATACGTTGCATGGCATCATGGAAAAGCTCACGGTCTTCCGCCAGTTTGATCGCTCGAACTCCCGCACCGATTAGACGAACTCCATGCTTTTCGAGGATTCCATGCTTATCCAGATCAAGAGCGAGGTTTAACGCTGTCTGTCCGCCCATGGTGGGGAGTAAGGCATCCGGTCTCTCTTTTTCGATGATTCGTTCAACGATATCAACTTCCAGTGCCTCGATGTAGGTAGCGTCCGCTACTCTCGGGTCGGTCATAATTGTAGCAGGATTGCTATTAACAAGGATGACCCGTATTCCCTCCTCACGAAGTGCTTTTATCGCCTGTGTACCGGAATAGTCGAATTCGCATGCTTGACCAATAACAATCGGTCCCGACCCTATTACCATGACTGATTTGATATTTGAAATTTTAGGCATTACGCATATTCCTCATAAAACGGTCAAAATAGTCCAAACCGTCATGTGGTCCTGGACTCGCTTCCGGGTGATATTGGATGGTGAAGAGAGGCAGTTCATGATGTTCGACACCTTCAATGGTCTGATCGTTCAAATTGATGTGACTGATGTTCCATTCGGATGGAAAACCTTCACTGGAGACTGCGAAACCGTGGTTCTGGCTGGAAATTTCCACACGTCCATCTGCTTCACGTCTCACCGGATGGTTCGCTCCACGATGCCCGAATTTTAGTTTGAATGTCGTCATTCCCGCAGCGAGACACATGATCTGATGACCGAGGCAGATGCCAAACATCGGCAATTTCTCGAATAATTCAGCAACTGTTTGAATAGCTTTGGTAACAACTGCCGGATCGCCGGGACCATTCGAGATCAGGATGCCATTCAACTTGTGAGTTAAAATCTCTTCGGAAGATGTTGACGCCGGGAAAACAACAACCTCGCAGCCAAACTTCTGCAGCTCTCGTATGATGTTCTGTTTCACTCCAACATCCAGAACACCTACCCGTAAACCTTCACCCGATTTGGAGGAGGTGTGCCATGAGGATTCAAATGAATGGCTTTTGTACACTTCGATCTTATCACGGCTGACTTCGCTGACCAGTTCAAGTCCTTCCATTTTTGGAGAACTTAACACCAGTTCAAGTGCATCTTTCTGCGAATAATCTGCCGGGAAAACTCCTGCTCGCATCGCACCCTGCTCACGTATGTAGAAGGTGAGTGCGCGTGTATCAATGCCAGAGAGGAGCGAACCACCTTCCTCAGTATATTTATCTATCAGTGATACTGAAGAGCGCCAGTTACTGGGTTGATCTGTAACACTGCGGCAGACAAATCCGGGAGAACGATAGGCAGTTGATTCCATATCCTCATCGTTGATGCCAACATTTCCAATATGAGGAGTTGTGAATACCAGAATCTGACGTTGATAAGATGGGTCAGAGAGAATTTCCTGGTAGCCACTGTGGGAAGTGTTGAATACAGCTTCACCTGTTACTGGAGCTTTTCCGTAAAAACGATCTGCCTCGAACCTTGTACCATCCTCAAAAAGGAAATATCCCTTTCTGGAATCAAATGAACTCACATACCCTCCGAATATAATTCATACAACATTTTGCTTATCAGGAATAATCTGCAGAATAGTATTGCAGCGATGGGAAGGGATCAAGTTCGGTTACTCAATTCTCGAGACAGTGAGTGGGGAACGGAGTATTTGGTCCATGCTTTAAGGAATCGACCCAAACCATATGGGAGAGGAATTGATGATCTGATTATGAAAATTTCCAGATATTTCTGGAATATTGCGTATTCTTTTGTATTGTAACATTAATAGTATCAATATCTTCCGGGATGCCAGCTGACACAATGCTGGCATGGGAGTAGCTACTGATAACCGCTATTTTGATCGAAGACATTCATGACCGAGACGGTCATGCTACAAAAATCGCCATTAACATAAGCCTAAACAGTATCCGGCATTATGTAGGACGGGCGTCCCGCCCGTATGGATTATGACTATCCTGCTATGAATCACATAACTGCTCCTCGGATGCTGGCAGGAAGATGACAAACATATGGATGCTGAATTGGTATACTACTATACCCCGGGATCAATATCGAAGGCTACACCATCTTGATCGAAGACATTCATGACCGATACGGTCATGCTACAAAAATCGCCATTAACATAAGCCATAATAGTATCCGGCATTACGTAGAACGGGCGTCCCGCCCGTAGGTGATTATGACTATCCTGCTATGAATCACATAACTGCTCCCCGGATGCTGGCTAAACCCACGCTGGTGAGACTTGGGATGAAGTTGATCCACTGGTTGATATTCAAGCTATTTGAGAAGACGGAGGGTTCTGACCTGTTGAATAACACCGTTTTCAATTCTCAGTAGATACTGACCACTGGGGAGCGGTTGATCATATTGCCCCAGACCATTCCAATAAAAAGCGTGGTTCCCTGCTTCTATCTTTCCATCAAAGAGTGTTGCAACCTCCTGCCCCAGCATGTTAAAAATCATCACCTTCGCATTCTGATCTGAAGGTACTGTTATGGAAATTGTAGTTGAAGCATTAAACGGATTGGGATAGATGCTCTGGATTTCAAATGATTCCGGCTGTACTGATAGAGGAAGCTCACCCACCTGTAGTGCCTGGTCGGCATCGTATATGGTGAGGCTTGAGTAATTGGCAGCGTAGATCAGGTTGTCGTGCACAACGATATCATGTGTATAAGCAAATTCCTCATGGAATCCTGCCATGAAAGGGGAAGTGGGATCGCTCACGTCAATGATCTTTATGCCTTCACTCTCACAGCCAACATACACATACGGACCCACTTTTCTGATTTCAAGAGCAAAAGCGTTCAGTTCACGAAAATAAGTAACAAACTCAATATTTTGCGGATCAGTTACATCAAAAATCCAAACATGGTCGTGTGTCCAATCGATAACATACGCCATAGAATCAACCACGGTGCCTTTATAAAACTGGGTGTTTCGATTATTGTACTCATCTAAAATGAGTGGGTTGTTAATATCTGAAATGTTGTAAGTGATCAGACCGCGAGGTGTAAAAACATACATGAGATCACCGTCCAATTGAGCGTTCCGAGGCCATTCAGGACAATGAAGGGTTGTAAGGTGCGCGGGATTCATGGGGTCAGAAATGTCGAAAAAGCCGATGCTGTAGTCCGATTCGCCGGCTGTAACCAGCAGGTCACCCTCAGTGTCAATCGCCCGTAACTGAATGTCTGGCAAGGCAAGTGTATCGCCAATGACTGGATTTAAGGGATCAAGCATATCAATGGTTAGCAGGTCACTATAATTACCCGAATAGAGGTAACGATCATCATGTGAGAAATCGACTGGATAGCGGATTGTATTCCCATTCCCAAGATTGAACCGAGAGACTTCAACTGGATTCAGGGGATCATTCAAGTGGAGTACAATGTTTTCGCCATTATACTCGTTTACGATAAGGTAGTCACCCATTTTTTCGAGGATATAAGGGTAAAGATTGCGTTCAGAACGGTACAATTCAGTCATATTTTCAAGGTCGGTAATATCAACAGTTACCAGCACATTCTGGAATCCTGCGATTGAAGCAGTATTATCGGCAGCCACGATTTCTGCAACTGACATTGGTTCTTCTGCAGTGAACCCGGCAACCAGCAACGGATTTACTGGATCGCTCATGTCAAAGATCACAAAATCCTCGGGTGAAGTGGCGAGATAAGCGATTTGACCATCGATGGTTAAGCTCCTTGCATAATATTCATCTCCTACCCACGTAACGATGTAGGGGTCGTCCAGATTACTTAGATCAACGACTTCCAGACCTGCACTCGTGTCGCAGAGATAGGCGTAGTCGCCAACAACATCGATATCAACAATGAAACTGGTTGCTCCTAGATTGCCATGTACTATTGGTGAGGATGGATTGCTTATGTCTATGACGAACATTAGATCGTAGGCAATCCCACTAACACAGAGCAAATCGTCATCGACATCAATCCGGTAACAGAATTCGTCAATGAGTGTTTGACTTACATAAGAAGGATTGGCTGGATCACTGATATCCCGAATGATTATTCCATCCCACCCCGCTGCGCAAAACATGAGGTTGTCCTGGATAGTGCAATCGTAAAGAGTCTCATTTTCAAAAATGGTCAGGAGTTCTGGATTGAGGGGATCTGAAACATCGACTATACAAACCCCGAACTCCTCTGCAGATAGATATGCGATATTGCTATCGAGGATAAGACTGCTGATGATCCCGGGGAGATTGATGTTCGATATTTCGACAGGATTGGCAGGGTCGGAAATCGAATAGATGTGTAATCCATCATAGTTGGTGGCAACGAAAGCGAGGGTATCCTGTACTTGAATCGCAACACTACTGCTTTGATTTTCATAGTATCGCCCGACAGTTTCCACATTCAGGCTATCCTGTGAGACTGCAATACTTGTTATTGTCAGCAGGAGGATGATGTAAATTAACGGTCTGCTTCGCATAACGCCCCCGTTTGTTCATTCGCATGTAGGCAATTTTAAATGCCAGACGTGATATTATTGTTTTCAAAACAAAGTAGGTATCTAAAAATCCTTTTTCAACTTTCAAACCAGATATTTATATTATAGTCGTTCTCGGTTCTAATGTTTGATGTGTCGCCCCTGCAGGGCTGGTGAGAGTTTGCAAATTTTGTCCCAAGGTTTACGCTACACGTTATGATCTGTCGCACCTAACGGGGGTTTTAAATTATTCACACCGGGCAAGTTGAGTAAGAACTACAAACAATATCAATACTTTCCTGGATACCGGTAAACCCCACGCTGGCAGGAAGATGAAAAACAAATAGATGCTGATTTGTTATACTACTATACCCCGGGATCAATATCAAAGGTGAAGCCATCTTGATCGAAGATATTCATGACCGGGACGGTCATGCTACAAAAATCGCCATTAACATAAGTCAAAACAGTATTCGGCATTATGTAGAACGGGCGTCCCGCCCGTAGGTGATTATGACCATCCTGCTATGAATCACAT
>JAIOHU010000248.1 GCA_019912845.1 bacterium
CGCATTCCGCATTCCGCATTTCTAATTTCCAATTCCTCCAAGTGGTATAAACCTTGCTTCATTTGAGCTGGATAATAATGTCGAGGTGAATAATGCATCCAGTAGATTTGATTCATGCTAAATCTTTTAAACCTTCAAATGGCAAATATAGTCATCAGGACTCATTACCCCTGAAAGAACGTTTTGAGCTTGACCCACTCTTTATCGTAGGGCTTCCCAGAACGGGGTCTACTGCACTTCAGAATGCGATAGAATCCTCCGAAAAGTTCCAAGGGGGTCACTTCGAAGGTCATATTTTATACTGGTTGCTGGAGGGTTTTGAAAAAGTTGTACGGACTCCGGAAAAATACAAAAGATCCTTCAAAAGGTTTTCCATAACTCGTCAGGATAATTTTGAGCGATTAGCCACCTGGCTTGCACGCGCCATAGACGGATTCATGCGTGAAGCTGCGGATATAGATGCTGGCAAAAGATGGATCGACAAAACACCTGATATTCAACAATTACGTATCCTCCCCATTGCGCAACTCCTATTCCCCAAAGCACAAATCATTTTCACGACTAGACACCCACGTGACCAGGTGATCTCCCAGATAAAACGTCACAATTCACCGCTCCCCGAAGCCGAATTACTGCAGCATTGGGCTGATGTCCATCGTGAATTCAGAGAACAGATTCGACCAGAGCTTAGGGTTGGCAGTATTTATGAAATCAGACAGGAAGATTTAGTAAAACGTCCAGAAGAAGTTGGAAGAGCGCTTGGTGCATTTCTAGGTATGGATGAGAGCAAGTGGGATGCTATCGGCTCGACATTAAAGTCAAAGCAAATGAACCGTACACCGAGGGAAGACAAGTCAAAGTTCACCTACGAAAATGCTGTCAACGATAAGTTTCTGAAGCAGATAGAAGAGCTGTGCAGTGAAGAAATGTACAAGTGGGGATATTCTTTGGAGGGATTACAATGAACGGTAAAACAAATACCCCGAAAATCACAGTAGTAACCCCATCTTTCAATCAAGGTGAATTCCTCGAAGCAACCATACAGAGTATACTCGGACAACAGTATCCCAACCTCGAGTATATGATCATGGATGGTGGTTCAACTGACCAAAGTGTCGAGATTATAAAGAAATACGAACCGTACTTGACTCATTGGGTCAGTGAAAAGGATCGTGGTCAGACTCACGCTATTAACAAAGGTTTTGAACGTTCCACTGGTGATATACTCGCCTGGTTAAACTCAGATGACCTTTACTGTAATCATTCCCTTCATATCGCTGCGCAGGTTTTCAAAACTCATCCTGAAGCTGGTTTGTACATTGGGAATGGTTTCATGGTCGACCGTGAGGGAAAGGTACAACGTCCCTATTCACGTGGGGTTGGCTTTGATCGAAAGGCACTAGCAAAAGGGCAATGTTATATTCTCCAACCTTCTGTGTTCATCAACCGCAAAGCGTACGATAAAATCGGTCATCTGGATGAATCCCTGCATTATGAAATGGATGTGGACTATTGGCTGCGAATCAGTGCAGAATATGATGTTGTTGTAATAAACGAGTCGCTCTCAGCCTATCGTTGGTATGAAGAGGTGAAAACTAATGCAGGTGGTATAAAAAGATGGATCGAAATTGTCGACATGCGAAGCAAGTATACAGATATGGAACTCCCTCCTGGTGTACTTGTTGAGCTTCTTCTGGCACTAAAGAACCTTGATATCAAAAGGACTACCGGACTCGACCTGAATGAGGATATTGAAGCACTTTACAAAAAAGCATACAAACAAACCCAGGGTGTTCTGGGATTGCAGCACAATATCCCGCTTGGAAAAGGAATCCAGTTCAAACCAGATATGGAATACCGATTTCCTGCCAGCCAAGAAACAAAAATAATCAGTAAAAGTGGGAATGGAAATGGGCACGTTAACAGCATCAAACACACTGCTGATGAAATTAAAAGCCTTCAAAAGGAAAAACAAAACGATGAAAATAGTGCGACGAAGGTAGACTTGGTTTTACAAGCGACTGGTTCACATGCCTGGGGTGTGGGTCGTGGCTGGGAGAATGGCGCAAAAAAGCTGGGTCTTCACAACGGGACATTTGCGCCAAAGGCGAAATGGGGTGCTGAAGATGTTCATGATGATGATGGACTCCTGAATTATCTGGAGAGTCCAAACGCTGATTACATCCTTTTATTGGGATTTGACTGGCACTCCCAGATGTTGCATAACAATCCAAAGTGGCGTGAAGTCTGGAATAAATCACCTATCCAAAAAATTCTCTACGTTCAAGAATCAATCCTGAATAGTTCCAAACTTTATGGCAACACAGCTATGGCGGATGCTGCCAAATCTGCTGCCAGCATTGTTGATGCTGTTGTATACACCGATATCAGCGATAAGCCCTTTTTTGCACAATTACCCGTTCCCTCAATGTGGCAGCCATTCGGTGTCGATGAAAAGGTTTTTAACAACTCTATTCCGTACAACGATAGATCTTCCAAACCATTCTTCCGTGGTAAATATACACCGTTTTATACAGATAAGACCTACTCACAGCGACGCGATATGATCGAGTTTTTACTCAAACACGATCAAATCAACCTGGTTGGATACAAGGATGGTCCAGTTTCCGAGAATGATATTGCTGCAGATTTTAATCAGAATAAAATCGCGCTGAATTTCCCGTCTGTATTTTCCAACCATCCCACACGTGTATATGAAGCACTCGCCTGTGGCTGTGCGTTAGTAACAAACAGAACTGGTCAGAATAAGGTGGATGAACTATTCCATGAGGGCGAGCATCTGCTCTATTATTCCAACCGTGAGGAACTGTTGGACTGCCTGAACCGTCTTGAAAATGAGGATGGACTTGCGGAAACGATCGCAACACGGGGGCATAAATATGTGCTCGATAACTTCACCCTGCAGCATCATTTGAATAAAATAATCAATTGGATGGAAAACTTTTCTGCTCCAGATGATCCAGAAGACAAGAACACCTCGAATGATGTTTTTATATCCGAAAATAGCTTAAAACCAAAAATCGCCATTGATGGTGTCATTTTTCAACTTCAACATCATAATCCAGCCGGAATTTATCGTGTCTGGCAGTCTTTGCTGAATGAGATTGCGAAAACAGAGTTCAGAAATCAGATTGTTTTACTCGACCGTGAGAATACTGCTCCAGATTTCCCCGGAATTGAAAAAATCAGTATTAAAGGATATACCTATAATAATCGTGATGAAGATCGGATTTCTCTTGGTAAAATCTGCAGTGAGATTAATATTCAAAGTCTTGTTTCAACCTATTTTACCACCGCTGAGAATATCCCTTCCGGGATATTGATCCATGATATGATTCCAGAGTACATCGGGATTGATCTGAACAAACCTGAGTGGCTTGCAAAACACCACAGTATTGCACATGCTGATTATTTCTTTTCGGTTTCACACTCATCAGCCAGACATTTTCAGCAGTATTTCCCCGATTATGTTGAGAAACCGTTGATGGTCATTCACAATGCTGTATCAGACTTTTTTCATCAGCGTTCCCAGCAAAGTGTTGAAACCTTCAAGGAGAAATATCAACTATCACGCCCTTATTTCCTCTTTTGCGGACATCGAGGTGGATATAAAAATGCTGAGCTTCTACTGAATGCTCTTTCAAACAGTCAGCTTTCCAAGGATGTCGATATCCTCTTCACCGGTGGCAAAAAGGAACTTGAACTAGAAATCCGTAACTTTCGTAATAAACTGACTATACACCATCATATCCTCGACGATGATGAGCTGGCAACAGCTTATTCTGGTGCCTCGGCTTTGGTCTATCCCTCTAAACATGAGGGATTCGGACTGCCGATCCTCGAGGCGATGGCTTGCGGATGTCCTGTAATCACTTGCAACAATACATCCCTGCCGGAGGTTGCTGAAAAAGCTGCATTGTATGTTGACTCAGAAAATCCGCTGCCACTTCAACACGCTCTGGAAGGGGTTCTAGATATAAATGTACGGAACGAGCTGCAAGTTTTAGGACTCGAACAAGCTGCAAAATTCAAGTGGAAAAAATCAGCTCATCAGTACATCACTTTCATGAAGCAATTATTACATGAATTTGTGGCATAGTCTGGAGTATTATTTTGACTTTGAACCAAAGCTAAACACTCAATGGTTCATTAATGAAGATTTGAAACCGGTTTCCCAATGACAGAAAAATTAGAAAATTCACACACATTGAAAAATACTCAGGTAACCGAGAAAAGCCTGGATACTCGTGAGAATCGACCCTACAAAGTTGCTGCGATCGTCTCTGTATACGCTTCTGAAAGATTTATGGAGGGGCTTCTACAGGACTTGACCTCCCAGACACTATACGCCCGAGGTGAGCTGGAAATCATTTTAGTAGATAGCAATTCACCTGAAAATGAATGGAAAATTTTAGAAGAGTTCGCAAAGAATCATCAGCACATCCGAGCGATCCGTACGACAGTCCGTGAG
>JAIOHU010000249.1 GCA_019912845.1 bacterium
GCTGGTTGGATCGCAAATTGAAGCGGATGATTCGCACAGAGTCTGGCGCGAAGAAGCTTATTTACTGCTTCAATAAATGGGGCAAGCTGAGCTTTATCACCACTAACAACACCCCAACCGATACGTAACCCGGGACCAAGAAAATTTTTCGATAGTCCACCAAAAGTGACGATGGGTGCTTCATGATCGAGGGATGCGGTTGCAACATGATGCGCGCCATCCATCAGCAATTTGTCATAAATTTCATCGGATAGTATGAGGAGGTTATGTTCCTTTGCCAGTTCGATTAATCCTTTAAGGGTCTCGGTAGAACAATTTGATCCAGTTGGATTATTGGGGTTAATCAGCACAATCGCACGTGTTTTGTCGTTAATTTTGGAACGAATATCGTCCAGATCAGGCTGCCAGCCATTGGACTCATCCAGATAGTAAGGATTCTCAATGGCTTCTATCTTGGCAAGGACAGCGGTGTAGAGTGGATATCCCGGTGTGGGAGTCAGGACATTTTCTCCCGCATTAACAACGGAACTCAAGCAAAGTTCAATTCCTTCGCTTGCACCAGTTGTGATGAATATATCATGGATATTCTTTATGCCCTTTTTTTCCATCTCACGTTCGATTGCATCTCGTGCGCTTTGGATGCCGGATGAGGGGGAATAACCGTTATAGTTGGCTTTTAATGCTTCATAAGTGGCTTCTACCATGTGGGAGGGGGTTTGAAAATCATACTGGTTTGGATCACCAATATTGAGGTAGAGCATCTCTTTGCCGGTTTTTGCTGTTTCCTGAGCTAATATAACGATGTCACGTACGGCATATTTGATATTCTCAGTCCGTCTCGCTGCCTTGATTATTTTGCCAGCCATTTTTTCTCCCTATGTCCAATAGTGTAGAAGTATAGTTGTTCCATCAGTTTCTTGTGCTGTTTCAGAATTTTTTTGATTCCCGTGAATTCCCAAGCCTCATTCCAGCATTTTGTGAGCTGGAATCCAGGAAGTAAATCAACAAGCCAGGCGTTTTAGAGAAAGATTTCGTTGTTCAAAAATAAGATTTCTGCTTTTCCAGCTTGCACTCCGCAACCCAATAAAACATAAGGAAAAAATTCTCAAACTTCTAGTGGAGTGTTTCGCTTGATTTATAGCTTTCAGTTGAAAATTGACGCACTGTACAGGTTTTCTGAAAATACGATTTCTTATCGTTCCAACCTTATAATGAGTAGGGATAGGATTCAATGATGCGGAACATAGAGGAATTCGAACTACGCATTAATCAGTCACTGAGCGAAACGTTCTTTCATCCATTCAGCAGTACGTCGGGTTGCACCTGCCTCACCGAGAAGCTCAGCCACTTCCTTCAATTCTGTTATGACCCGATCCCGCTTTTCTCCTTCCCAAAGCTGCTCTAACGCGTCTGACAGGGCTTCTGGAGTAGCAGCATCCTGGATAAACTCGGGAACAACCATCCTGTCTGCCAGAACATTGACCATAGCGACATGTTTGACACCGCGTACCAGCAGACGTGCGAGGAAATATGTTAACCCGCTTACACGATAGAGTACCGCGAATGGAGTGCCGATCATAGCAGCTTCGACCGTCGAAGTGCCTGATTTAACCAACCCGCAACGACTGATTGAGAGGGCATCGTAGGCACGGTTGTCGATGATCTTCACCCACTCTGAATGCTGTACATAGGGCTTCAGCGAACCTTCAGGAATTGAGGAGGCACGAACGAGAAGCACTTTCAAGTTGGGGTGTGATTTACGAAAGAGTTGGATGCTCTGCAATTGGACGGGTAGATGTTTATCAACCTCATGCATTCGACTTCCAGGCATGAGGGTAATTACCTCATCATCTTTCTCAAGACCAAACTCTTTATAAAGTTCTGCTGTTTTTTTTGATGGTGAAACTTCACCCACAAGTGGATGACCGAAGAAGTGTGTTTCCAGACCAGCATCCTGAAAAAGATCACGTTCAAAGGGGAAAAGAACCACCATGCAATCGAGGTGGGATGCCATGGTTTGAATACGTCCCCGTCTCCATGCCCACACCTGCGGGCTGATGTAGTACATCACCTCGATCGAACGACCGTAACGTCTGCGCAATTTGGCAAGCAACGAGAGGTTGAAATCAGGAAAATCAACCAGAACGACCAGTCGTGGTTTAATCCGACCGATTTCATCCAACAGGCGATCTCTTAGTTGAATCATTCGAGGCAGGTGACGTACCACCTCGGTTAATCCCATCAGGGAGGCTTCCGAGATATCTGCGACAGTTTCACACCCTTCCGCCTGCATACGTGGTCCAGTCATTCCGGTATGAATGAACCCAGCCTGAACCTGTTTCAGCTCGGCGATCAACCTCGCGGTGTGACGATCTCCCGATGGTTCACCAACCACCCAGAATATTTGCTTTGAAAATGACAACGGTTTGTGTACCTGGAATTTATTCGTATGATTTTCTGAAAAGTACATAAGGAAGCGATAAAACAAAAACTAAAATCATTTTTACCGTCTCGAATTTGGCACGGTTTGGAATTGACCATATTCAAAAAAATCTCGTAGTACTCAAATCGTGATGAACAATTTATCTCAAACATATAAATTCAGGAGGAGTGGATTACCACTGTGGCATTTTTTTGTCATATCGAGCGAAGCGAAGCATTCCATTCTTGGAGTATCGCTCCAAGTGTCACTCCACAGGGTGGCATCAGCCACCCGCGTCATCCCGGTGATGAGTTGGGCCGGGATCCAGGAAGATATTTCAACGTGTCATCCCGGTGATGAGTTGGGCCGGGATCCAGTAAGATATTTCATCACCTCGTCCCAGCATGCTGTTAGCCACCATCTAGGTAATCTAAGAATTCATTCCACCACAGCGTGGTGAACGCCTTATGGAGCGCCAAACTCAAGTTTGGCATTTTTTTGTCATTGCGAGCAAAGCGAAGCATTCCATTCTTGGAGTATCGCTCCAAGTGTCACTCCACAGGGTGGCATCAGCCCCCCACGTCATCCCGGTGATGAGTTGGGCCGGGATCCAGGAAGCAATTGATACCGCTTTCATCGTGCCTCCCAGTTATCTTCGTTCTGCTACATCCGACGAAGTTGCGACACCGAAGCCCAGAGCCCGACGTCCTGTCCGCCTCGTCATCCCCGCGTAGGCGGGATTCGAAGAACCTGGCCGCAGGCCGAGAAACCAGACAAGACTCAGTGCGCCAGCACTGTTGAAGTTGACGTTGAGAGGGGTGTTGAGGTTTTCCCAGAGCCCAAAGCCCAGAGCCCGACGTCCTGTCCGCCTCGTCATCCCCGCGTAGGCGGGGAACCAGACAAGATTCAGTGCGCCAGCACTGTTGAAGTTGACGTTGAGAGGGGTGTTGAGGTTTTCCCAGAGCCCAGAGCCCAGAGCCCAAAGCCCGACGCCCAGTGCCTTATGAGTCGATCGTTTTTTTATCATGAATCATCATAAACCATCATACTCATCATGTAAATTCTTTCTTGAATCAAACTTTTATCTATAGTTCTCAAATTTCGATTTTCCCCAAAAAATCACCCGCCTCATCTTGAATTCTACCACCTATTCCACTATTTTACCTGTGACTTGATCTATAACACAACAACCGCTGATTGATCAAATAATTTTCTTCAATGTCAAATGGGGTGTAAAAATGAATCGATTTTTCATTCTATCCTCACACTTTCGATTCCTGTCAATATTACTCCTCATTGTACTATTTGTCACTTGCGATAAAGAAATCCCCACCGAACCTCCCAGAAATAATCCTGTCGATTCTAATAACCCTGAAACAAACGGCGATCCTTACAACCTGCAAGGGCAAATCGCCAATGGTGGAATTCAGTTTTCCTGGCAAGCGGTTGATTTACCGGGACTGGAAGGCTACAACATCTATCACAGTGATAACGATTCCGAGTTCAGTCTCCTTGCTGAGTGTACGCTTCAGCGCGTTACCTATACAGACACATCCGTCCAGAACGGTCATCGATACGAATATTATGTCGTCTCGCGAAGTGCATCAGGAGAGGGAGATGCTTCCAGCGTTGCAACCGTCGAAATCAGCACCGATCCTATCATCTATATCGAAGGTGAGAATGTCACCGAAACCCCCACCCGAGACGTCACCCTGACCATCATCGCCTTCGGGGCACAGCAGATGCTGCTTGCCAACAGCAGCGATTTTACGGATGCAGAGTGGGAATCATTCAGCTCGACCAAAAATTGGCAGTTGTTGACTGGCGAGGGGAGAAAGGATGTGAACCTTCGTGTGATTCAAGCAGACGGGGATACATCGGAGGTGGTTCATGACGCTATCGACCCTGCGCCCATAAACCCAAACGTGGTGATCAACAATGACGAAGAGACCACGACTACCAGAATTGTGATGCTGTCATTAAGCGCTGTGGGGGCGACTGAGATGCAGATATCTAACCAGCCTCCTGCAGATATCCTCCAGGGAGGAGCTTCTCCTGGTAATAAATCTAT
>JAIOHU010000250.1 GCA_019912845.1 bacterium
CGTGGACACGGTCACAGAGGCGGGATGCGTGACGGAAAACGGGGAAGAGGTCCTGGATTTGACGGCCGTGGTTCATTCGGAGGTGGTGGCCGTTTTGGGGATTGCCCCAACTACCTTCGAAATAAATGAGGAACTTTTCCTCATAAACTCCCTCTTCTTTCCCAGCAACGCCGATGGAAATACCATCGGCGTTGTTTACGTGATAGAATTAACTTCACCCCTTAACACTAAACATACCAACAAATTATTCATTGAAATTCATATATTTACCAATTGAACCAGCCTGATTAAGATTTCATGTCCGTGAATGAGGTACACAGGAGTGGGAAAATTATTCACAGGGAGGCTTTAAATTATTGTGATTAAGACTTATATTCCCAGATAAGATAGTTGTTGCAACTTGCAGGTTTTGAATCCAGCAGAACATTGTTACAACTTCTTAAAGGGAGGGATTTTCGTGGGGAAACCAGCAACATTCTTCAAAAGAGTTGGTGCAGGGCTTATTGATTTAATACTTGGAGTACTCTTTTTCCAGGGTATGCTCTTCATCCTTGCAACAGCCACACCTCCATCGAATCCGCTCCACGCAGTATTAATGATAGTATTGAGTTTTTCAGCTTGTATGCTGGTGGCACTCCTCTTTTTCATCTTTCTTGGCGCGACACCTGGAAAACTGCTACTTGGACTCAAGGTAAGAGCTGAAAATGGTGAGGAACAGGCATCGGTTAAATCACTGATTCGACGTACGCTGCTCTATCCAAGTGCCCTGTTACCGCTTGCGTCCGGATTCTGGAGTATGCTCTTTGACAAGGGAAAACGATCCAGCCTGGATGTTGTCTCTGGCACTCGAATCGTTCAAAAGACAAAACCAGGTACCGATCTCCCAAATGTGGATCAAAACAAAGATTCGTCAAATCAACGACCTACTGGAAAAGTTCTTCATTTTATTGTGATTGGTGTAGGTGATCTGCTGATCCTATTTATTATTGTCCCATTTTTTTATCTGATTGGAACGGATGTACCGCTTACTACCCAAGCAAAAAACTGGTTCGGTGACAAGTACGAAAATACTGTGTCCATTGAGAAAAATGGATTTTACCTGTTTTCTGCTTTTGGTATACCGGATTCACTCGATCCAATTGTTGAGGCAGAAAAATTTGTTGCAGCAGCCCATGCAAAACTTCCAATCTATAACGATACCATTCAAGGTGATGTTGATAAGAATTATACTTTGCCTGTGGCAGCTCTCTACGAGGGGTTCGGATCGGTCAAATATTTATACCTGAAAAACATGACTGATGTGGATAGCCTGCTTGTTCACGCTACTATCTGGAAAAAGACTTTCAACGAAAATGAATTCCTGCTGGAACGAATGAAACTACTCGCATCCAGAGAAGATTTTATCACCCCCATCATCCCTCATCAGGGCGTGGATATTCCTCATGGAATCAAACTGATCCAGTATTTCAGGTTAATCAGTGCCAACACTTTGATAAACTACGTTGAAGACAACCGTGAAGAAGCGTTAGAGCTGATTTTGTTACAGCATCGGTTGGCATACAATCTCGTGCACAATACCGATAACATGCTGCTTCAACTGACATCATACGTTCTGTACAGTATTAATTTGAATACCTTCAATTTGTTGCTTGACCTTGAATATCCGCCGACTACTGAGCTGGTGAATGTGATAGCTTCACTGCCAGAGCTGGGTGTGGAGGGACGATCACTCAGAAAAGCATTGCAATATGAATCCTGGATTGGAATTAATACGTATCAGAGATTATTGGAAGATCGGGAAAGTCTTGGAAATGCTTATGAATCTGTACTGGCTCCTCTGCTTATCAAGATGAATCATACAAAGAATCTGGTATCAGATCAGTACGGTGCTATTGCAGATTATTCCGAGCAAAGTCCTCTAAGGTTTGCTGAAAACTACCCATACGAGTCCATAGAGGTCAAGTTTCAAGATCAAGTCAGGAACATTATGGGTGCAATACTTGTAGATGATAAAATCGTCTATGTTGATTATGCCGAAAGATTGTTCTATGAGGATGCCTGGCTTGTTATGTTGAAAGCGAAAAATAGGATACTTACTGAACAAGAAACTCCAGAGAATGTTGCTGAATTCCTTGAGAATAACAAATCAATATTTTACAATGTATTTACAAATGAAAAACTGTTATGGGATGAGCAGGAAAAGGCTATAAAACTTATTGGTCCGAATGATAAAGAACATGAAGATCGTATCACACTACATGTTTGGGCTGATGAATAGTTTGCAATTTTCATATTGACTCGTTATTGTCTGGAATTCTAGAACATAGATCCTAAACTAGAAAATTGAGTGAGTTTTATCAGTAAATTCGGATATAATAGCATTTAATCAAGTGTTTTGATGCATTTCGGGAGGAGCAACTCCCATAGTATCATAGAGAAGAGTGTTGTTTTTTGCAAAGTAGGTACCAACACAGAGTCTTGTCTGCATTGGTTACCTAAATCTAATTCAGTATCATAATAATGCGAGGTGACATTCATGTCAATCCAAGTACCACCAAAAGAGCGGGTTTCAGCCATTGTAAAGGCCCTCCGTGAATCACTCGGTCTCACCGTAGCTGAAATCGCAGATTTTTCCGGTAAGTCGAGCAAGACCATTTATCGTTGGGAAGATCAGGAATCAACCATCATGCGTAGTTCCTGGGTACGTTTATCCCGAGCTTTGGAGTCACGTTTTGGAATTACCGATGAAGACCTCTGGTCGGATGACATCGGTCCAATTTTCCGTCGGAAAGCGCAAAAATATGACTATTCCTATGAGAAAAAATCATCGAGTCCTGAAAGCAAGGAACCTGCGATCCGTACTATCCAGTTTGCGGCTGACTTTTCCAGCCCGATGGTCGATCAGTTGCTGATGGATGATGATGATCCATTGCTATACGCTGATGGAAATCCACCATACGTGCTGAAGGAAGATGATACTCGTCATTTGCTTGGCAGTGAAGAGTTACCTGAAATTCCCTCCAAGGGACTTCGTCGTTATGCCCTTGAGCACCGTTTAGCCAAAACCATCGGTTTGAGAAAAATCGAAATTGGTATGCTTGCCGAACTGGATCTGCCTGATTGGGCGTCGACACCACAGGTATTCACCAGTCTGATTATGGCGTACCGTGATGGAATTCACGCTGGCGATGTATACGAAGGTCAAAAGCCTAAACGTAGAAAAAAACGCGGATAATTTTTTACAGTCTATTCGAATAAATCACCATCCAGATATTATGGGTGGTGTTTTTTTTGGGGGTTTGATAACCAATAAAATACAAGAAGCAATTCTTTGCTTCAATGACTCTAATAGATTTTATCCGAATTATTTTTGTCTGCTCTAAACCAGTTCGTAGATCATGAAGAAGCATCAAATTCTTGGACAGTAGCGTGTTCCTGCCGTATAATAGGTAGC
>JAIOHU010000024.1 GCA_019912845.1 bacterium
TACGACAGTCCGTGAGAGTCTATATGTTTCCTGGAATCGAGCAATCGAAGAATCAACCACCGAATACATCACCAATGCAAACACAGATGACCGTCATCGAGAAGATGCTTTTGAGATATTATCAAATCTACTTGATCATACTCCATCGGCTTCACTGGCATATGGTCACGCCTATATTTCTCGTATTGAGAACGAGACCTGGTCACAAAATCCAAAGAATGTTCTTTGGAAAACACCAGCATGGTTTGCACCACGAATCCTCTTGCACTATCCCTTCGGCCCTCAACCTCTATGGCGAAAAAGTGTTCACGAGAAAATAGGATATTTTGATCCAAGTTTTCGGGCTGCAGGAGATTGGGATTGGGGGTGCCGTTTTGCAAAACATTTTAACGCGATACAACTAAATAAGCCATTAGGGCTATATCTCGAGCATGAGAATGCAATCAGCTATCGCGACGATACCATGAGCCGTGAAAACCAACGAGTTCATGCAGAGATACATCGTCCTGAATGGGTCGTTGAACTTTATTCTCGTGAAGGATTCACATCCTCTTCCCCACGGAAGGCAGCCCAGGTTCAGGTGGATATGGGACTGCGAGCACTGCAATATCACCGTCCCGATGGCATGGAAAGGCATAAGTTCCATTTCGCACTCACCTGCTTTGATGCTGCAACTAAGGCAGATCCAGGTTGGATTAACGGTTGGAACAACCTTGCAATCACCTTGATTTACCTGAATCAGAAGAATCAGGCAATCAAACTATTTGAACAGCTAAGCGTCCAATTTCAGCACCCTGTTATTTCCCAGAACCTCCAGACACTTAGCTCAAATGGTCACACAGGAAGTCTAGCGACACTTCTAACAATGCCTTCAGAATTGGTTTTACCATCGAACTCAGATTTGGAAAATTCAAGGGTGGTTGAATCGAGATGTGTACAGCCTGACAAGCTGAGATCATCAGAGTCCTCGGATAGAAAAGATAATCTGACCGAACTATTCAATTCAGCAATGGATCAATTCAAAAATGGGAATGCGGACAAAGCCTTCAATCAATTAAATGAAATTCTGGAGATCGACCCCCTCAATTTAGATGCAATTGATTTCTTCCGCATTTTTGAAACTCGTGCAGATGACACTTGGCAAGATAGGAGAGACAGTGAATTTGCTGAGAGGATCAAGTCCACCTCAGGTGAAGTTTGCCTTGCCTGGATTCAACGTTCTGCGCAACTGAATCATGCTCCTAAAACTATGGAAGCGATCTGGGAAACATTGAGAAATGAGTGCACACCACAGCCTCCTTCAAGCTCAATATCTCCTGAAATTTCTATCATCATGACTGTTCACAACCATGAACAATACGTTGAGGATGCTTTTCGTTCGATAATCGCTCAGACTTTCAGGGAGTGGGAACTGATAATTGTGGATGATAACTCCATTGATTCAACACCAGATATTCTCGAAAAGCTGATCAAAGAGTATGATGGCTATAAAATCCGTACTATCAGGTTGGATGGTGTTGGTGTTTCTACTGCCCGGAATACTGGTGCGTCACTTACAAATGCACCTTATTTATTGATGTTTGATGGGGATGATATTCTTCCCGCCACGAATCTTGAAGAGCTATACTCTACCCTTCAAGACCATCCTGAAGCAGGATTTGCCTGGCCACTGAGCATCCAACTCGGTGAGATTAACCGTATCTGGAGCTATCGTCCTTTCAATGTCCATGAACATCTATGCGGGAATCGTTGCCCGGTAAACTCACTGATGAGACGTGAGCTTTTTGATTCTATCGGCGGTTTTAATCCCGATATGATTGATGCTTACGAAGATTGGGAGTTCTGGGTGCGAGCGATACGTCATGGATACAATGGATTCAGGGCAGATCGTGCGCTTTTCCTCTATCGAAAACTACCCGGTTCTCGAAATCACCTGGGTGGCAAGCCGACAAAGATCGAGATAAATGCCAAATGTAAACTGATGGAATTGAATCAGGAATGTTACCTTTCAATTACGCCTGAAAATGAATCACTGTTAGTCGCACAATTACGAATTCATAACCACCTAATAGACCATCGTTGGGTCAACCAGAGATCTCAGGGTTCGTGGACACAACCAGAAGTAAAGAAGCAAACAGAGATTCCCATTGCAGAGTTGAATACAATTGAGAAGCAGGAAGACAACAGGTTGCATCCAGCAAAAGCAAACAGTATTTCAAGGCAGAAGCCAGTAAGAGTCTTATTTTATTTCTTTAAAAATGTGCACATACCAATCCTCCTCCCAATCTTCGAAGAGTTGCGAAAGCAACCGCATATTGAAATCGCTTTTTCTGTTTTTGCCTACAATCGTGAGATTCGGGCTGGAATGGAGCCTGAAGAACATGCGATTCTCGAAGCACAGGGTGTGCCTATTCTTGATACTCCGCAGGAATGGGATGCAGATGTTTCCTTTATGGCGGACAATGTCGCACATCTTCTTGATGGCTGCGGAAAAATCATCAATGTCGGGCATGGACTTCTATCAAAGGGTCAATATTTCACTGATACTGATGTTGTCCACCGGGAGAACCTCGAACACCTACTATGTGTCCCCGGTGAATATCACAGGCAACGATTGGTCGAGGGAAACAAGGTATTTATCCCGATTGTTGCGACGGGATTTCCAAAACTTGATCGTCTCTTCAGTCCAGATGCACCTTCACGTGATGAACTGATGCGTGCATCGGGACTTGATCCCACGAAACGAGTCGTTCTCTTCGCGCCTACTTTCAATATGTCTCTGTCTGCAATTCCCATTCTCTGGACACGTGTTGCAGCACTGGCAAACGAGGATACTTATCTCCTGATCAAACTTCACAGTTCCTCATTCCCTGAGTTCAAAAAACACTATAGCGAACTGGCACAACTTCACGATCATATCTTTTATGTCGATGAACCGGATATCACCAATTCACTGCTGATTGCCGATGTGATGGTATCAGATGTTTCCTCTGCCTTCATGGAATTTATGGCACTGGATAAACCAGTCGTATTATTCGATAATCCCAACATTCCCACCTATCGTAATTTCGATCCCCGTGATATTGAATATGCCTGGAGGGATGTCGGAATACGCTGTAGTACCATGGAAGAGGTAATCGCTGCTGTTGAGCGAAGCTTCGAATTCCCTGAAGAATTGAGTGAAAAACGTAAACATTACGCAGAACAACTTCTTGCCGATCGAAATGGTAATGCTTCTGAGAATGTTATCCAGGCGATGTATGATTTGCTCGCGGGGAAATATGACGCAAGTGTATTACTTAAGGAAAATTGTATCCTCTTCATTCCAGTGCAACGAGGGGAGGAGAAAAAAGCGGTAGCCACTGCAAAAAGTGTATTTGAATCAGGTGGTGACAATGTATCAATTCATTTCGTTGATCATGGTTGCAAGATTCAAGTTCTGGCTGACCTCTGGGAACCAGGAATTGACCTTACTATCCACAGTATTGAAGAGCTCAGATTTGAGAATTTCTCCTCCTCGTTTATCGGATTAACTCTACCTGGCAACAATCTTGGTGACAGACGACTTTTCCGAATCCTCAACCACTTGAGACGAAACCCTGAATGTGCGATTATAACTCCACTTCTCTCTTCAAACTCACCCCTGCTTGTTCCTCAGCAGGATGTGGCGAGTTACGTTCAATCTGAAGTGCTGCTGGCAATTCCAGAAGAGGAGTTGGATTCCAAATTACGCTCTTCTCGTCCCTCAAAAGTCCTCCCTACCCCGATCCCAGGTACGACTAATTTTATTGCTGCAAGATCAAACTCTCAAGAGGGTAGAATTATCTTTGAACTGGCAAAATCAAATAGTAGAGGAGTCGTTGAGAATGCGACTCTCGCTCTAGATGTGCTGGTGGAGCCTTTATCGGTTTCTGAAGAAGAAATGGCTGAAATGTTAGATCAATATGAACAGAACACATTTGATTCACAGACAGTTACAACGAATAATGGTGGTTGCACTGATGTTCCTTTGGCTGAGCTTGAGAAAATCCAACCTTCGGACGGTAGGTTAAGAATGGCAATTCATTTTGCGCGAAAAGGCGATATCGACAAAGCTATAGAACATGCGGAAACAGCTTTAGAAGAAGGAAAAGACCCAAATACCGCAAAGCTGATAATTGATCACCTTCAGGAAGTTAATGATTCAGAGTAGGTCACAACTGATAGTATTTTTACTTAAAACCGTTTAGCAACATCCGTAGATGTTGCTGAATTTCAGTATTATCTGATTCTTAGAATTGTTTTCTATCCTAAAACTGCAATGTGTTTGTATTGACTGGATTTCTTACATTCCCGTCTCTCCAATAATGAAGAATATCAATAACTTTCTGGATCCCGGCCCAACTCATCACCGGGATGACGTAAGCGGGCAAAATTATCAAGAATCGCTATGGCAGTTAGTATATTTATAAAGTTTGCTACCTCGCTGTTTCTTTGCGATCGAGAGTCCCTATTTTAGTAGCATCATTTTCTTCCATTGGTTACCAAACTTCTTGCCCCCGACCTCTAGAAAATAGATACCACTGGGATATCCGGTCATATCCAAGTCATACTCGCTTCTACCTCTGATAAATGATTTTTCTTCACTCCACACTTGTTGTCCGAGCACATTAACCACTCTAACTGATAGATTATCAGTTTCATTAAGTTCAAATGATATTGTTACACTGGAATTAAATGGATTTGGGTACATGTCATGGATGAGCATCGTTGAAGGTGGATCAATACTGCCAGCGACTATGCCCAATTCCGAACGATCCAACATGTACAATCCGGGATTAAAATAGTGTCCTGATAATACAATTTCTTCAATACCGTCTGAGTCATAATCTGCGCTGACAATATCAACAGGACTTACATTTGCTAAGACGCGAGGATGAGAAAACTGGCAACTCCCATTATTCTCATACCAGCCTACAGCTTCGTTATAGTTTGAGATAAAATCAAGATCACCATCGCTGTCCATATCTACAGTTTCAACCACTCTTGGGTATCGTTCATCAGTACTCTCAATTACATCGTGTTGAACAATTTCACCTCCACCCAAATTTTCGATCCAAAAATATGACCCAACAATGTCCCGATCTCCATCTTGATCCAGATCAACAATTTTTGCACCACCTGACCATTGGATTTCATGATTGTAATTTCGCTCATGCTTTGGAAATGTCAAATCTCCATCATTTTCATACCAGATGAAGTGTGTCGGATGAGTCGCAAATAAATCATCATCTCCGTCAGCATCTATATCCATAAGAAAAATCTTGGAAAATGGATGGTTCGTACCACTTGCAAGGGGAATACTTCCACCAAAATCTGCATCACCATTGTTTTCCCACCATACTGGTACAACTGGATCGTTATCTTGAGCCCCAATAATATCCAAATCGCCGTCATTGTCTATATCAAACAATAATGGTTCAATTGTCGGTCTGATACCGCGTGGTTGAAGAGAGAAATTATCACCTTCATTCAATGCAATGGTCAGGTCACCACCAAAAATTGAGTGACCTCCATCATGCATCACAAAATCAACCAAATCATCGCCGTTTAAATCTCCCGGAATGAACGTAGTCCACCATAAGTCTGTATTTTCAAACAGCAACTGAGGATCCATCAATGAATGATTATCGTTCTCAAATAAAAGCATCTGCTTAGTTGGAGAGTTGAACATCGACAACGTGAAAATATCCGTATCACCATCACCTTCATAATCAAAAGAAAGTAGTTTTTCATAATATTTTGGTTGATCATCTTCAGCAAGTTCTTCTAGATCAAAATGACTTTCTTTGTTTTGCCACCATGTGGGGTATCCCATCAAAGTCCCAACAATATCAATTTTTCCATTACCGTTCAGATCTGCACCACCGCCCAGTTGTGCACCTATTTGACAAATATCGTGCTCGGCAATAATTTGAAAGTCCTCATTCATCTCCAACCAGATTAAACCACCGATTGGAAATTCATTTACAGAAAATGAGAGTGAGGCGAAAAGTAGGTCATCGTCACCATCTAAATCCATGTCGACAAGGTCAACGTTTTCAATTTTGCTGTTGTCAGCCTCAACCAGAAATTCTGAATCAGTAAATCCATCATCACTGAATTGTAATCTGTGGAGTTTTCTCCATTGCTCAGTGCAAATAAAAATCGCAGCCTCATCGGAATCATTAACATGGCTTACAGCTATTACATCCACAACGGTCAAGGTATCTGTTATCAAGTGCTCGGTAAAAATACCATTTCCATCATTTTCCAACCAAACCAATATGTCCAGATTCCACCAACCGCCGACAACCACTAAATCTACATCACCATCGCCATCTACATCGCCAGTTTTTGAGTATTCCAAAAAATATTCTGTAATATTGCTTTCATGAGGAAGAAAATTCATTTCGCCGTCATTTTCCCAGAAGATAATAGGCTGATAATATCCACGTGAAGAGACAAAATCGATGTTCCCATCTGAGTTAAAATCCGCAGCGAAGACTACACCTGTCCTCTGTTCAATTACACGTAGACGGGTAAAAATAAAGTCGCAATCATTTCTCAACCAATATAGTTCTCTTCCCTCAATCCACTCATCTGCAACTCCGACAATATCCTGATCACCATCCCCATCGAAGTCAACTATCTGGGCTTGACGCAAGAACAAATCTTCAGCGACCAGTTCGTCAAAGGCACCACCACGATTGATCTGAAATATTAATGAGGAGTCACTTTGCATCAATAAATCCATATCCCCATCATTATCGAAGTCTGCTAATTTAGGAGGAGTCGAGGTGACTCTTGCATTGCTCAAACGGTGACTTTCATATACCGTTCGAGCTTCCAGTTGAACAGTGGAAGAAATCAATAAAGCCAGGAGTATGAAAAGATCTTTTGGACAGGACATAGTTCCCCCAAGGTGGAATTTCTACGCGGGGATTTGGTATGACTTCTGGAATAAAATAACGTCTCAATAACCTAATCGCAAGATTCAAAACCAACTTACACGAATCGATTCTGGCATTTTACCCGCTTCGCTTGAAGTACCTCAAACGTTGATGATCTGGAGTTACCTACTTACTGTATTTAACTAGAGAAAGAACGTATATTTCCTGATTAAATAAATTTTTCGATTCCAAACGCTGTTCAACCTGCGAGGGAAACAATGAGCGATCAGGAGCAAAACCAGGAGCGAACCACTGGGGAGATTGACTTTGAATCTATGACCCAGCTTGAACGTGATATTCACTGGAAAAATAATGTCTACCAGGGTGAGGTGAAACAGTTAACCCCTCGTGCCCTGATTACCGGCTTGATGCTCGGCTGGTTGATGGCACTCTCCAACCTTTATGTCGGTTTAAAATCCGGATGGGGACTTGGCGTGGAGATCACAGCAATTGTGCTCGGTTTTGCTATCTGGAAAGCTATCCACATGGCAAAACTCACCAAAAATCCTCTTGGCATGCTAGAGAATAATATCATCATGGCGAGCGCGGTGGCACCGAGTTACATCACATCTGCCGGTTTGGTATCTGCTATTCCTGCGATCTGGATGCTCGACCCCGATTTCACCATGACCTGGTGGCAGATGGGCATCTGGATGATGACAATTCTTTTCCTCGGCTTGATGGTCGCGATTCCCCTCAAACGACAGGTTGTGAACACCAACGAATTAAAATTCCCTGCAGTTGTTCCCGCGGCGGAAACATTGAAGTCCATGTATTCCAAGGGTGATGAGGCGATGAAAAGGCGACCTCACTTGGTATTGCAGGTGTAATAGGTGTGGTTACGAAGGTTGCTGCCGAAAGAGCCTGGATGCCGGCGTTACTTACTCTACCAAAAGCCAAGATTGCGGGAATCGCTTTTTCCAAGCTGACCCTCTTTTTTGAAACATCCTTTATTTTTATTGGTTTTGGTGCTTTTATCGGGACACGTGTTGGTATCACCATGATCGTTGGGATGATCCTCAACTTTGCTGTACTCGCCCCCTGGATGATTCACAACAAAGAGATCAAACACGCTGCACCCACCCTTGAAAACACAATCTATCTTGAATTTCCTTTGACCATTCCCGCTGGAAGTGAATTAGCATTTACCCTCGAAGAAGCGATTGAGGGTCCCGAGCTGGAAGCTGGCAGCAAATCGATGCAACTGACGAAAACCTGGACAGATACACAACGATACTCCAGCTTTGATGCTTTGGTTACCGATCTGAACAGAGGCGAAGGAAATGCAGATTTGTTTGCATCCTCCCTGGAATTCAATAAAAAAGAAGTTGGGGTTACAGTAGATGTGAAAAAAGAGAAACCAGTGCCCTTCCTACCTTTTACCATAGAAAAACCTGTTATCGAAAAACGGCATAAACTTGAAGTAAATGCACCCGGTCAGATTTACTGGGAGGCACGGCTTGCGTTAGATGAAAGCAGTACTGCTGCAGCATTTCTCGGGTTTGCGCCAGGGGTGGAAAACATTCAAACTGTCGGAAGCTACCGAAACATTGTCGCATGGACCATGTGGCCTGGTGTAGGAATGATGGTTGTTGCAGGACTTCTGGCATTTGCTTTCCAGTGGAAAACCATCGGGGGTGCCTTCTCTGCATTTTTCAAGAGCCTGGGCAGGAAAAAAGAGATTGGTGCTGGTGATGAAGATCCACTCAGCAAGATTGAAGTCCCGATGGGATGGTTTATGATCGGCTTCACCTTCTTTGGCATCATTGCGATGATCATTATGAAATGGCTTTTCGATATCCCGCTCTGGATGGGTGTTATCGCTGTGTTGATGAGCTTTTTCCTGGCAATTGTATCAATCCGTGCCTCGGGTGAGACAGGGATCATACCAATCGGCGCAATGGGTAAGGTGACACAGTTGACCTTTGGCGTACTTCATCCGGGAAGCATGACCACGAACCTGATGACTGCAAATGTAACCGCTGGTGCAGCAACCTCTGCATCTGATATGACCAATCAGTTCAAGGTCGGGCATATGGTTGGTGCAAAAACACGATTATTATTTGTCGCCCAGGTATTTGGAATTTTAACCTCACTGGCAGTTATTCCAGTATTTTTCATAATGGTTCCTGATGCGTCAGCGATTGGAACCCAGGCATTACCAGCACCTGCGGCGATTGTCTGGGCAGGTGTCGCCAGATTGCTCTCCCAGGGGATTGGTTCACTTCCACCCACTGCGGTAATCGCCTTGATAATCGCGAGTCTGTTTGGTGCAGCAGTTACAATACTCGAACGTGTCTATCCGAAATCACGGAGCTGGGTCTGGTTGCCTTCACCGGCAGGTATGGGGATCGCCATGACTGTACCAGCACTCTACAGCCTCAGCATGTTTATTGGTGCAATGATCGCGCTGGTACTCGGCAAATATGCCAAGAGCACAAACGACATGTATACGATTCCGGTTGCTTCAGGCTTCATCGCCGGTGAATCCTTAACGGGTGTCTTTTTCGCTATCCTTGCTGCTCTCGGCGGGTAAGTAGCGACTTTGATCATCAGCAACATATTCTTACGAGAAAGCACGTACCATTCCATTTTTCACTCAAGGGATGGTACGTTTTTTTATTATTTCGCTAAACGTGATTGACCCTGCGAAGGATAGAAAGTATCTGTATCGTACAAATCCTTCACTTGATTTTGTAATGCAGTTGTACCAGACCGGAGTCAAAGGACTTAACGTCGACGAGTTCAAGATCAACAGGATGGTAGTCGAACGGATTTAGCGGGATGCCCTCACCCAGAAGAGTCGGATGAATTGACACGATATATTCATCGACCAGCTTATTCCCCACAAGTAGTCCTGCCAGTTTCCCACCCCCCAGCAACCAGATATCTCCGCCAGGTTGTTTTAGAAGACTTCTGGTAAATTCTACAGGATCCTCGGAGATATAATTGATATAGCCAAGTGTCTCTTTATTTGTGTCGCGGGTGAAAACATGAACCTCTTTATCACCGAATGGTTTTTCTTCGAATGCTAATCCGACATCGAAAGTAATTCTCCCACTGATTATCGTATCGATTGAGTTGTAGAACTCTGAGAAACCATAATCCTGATCGGAGAACAACCAGTCAATCTCACCTTCAGGTCCTGCGATGAATCCATCGAGGCTGGAAGCGACGTAGTAGATAATTTTTCTCATACTTTCTCCTGTAAAAGAAAAAACCGCCTTACGGCGGCATTATATCTAGAATCTTCAGCAAGACTATTCAAATCGACCTCTTTCTCGTTCCTGCTGAATGATATCCTTGAGCATATTTGCTGCGGTACGGTCGACTACCTCCTCGCGGTCATAGTAGCCCTCCTGGGTACGACGACGAACAGTAGAGAGATCTTTTGTGGCTCCGGCATCATCGACAGTTCCCTCGACAAGACGTTCAGCAAGTTTGTCCATCCCCTCTTCGCTATCATAGAAACCTTCGGCGATACGTGTTTTCACCTGCGCGAGTTGTTCCTCGCGATCCTGAGGGATGGATTCACCGTACGCTTCTCGATGTAGGCGTACCATTTCCTGATAACGACTTATCTCTTTTGCATCCACAGATATCTCCGTAGAATCTGTTCTACCTGGAGATTGCGGCTTTTCCACCTCGCGTGGCGCTTTGCCTGTTGTGGATTGTGTCGGATCGACTGGTTTCGGTCCAATCGGTTGTGTCGACCCGGCATCGTTTACTGATCCGAGTGTCACAGGGACCTCCTATTCTAAACGGATTGCTCCGTGTTTCCTGTTGCTTCTTGCTTACTTGCTTTATCCCAGGTTTGCCTGAGTTCTGTCATCAGGCTGATGATTGGAGTTAACCGTTCCGGATCACTGGTTGCATTTGAAAGAAGCGTTTCACGTGTAAAGAACTGATACAGAGAATCCAATTTTGTCGCAATTTCACCACCCTTTTCAGGGTTCAATGATTTTCGTAACTCACTAATGAGAGCTAGTGCTAAATCAAAACTTCTGGCCCGACTTTCATAATCGTTATCACGTATGGAGCGAGCTGCTTCACGTAATGCTCGAATCGATGCATCATACGTCATCACAACCAACCGTGCGGGAGATGCTGTTGAAAAACTGGTATCCAGATACTGATTGTATGGATTCGCAGGTCTCATGAATTACCACCTTTAAAGTATAGTGCCAGAGATTTCATCAATCAAGCTTTAAGTTCATTTTAAATAGATGACAGCCAACTCGACTGATTTCTCGCCTGTGACACTGCGGTTTCCATCGCCATAAATTGACGGTTCAACTGCTCTTCTTTTATCTCCAAGCGTCTCTCATAGGACTCTATCTGTTCTTCAATTTGATCAATCGCGGATTGATATCCATCTTTAACGATCTTTATTAACCCATCAATGGAATCGGTCAACTCATCGACTCTGTTGCTCGCCTGAACTGCAGCTCCAGTACCAATTTGTACCGTCGCCGTGGCAGTTCCGGGACCAGCACCCGGACTATCAAATCTAATTCTTAACCCCTCAACAGGTGAGCCTTCAGCACCGACTAGATAGACATCGTTCTCAACCGTAGCTGCGTAACCCCCGATTGTATTATTGCCATCTGGATCAAGATCACCATTGGCATCATAATCAGCTATTACATCGTAAGTACCACCTTCAGTTTTGTTCGATTTGGCGAAATAAGTCAAGGAAGAATCAGTGCTTGATTGCGTGAAGACAAAAAGATCAATGACAGCTTGTACATCCTCTTCCAACGCCTCATCAAGATCAGCTTCATTTACGATCAGCACACTCGCAGCTCCAGACTTCAATCCAATTGATGCGAGGTTTTCATAGAGCGCATCATCATCTAATCCTGGGATCACTGAGGCTGCGAGAACTTGAAGGTCAGAGCGTACACGAAATACCTGCCCATCACCACGCAGTACTCCAGAAATTTCTTGTTCCGCATCGAAACGAACTTTTGCTGCAATTTCCTTCATTACATCATTGTATGCTTCAGCCCAATCCTTAATCTTCTGCTTTATTGCAGCAGTATCATCATCGATTGAGATATTAACCGCTGTGGCATTCGTATCTTTCAGGGAAATGGTTATCCCTTCGATAACGTCAGTAACGACATTTGAATCTCGTTCAATCCAACTACCGGGGGGGAATCCATTGACTCGTATTTCAGAATTCCGGGCTGTTTGTGTTTCAGTAAAAGTTCCCGAATCGAATTCGGTCTCAGTTCCACCCAGGTTGGTGGTATCCTCAATCGTAACCGTATTATCCTCACCTGGGTCTTGCGCTGAAATCACCAGGTGGATCGGATCAGTTTCCCCACCATCATCAATGTAAGTGGCTGCTACACCCGGATTATCATTGTCGTTGTTGATCAATTGAATTAAATCCGCCATAGTTGAACCGGCGGGCACTACAACAGAGTGACTTTCACCACCATACGTATAATCAAATTGACCTGCAGAACCAGTACGAACCGCGGTAGTGTTAATATCCGCCCAACCGTCATGGACTTCTACTTCAGCCTGTGCGAGTTGATTAACGATCACGCTATGAGTTGCTGAAATTGCATCTGAATCCGCGACAACGGTTAGCGTATCAGTATCAGAACTTGTTGCCAGTTTTTTAAGTAATTCGTTCCTGGTATCCAATCCATTTGAAACCGACTTAAGCGTTTCCAACCGTCCCTGCAGAGAAGTCCAGGCATCCTTCTTGGACGCATTCTCATCCTGACGTTCGATCAACCTTTGAAGAGGTTGCCGTTCGATCTGCATCATTAATTCGACTGTGTCAGCCCATTCGATGCCGGATGCGAGTCCTGTAATGGTTGTTGAAGGCATATTTTTCTCCTTCGACCACACTTCCTGAGAGTTAGGACAATTGGTTAACTTGATAGAAAACTTTGACTTGCGTGGCATGAGAAAAACCCATGAATACGCAGTGCCATCCTGGACCTGCGCTTCCATGGGTGGAGAATTGTTAAAGCCGTAGCTTCACACTTCTACTTTGTCAGGGGACGAATCTCGTTTATCCGACCAACCCTGCGACAACTTGCGGTACCATATTCGCCTGGGCGAGCATTGAAGTACCTGTCTGGAAGAGAATCTGAGCTCTAACAAAATTGCTCATCTCTTCAGCGATGTCGGCGTCACGAATATTCGATTCGGCAGCCTGAGTGTTTTCACGACTTATCTGCAGATTCAGAATAGTATTCTGCAGACGTTCAACATACGAACCAATACGAGTACGTTCCGAATCTTTCGAATCGATTGCTGCATCCAAAGTGAGGATAGCAGTTTGAGCACTCGTTGTAGTTAACAGGTTCGACGCCGAAAGCCCGAGGGCAGGGGCACGCATATCGTTCAGATTTACAAAATAGTAATCCTGAAGACTAGTGTTATACGTACCAATATGGAATTTGATTCCATTTCCGGAACTGAAGGTGCCGTCGATCAGGTTCAGGCCATTGTAGTTTGTGGTAGCAGCGATACGTGTGATTTCGCTTTTCAACTGTTGGAATTCAACGTCGAGATAGCCTCTATCACCCGAAGTCAATGCTCCATTTGATGCCTGAATTGATAATGCTCTCATCCTGATGAGTTTTTCATCAAGAACCCCGAGAGCACCCTCAGCAGTTGCCATCATGTTAACATTGTAGTTCGCGTTGCGTTCAGCTTCCACCATCGATGAAATCTGAGCGCGCATCCTTTCACTGACTGCTAAGCCAGCAGGATCATCCCATGCCTGATTAATTCGTAATCCAGAAGATAACCTTTCGATCGCATTGTCGAGATCGTTTTGAGTCATCCACAAATTACGTTGTGCTGACATGGAAAGGATGTTGTGATTAATCCGTGTACTCATGAGCACACCTCCTTACCTTGAACTGAATAGAACCCTTGCTGTCTACATTATCGACAGGGATCAGGTACTACTTTAGCTCATCTTAAGGTAGAGGTCGAAGTTTAGACTCCAATGGAGGAAACACAATCGTGCTTACTGCAATATTAACAACAACTTAAACTGTTGAACATCTGAGAGTTGTCAAAGAGCTCTACTTTAAATTTGACGGTTCATTCGTGTGCCAGTTCGCGATCCTAAAGTACTTCGCGCGCTGTTGAGAAACCGTCTGCCACCACGCATCTGTCCTTCTTCAATGCTGATGGTTTTGAACTTAAACTCTATTAAATCAAATAGTTGATCTTCGTAGTGCAATATCTTTTTTAATAACTTTCGCTCACTGCGACCGGTTATTTTGCTTCTCAAATGACCACTTGAATCCTCAAATTGTGGAAGTTTAACTTTGTCCTCCATACCGAGGATATTGAGTAATAACTTCTCACGAGTATCAATGGCTTCCTGAAGTGCATCCCAATGGTTTATACGCGCAGCTTTAATGGCGTCTTCAGTAGCTTTGAGGATATTTTCAAGTTTCTCTGTCATCATACTTTAACTGTTAGACTGCTGCGTTTTCGGATGCCAGTATTTCCAAACCCTGACCCCAATCTTCAAGCACTGGTTGAAGTTCATATTCGATCAGATCAGCAATGAGAATACTATCGTTCTGAGTCTGTGCATCAATTAGTTCATCAAGAACAGAAGTGATCTTCTCAATGTTCTCCTGGATCGAGCTTCCATTTACGTAAAGTGTACGTAAATCAACTTCCATCACATTTCCAGTAGTAGCTGTAATACGGGAAAGCACCTGGATGCCATCAATACACCGCATGAAAATCTTGTTGGAACGATCGTCATCTCCCATGCGATATTCTGCAGCCGCCTTCTCAAGCTCCTTAACGAGATCAGCATGAAAATCGACTAAACTAATTAAAGTAGCTTTTGCAAGATCTTTACGAGAACCTGTCGTAATCTCTAATCGGTTGAAGGAGCCCAAGTGTTCGTCTCGCTGGCTTTCAGTGCCCGTGATCTCCTCACCGTCAAGATTCACACCGATGATAACTTTATCAGAGTCGAGGCTGTCGCCGACTCTTTTTAATATATCTCGAACTATTTCATTACCGAGTAAGGGCAAATCAATTGTTTCATTATCAATGACTATTTTCGTCATCTCAGCCTCCTTGAAATACAGCTTTGCGACCGACATATTCTCTTTTTACAACTTTTAGAATATCTTCCGCCCGTCTTATATAAGTATGTTCTTTTAATATCCGTTTTGCAGCAGCTTCCATAGTACCATGTGCCTGTGAGGGGAAGTTACGTGCATAGTTAATTCTTTCAACAGCTTCTTCGGTGCTACTGTATAAAATGCACTCCGCATCAACGTCAAATAGTTCCTGCAAATCTTCCTGATCATCTGTTATCAGTATTCCCCCGCACAATGGGACATCAAATACTCGTTGATTAACTGCAGACGGCATTTGAAAACTGGTAGCGTTCAGATGGATTCCAAAACGATAAATTCCGGGAAGCCCATCGGGATATTTCACTTCACCCTGATAGCGAAGATTTTGGATTAGGTGCTCCCAATATTTATCGCCATATATGTGCAAATCTGAAGAAAAACATGCAGTTGCAAGTTCTTTTCTCAACTCTCTTGTCGCTGTTAATGCTATCGCCGATGCATAAGTCAACTCACGCTGTTTATCCCAGTCATCAATGTTAATGCCCTGGGCTCTTGCTGCGGTTGAAAGTGCCGCCAGAGATTCTATCCTTCCAGACTTTTGCAAACTCACCGCACGGTCAAAGAGCGAATCCATACCTTCCTGAATACCAGCCAATCCCTGCCACTTTCTTGATGGAACTACCATTGAATTGGCAACCCATCGAACTCTCCCATTTCCCTCATCTTTTCCAGGCTTGAACCTGTTCGTATCGCTTGCTAAGGGTAGAAAGTGCACGTGTTCAAATCCATACCTGGAGATTTCAGCCATCGTGTTCCGTTCCCAGGTGAAGATAAATGCATGTTCACGATCTCCCATCTCATGGTTCAGTAGAATAAAACCGGGTCTGTCAACGTACCATGAGACGTAGGGCAATTCTATTTTATGCAAGAGTGATGCCAGTTCTCCAAATTGGTCAAATCCGAGGTGATTTATGGTAATTAACAGGTCGGCGTTTACACTTGCTTCAAGAAGCTGATGGATAAATTCAGGGTTGTTTTCAAATGAGATACGAATAACCCGGTGACCTAAACCCTCATAAGCTGCTGCAAGTTCTGATTGAATGAAATAGTTGCTCATCAAGAAGATGACGGTCACTTTTTCGCCTTGAAACCGTTTTCTTCTAAGACGAGAGAAACCATTGGTTCCAGGTATCACTCCATTTGAAGTGCCATTTTTTACTTGAGGTTTTTGTCTTGTGGATTTGTGCGAGGGTGGTGTAATCCAATCACTCTTTTTTTTAATGTTTTTCTCCATCAATTCGATTGTTTTACGAAAAAGATCAATTGTCCAGCTTGCTCTTTTTTCGAGTTGTTCAAACAATCGAATCGTACTTTCTGCCTGTTGAGTCAGGTTTCCTGAAGGCAAATTCTGCCGTCCGAACTGTGTTAACATCAGGAGTGGACGCCAGATTTCATGCGAGATGGTTGAATCATCAATCTGGCGATCTATCGATGCAATGGATTTTCCAACATTCAGTATCTCATCCATGTTAGCAGGAAGATCATCGCTCAAATGGTATAATTCGGTCGCAAGCTCTTTCCCTCTCCTTGCCAGAACAATCAAGTCTTCCGCAACTTCAAGTTCTCCATCGAACATCGTACTTTGCAGATTTTCAGGGAATCCACTTAAAGATTTTTGCAACCAACTGACTACCTGTGATGCATCAGGTCCATTTGGACGTAGTTTTTCAACAAATACTGCTTTCCATAATTCACGAAACAATTCACGGAGTATTGTGGAGGATTTTGCCTGCCGACGTCTCAGGGGTACCTTTCGCCACCAACCATCACCATCAAATGTTGTTTTCCACACGATAAGTTTATCTGAAACTCTATCGACTACAGCATGAATGGCTTGTGCCCCACCCAGC
>JAIOHU010000251.1 GCA_019912845.1 bacterium
CCATTTGTCCTGACCCTGACAACCGCTGATGGTTATCAGAGCGAGATTATGCTGAATATCCCAGTTGAAGGTGCGGATGAAACAACCCCAACCGGACCAATTGGTCCTGGCTATTTCATGTATGAAGATATTGATGCCGGCTATCAACTTACACCCGATTTTGAATTTGAATCCATCGCAGATGTTGGCGACAATATTGGTGTAACCGATACTGGCAACAATCAGGACAAATCGGCGACAGTCGATCTTCCCTTCCAATTTGCCTATTGGAATGATATCTATGAAGAAATTACCATCTGTTCCAACGGCTGGTTCTCATTTGTTCCGACCAACATGTATTATTTCCGTAATCGTCCCATTCCCGCTGGACTAAGCCCGGATGGTGGTGTTATGGTATTTTGGGATGACCTGAAAAACGGTCAGATTTTTACCCACCACGATGAAGAGAATGGCATCTTCATCATTGAATGGCACAATTGGACACGTTACAATGGCAACCAGCAGATGAATTTCCAGGCGTGGCTGTTTGATCCCCTCGAATGGGGAGCTCCAGGTGCCCGTGGGATGATGCTGTTGATTTACGATGAGATTGATAATGGCGATAACGCCGAAAATTTCTGTTCTATTGGAATGTTGAGTCCGGATGGCACCGAAGGTCTGGAGTATGAATTTAATAACGAACCAGTACTCACTGCTGGTGGTGTCGAGGATGGACGTCAGATTCTAATTGGCGTCGGTCTGGGTGAGGGGATCATCCCCCCAACTCTTAGTGTTTCACCATTGGAACTCTCCCTTGAGCTTGACCCAGGTGATATTCTCGAGACTGATCTGGAACTCAGCAATATCGGCGCATTACGTCTCAGTTGGGAAATCCGTTCTGAAGGTATCTGGCATAGTTGGGGATTCCCGGAACCGGAGGAACCCGGATTCGTGAATGGTATTTCACCACGTCGCATGACGTTGAAGGATAGAGAGTCAAGTGTTCGTTTTGATGATCCAAGCCATGGTAGTGAATCCATTGACGAACTTGGCGGACCTGATCCCTTTGGTTATGTCTACTACGACAACGATGAATCTTTCGGGCCACAGTTCTACTGGAACGACATCGAAGAAGATAATAATGTTGTCTTAACAGGCGATGATGATGAGAATGGCACATTAGCTGATCCCCAAGCCTTACAATTTGATTTCCCATTCTATGGGGAGTCCTATGATTCGATCTGGGTTTGTGAAAGCGGATTTGTCTCGTTTATTGATCCGACTGAGGTTGGAAATTTACACCGCCATCGTGAACTGCCGAGCAACCGTGCGCCCCATGCGGGAGTATTTCCTTTCTGGTCGAATGTAGGCACCAAGGAGGGAGGCACAGTGTATGCTGAATCTTACCCCGATTCATTTGTTGTGAGCTGGGTGGGTATTTATTCGCAAACTTATGCATTTGACGATGGTCCCTATACTTTCCAGGTTCTGATCGCCGCGGATGGAAGTATTCACACTAGATATCTTGAAATGAACTCTCGTGTTAATAACTACTGTTTCGGTATTCAGAATCAGAGCCGAAACACAGGGCTGACCATTCGATATGTCCGTCCCCAAGACCCTGAGCAGTATACTTTCAGTGGAACAGCAGTACGTATCGCTCCTCCAGTCACATGGATGGATATTACTCCTGTCACGGGCTATCTGAGTGAGGAAGAAACAGAAACAATCTCCCTGACTGTAGATGCTACCGACCTCGATGTGGGACGATATGAAGCGCGTCTGACAGTTGAAAGTGCGACTACCGGTCAGGCATTTACCATTCCAGTTGATTTAGAAGTTGGTGATGTGGGTAATCAGATGGTGTTACCGATTCAGGAAAATTATTTTGAGCTGGTTTCAACGTATCTGATGCCTGCGAACCTCAATGCAGCTTCCGTGTTTGGAGGAATTAACGGGCTTTCGATCGTTTATCAGAATGATGGTTTTGTCTTTATTCCGCCGAACCTCAACACCATTGGGCAGATATCACTGAACCAGGGCTACCGTATTTTCAGCACCCAGACTTCTCAATGGGTTGTCGAGGGTGAACCGGTGAATCCTGATCTCGAATTTCAGTTGAACGGCAACACCTGGAACTGGGTTGGCTATCCCTTCGATCATCCTGTCCCCATTGCGGATGCGATGGAACAAATTGTCGATGATGTCGAAATTGTGCTCGCTGATGATGGGAGTTTCTGGATTCCACCTAACATCAATACGATTGGTAGCCTTGATCCGGGAACCGGCTACATGGTTTATCTGCTGGAACCGACAACCTTCCAGTATCAGGACAATGCAGCGGCGGGTTTGCAGCGTGCACCTGTTACATTGGAAATGACAGATTTGAAGGATGCACCAGCGAAGACTGGATTGCCATATATCGTGCTTGTCAGCTTCGATGATATGTCGATTGAAATGCAGCCTGCGATCATTGAGGTGTACGATGGCAATCTGCTGGTCGGAAAGGGCTTGGTGCAGGAGGACAGTGATGTATCTCCTGTTATAACCTGGCAAGGCGATTCCAGCCGTGAACTCGCTGGATTTACAGCCGGCAACCGAATGCAGGTAGTGGTACGTGATCCTCAGGGCAATAAGCTACCGCTCTCCATGAATGGTAACCAGAGCTTCGGAGATGGTGCGTATGCGACGGTATCCTTCTCAGGTGAGACACTACCTCGTGAATTCAGAGTTGAACAGGGCTATCCGAATCCATTCAACCCGAGCGTGACTGTGCCCTTCGCATTACCAATCGCAGGCAATATCAGCTTTACCCTTTACAATCTGCTGGGTCAACGCGTGTTTGACTCAACAATGCGTAAAGAAGCTGGCTACCATCGTTTTGTGTTCGATGTCAGCAACCAACAAAGTGAACTTGTGAGCGGGATGTACTTCCTGCAAGTCAGTTATGAAGGCAAGCTGCAAACACAAAAGCTGATGCTTCTCAAATAGGATTTGTACATAGTGCAATTTATTGAAAGGCGGAGGATTTTCCTTCGCCTTTTTTTGCATGGAACGCCATTCTCCTGAATGGCAGTAACAGTTTCGCACCATTGGACTTTCAGACTCCTGACTCCAGAGACTCAACCCCTATATTTCTGGAATTATCCCACTTTTTGCTGGACAGTACCTTAAGCATAAGTTATACTGATAAAAGACAAGTTCTTATGTGTTAGATTTGATTTTCGGGCATGAGTTTACTCGTCCACCAGTTCCTTCCCGCTGATGTTGTTGCAGGAGTCGTAAAACTTATACACTTACTCAGCACAAAGCGGAAAGATCAGAACCTTGATTCACTTTGATTTGAACGATTTATTGGGGAATTATTATGAAACACTTGTTCTTTATAATTATGCTTGGAGCAGTTTTATTTTTTGCTGCATCCTATTCGCCTGCAAGAGCTCTCGATGTATCAAATGCTACTGAAGCAGCATTTCCATTCCATGTGGAACGTTGTGTGGAGGGAACAGATAAGCTCGAGCTTACGCTTTCTATTGACTCCCCTCACTGGCAGACCATTGTGCAAGATGGTGACGATCTGATTTTTCCCTCCTACCCGAATTCTGGGGAGTTGAACAGTGCTGGCATACCTGTAGTACCTGTCAGTGGACGACTTTTCAGAATACCCTCACGTTCCGATTTCAGAGTTGAAATCGTCGAAGTTGAATACGAAATCCTATCAAATATAAATATCGCCGCTTTTAAAAATAATCATGAGCATTATGGTCAACTCGCTCGTGTTGAAGATAGCTGGTTTCCGGGGAACATTGTAGAAACTGGTGAACCTGCAATCTTTCATGATTTCCGTGTCGCAAACCTGCAAATGTTTCCGGTTCAGGTTAATACAGCCAGGCAAGAGGCGAGGGTTTATTCAAGCATTCAACTGGAAATCCACTTTGAGAATGAAAATCCCGCAAACCAGTTAGAGAGTACTCCAACGCAAATAAGCGAAACTTTCCTGCCATTCTATAGAACTTTCCTGGATTGGGATGAAAATGAACTGGATGAGTACGAAATATATCGTGGAAAAGTACAAGTCATCATGCACAATGATGAAACTCTGCTGGCACTAATGCAACCGTGGTTAGACTGGAAAGAAGAGCGCGGATATGAACTCGAATTGCTCACCGATGAAGATGTTGATCTGCAAAACCCCTGGGAAATTCAGGAAGAACTTATCAACCGTTATGAAAATTCCAACCCGAAATTTGATTATATCGTCATTATCGGTGATGATTTCGATGAATGGGGTGTATCGCCTGGCGGACTGAATTTCGGGATCGGTGATTATGACTACTCCCTACTCGCAGGAGATGATCTCCTGCCCGAAGTGACAATCGGGAGAATATCTGTCGAAACAGAAGAAGAAGCATCTACTTATGTCAACAAAGTTCTGGAATATGAGTGGAATACAAATTATAATGGTGGATGGTTGCGAGATGCTGCTTTGACTGTAACCTCACAAAACTTTGCCACACTAGAATTTCCCATGCGCTATTGGAACAATGTCCTTGATGAACTCGAATTTGATGATATCGACACCACCTTTTCAGGAGATATGGGTGAAGCAAATACGATGGCGATCGAAGCATTCCAGAATGGTATTGGGATATATGCGTCTCGTGGTTACTTAGGTTCCGGCTTGAGTAGGAACCAGATTATGGAGGCACTTCAGAACGACCATGAAACACCTATCGTTGTTGACATCGCTCATGGGACTGGCAATTGGGTTGGAGGCAACGCAATATCAGAAGCCTACATACGTGCCGGTTCACCCGAAGCGGGGCAAGGGGGAGTTGCGGCGTTTGGTGTCGCATCGGCTGTACTAAATCCAAACAGCGAAAACCCTCTCTCGTATGCGTGTGCCTGGGCGTACGGCGTTGAAAAAGTAACCACTGTCGGTCAGATGAAACTCGCTGCAAATCTCATGATCTTGAATGTATTTGGTGTTGAAAGTGAATATGCACACCAGGTGAATACCTACTTCAATTTGATGGGTGATCCATTGCTCTGGACATGGGCACCTGCCCCTCACTATATGTTCGTCGAATGGGAGGAGGAATTTATCATTGGGCAAAACTCGCTTTCCCTGAGAGTTTCAGCCGATGAACAACCCATCCGTGACGCGTGGGTTACTCTTCGTAAATCGGATGATCAAGAGGATATACTTGTTCGGGGGTACACTGACAGCAATGGCGAGCTGACACTAAATGCTCCTCTGCAATACCCGGGTCTCGCCACTTTGACAGTGTCCAAGCATGAATATGTAGTTGCCCAGATTCAAATCACAGTCAGTGATTTAGCTGAGAGTATTGGATATAGCGAGGTGGTGATTATCGATGATGGCACTGATGGCACAGCAGGGGATGGCGATGGAATTCCCGAAGCGGGAGAGACCATTGGTTTGGCTGTCAGAGCCGGAAATTTTGGTATTTCTGATCAGTCTGATGTCGCACTGACCGCTTCATCTGAGGATATCTGGGTTTCCAGTGTCACTGGTGAAATTGAATTTGGTGATATTCCTTCCGGTGAGAACGTGGAAGGTCAGGGAATTATTCTAGTTGAAATTTCATCCGAAGCACAACAGAGTTGGAAACCGCATATCACATTAACTTTCTCAAGCCTGGAAGGTGAGTTTGAGAATGACTACGCCTTTGCTATCCAAGCCCCTGATTACGCATTCATCCAGATTGAGGGCATCGAAGAGTTCGCACCCGGTGAGGAAGCAGAGATTACGATCAGCTTGAAAAACCTCGGTGGAAGCGATGGCAGTGCTGGTTCAGCGACATTACAATCCCTGGATCCTGTATTAACCATCTCAACTGATACAGCAAATCTCGATGCGATGAACATTAACGAAGAAGGTGAAGCAGGTTCATTCACCATTGAAGCCCATCAAAACCTGTTCAATGGCTATTCTGCTGCAGTTCAGTTGATCCTGAGCACGGATAATGGACGTGTAGATACTGTTGGTTTCGCGATACCCATAGGACAAAGAATGGCAAGCGATCCTTCCGGCCCGGATCGATATGGTTATTATGCTGTCGAGAATGATGACAACTTCGAGGATGACTACCTTCCCGTAAGTGACTGGGTTGAAATCAATCCAGAAGAGGTTGATCCAGATTTTATGGGGGAGGTTCTTGACCTTTATGAAGAAAACGACTTAGGTGATCAATCCGTTGTTCTCTACGCACCCTTCGATATGCAGTATTACGGTGAACTTTTTTTACACATCTCAGTCTTTGGCAGTGGTATGCTTTCCATGGGTGATGAATGGGGCAATATCGCCACTCCACGGAATTATCCCATTCCCTCTGCCGCAGGACCCGCATGGATGATCGCCCCCTACTGGGACCCTCTGCATTATGGAGAAAATACCGAGATTTGTACCTATTGGGATGAGCCGGGTGGTCATTTTATTGTCGAGTGGTCGAATATGCTGGATTCCCAAGACGATGAAGTTGGTTCCTTCCAGGTTGTTTTTTATTCACAGGAGGTAAGACCGACCCTCACAGGTGACACGGAATTTGAATTTCATTATGCGGACAACTTCATCGCAACCGAAGCAAATATGCAATGGGAAATCCCATGGGCTTCTATAGGAATCGAAAATGGCACCCAGGACGATGGCATCCTGATCGCATATCTCAACCAGCCAGGCTCGGGTGCGAATATCCCCGAAGCGGGATCAGCAATACGTTTCACCACAAATATCGAAATTGTTACCGGTAGTGTTTCAGGAATGGCGACTGACATCGAATCCGGTGATCCAATTGAAGGTGCAGTGGTACTGTCGGAAAATAGAGTCTATCAAGCGGTCACAGATGAGAATGGAATGTACCAGATCGAACGTACTGGAATTGGTGCTGAGGAATATTTTGTCGCTGATGCCTTAGGCTATAATGCTTCCACAATGGGTCCTTATGAAATAACCGATGATGGCAACATTGAAGTAAACTTCAGCCTGACACATCCTGAATTTGCGATTGATACTGATGAGCTGAACTTTACTCTAGCTTCCGGCGAACCCGGTTTCGCCACGATGCAAGTTTCCAACACCGGCAATGGACCTTTGGACTATCACTTCACCTTCAGTAGCGAAGAGCCGGATGAGCTTGACGAACCCTGGGATATTATCCAGGAATTTGATTTATCTGAGGTAGAAAGCAGAAATCGTGCTGCGACATACTGGCAAAACAATATCTGGGTTGCTGGTTCATTCGGGACAGATATCGGCTACAATAAACTCTATCGTTACAGCCTGGAAGGTGAACTGTTGGGGACTTATAATCAACCAGTTGAAAACCACAGCTCATCTGGCTTTTTGGACATCACCACCGATGGACAGTTCCTCTATGGTGCTGATCGTGGTCAAGTGTACAAGATGATATATACAACAGATGGAGTGATTGCGGTTGATGCTTTTTATGCACCTATCAATAATGCCGCTTCCATAGCGTACGATTCAGAGCATGATTATATATGGTCCTCAGGTAGAATCGATCGGAGTATTTATGCTATCGATATGCAAGGTAATATTATTTACCAATATCCTATTCCTGCTGGAGTAGACATTCGTAATATGGGGTATTTTCCTGATGACGAGGATAGGTTCAACCTATATTACTTTGCTGATATTGGGAATGATCAGGAATCTTATGTTTTTAAAATGGATACACATAATGGTCGAACTCGAATTGTTCATCGGTTCGATGAGTACGTGGATTTTAAGGGTGGTGATATATCCAATACTCTCCATCCATTTGCCTGGAGTTATATTTCGGTAGTTGATGGTGGCAATCAGGATTATCTCAATATCTTCGAGATCGATTTTAATTCCAGATGGATCACAGTTACCCCTCAAGAAGGAAGTATACCTGCTGGCTTAACTGGTGATATTGATGTGTCACTACTAACCAGTTTCTTTAACGCAGGTGAATATCACGCCTGGATTACCATGCATCACAACAGTACTGAACAGCGGCATGTAATTCCTTTGAACGTCACCGTTACTGATGAAAACTTTGATCAGCACTTTACACCAGTTGACGCAACTGGATTACCGTATGCTATTTTTGTGCAAAACATTGATGGCGACAATTTTGCACCCGGTCAAGGTGATGAAATTGGACTATTTGACGGCGATCTGTGTGTAGGATCCGGAGTGTACAACGATGTTTTTCCTGTAACTCTGATCGGATGGCAACAGGATATTGAAAATGATCTAACCGGTTATACTCCCGGTAATGAGATAAGCTACCGTATCTGGGATTTCAGCCTTGGACAGGAATATGAGGCTGAGGCACAATATATTGTTGGCAATGGAGAGTGGGGATTTGGTCCGTATTCTGAAATCAACCTTTTCGGCAACATCGATCAGCATGGGTTAGTCATTCCGCTGCAGTATAATTATTTCGAACTGATTTCAACAAATATTCAACCGCCAAACTTGAACGCCCTTAATGTATTTAGTGGCATAGAGGATCTCGTGATTGTCTATCAGAATGACGGTGGCGTGATCATACCTCCAAACATCAACACGATTGGCAACATAACACTGACACAAGCCTACAAGATTCTCACTGCCACAGATGATGAACTGGTTATCGATGGAGTACCCGTTGATCCGATGATGGAATTTACACTCGAAACAAACCGTTGGAACTGGCTTGCATATCCTTTGCAGGAAACCTACCCGGTTGATGAAGTCCTACAGGACATCACAGATCAATTGATCATTGTCAATAACGATGATGGTAATTTCTGGATTCCCGGACTGGTCAACACGCTTGAGGTTATGCGACCCGGTGAAGGATATTTCACCTATGTTTCTGAGGATATCACATTCCAGTACAATCAACCTAATTTTGCAAGAGCTGGCGAACAAGGGGATATCGTAGTAAAACCAGAGAGGATCGAAGGAGCACCGATTGCTACTGGACTTCCCTATGCGATTGTACTTTCGATGGCTGAGAATTTACGGTCACAAGCGGCTGTTGTTGAGCTATACGATGGAAACCAGTTAGTTGGCAAAGGTGCGGTGCTCGAAGATGAGGAGGTTTCCCCGGTAGTCGCATGGCAGGGTTCTGAGAAATATGGTCTTGATGGGTTCATACAAGGAAACCCGATCAAAATCGTAACCCGTGGCAGTGATGGCAGCAAAATACCTGTTCAAATTGCAAATGAGCACTCACCAAAATTTGGAGTAGGGGCATATTGTCTGCTCTACCTTGAATCAACCGAGTTACCAACTGAATTTTCCGTTCAACAGGGCTATCCCAACCCTTTCAATCCAAGCATTACAGTACCATTCGCACTTCCTGAAAAAGGTGATGTGAATTTTGTACTCTTTAACTTATTGGGACAGCAGGTGTATTCTGCGGAAAACAGCTACGAAGCAGGTTATCATCGTTTCAACTTCGATGCGGAACTGGTCAATGGAGAGTTGGTCAGCGGGATGTATTTCCTTCAAGTACAGCATAAGGGTGTAGTACATACACAGAAATTACTGTTGCTTCGATAACACACGAATTGAATGCATCTTTGAAAGTGTAGATACTGGAAGTTCCGCAACATCTACGGATGTTGCGGAACAATTATTTTCCATCAACACCTTTAATGCTATTTCAACTCAGTCGCTGGTTTGATCACTTTTTGAACAGTTGTCCATCGATGAGTAAATGCGAGAAGTAGCCTGTTACAGCGATAGCATAAAACGGCAGATTGGAGCAATCGAGGGTACGATTTGTAATCATGGGATAGAGTAAAATCGGCAAAGGCACAAGGATCATTGCGGCACGTGTATGTGTCCAGCCACGGTGATTCGCCAGCACTGGCAGAATTATAATCAATCCGAAAAATGCTGCAAGTTTATACTGAAGCGTAAAAATGAGGTAAAGGTCGGTCAGGAAAAAAATCATATAGAATACTTTCTGCCCGAGCGATTTGGTGTCCACATCCGGCCAAAGCGCAAACAACAACCCGATCACCACATAGAGCAGCACATCGAGAAAGCTCGGCTGGAAGAAATAGTTTGATATGATAAACGTAAAGAAATATACTGACAGCAATCCCACGAAAAGATGTCTTTTACCTGAAGCCATAGCTTAAATTGTTCCAATTAAAGTAATTGCTCTAAGCCCTGCTTGAATCGTCCAACCCCCTCGACAATATCCTTTTCCCCAGCCGCGAAACTGAATCGAACAAATCCTTCCATCCCAAATGCGCTTCCGGGTATAATTGCCAGCTTGTGACGTTCGAGTAGAAAAGTACAGAGATCGTACGAGTTGGTAATCGCACCATCGGCTTCTTTTCCCTTAAGATAGGAACGAACATCCGGGAAGATATAAAAAGCTCCCTCCGGTTCGAGGAAATTCACCCGTTTGATTCCAGCCATCAATTTAGAGATGAGCTTTGCACGTTCCGCAAATGTTTTCACCATTTCCGGTGGTTCATCCCAGGTGTTTCCTATCGCCTGTTCAGCAGCTTTCTGGCTGATACTGCAGGGAGAACCTGTGACTTGGGATTGGATTTTTGCAATCGCACGTGCCACTGGAAGTGGTGCGGCAGCAAATCCAATACGCCAGCCGGTCATTGCATAATATTTGGAAACCCCATTGATGACAACTGTCTTATCGAACATATCCTGATCTTCAGCAATGCTACGGTTACGTGCCTTTGAGAATCGAATCTTATCATAAATTTCATCACTTATCACCCAGATTTCCTGTTTTTTCAGAAATGCAGCCAGCTCTTTGACTTCATCACTGGTGTACGTAGCTCCAGTCGGATTATTAGGTGAATTCAGAATAATCGCCTTCGTTCTCGGGGTAATTGCCGCAGCGAGACGGGGTATGTTTATGCGAAATTTTTCTTCCAGGGTGGTTTCCAGTAACACCGGCTTTGCACCCGCAAGAAGCACCAGATCATTATAGCTGGCATAACTTGGAACCGGGACAATCACCTCATCCCCATCTTCCACCAGTGCCAGAAGTGTGCTGGCAATCGCCTGTTTTGCGCCATTTGTGACGACAATCTGATCAGCGTCAAACATCAGATCATTACTGATAAAATAGGCTTGGGCAATGGTTTTACGTAGCGATGGGATTCCAGCGGCTGGTGTATAACGTGTAAAATTGTTTTCAATCGCCTCTATCCCACTCAACTTTATCATTGGCGGTGTGGGAAAATCAGGTTCACCGACAGAAAGATTTACAACATTATCGCCATCCGCCATCATCTTTTTTGCACGCGCAGCGATACGTAAGGGTAATGAATCGGTCAATAGTTGGGTACGTGTTGCCAGTTTCATAGTCTTTCTTTCTTCAGGATGAATTGGATTGATCTATTGCAATTAAAGATGCTGATGCAATTTTGAAAATAGTGCTAATTTCCTGGAGATAGGAACTGGAAAGGTAGTGCTTGGCATTCACGAGGAGACGACTGCAGGAAGTGGATGCAGAGCAGCGAAACCCGATAAGAAGATGCTATTATTCTCCAGAATGGGATTATGCCTTGCGTCATGTCAACGTGGATATTTCCACTTAGGCATATGCAAATATAAGAGGAGATTAGACTTGGGGATGTTCAACCTGTGCCAATGGTCTTAGAGTCTAGCCTTCGTGGCACACACCCCTTACACCCCACCAATTTAATATTCCAATACAACTCAGTTCATTATGATGAGTATAAATCTCCAATCCTCTCATTCCCTCATCTCCCGATCAGATGTATTGCGAGCTACAAATAACATTATGAGTTTTATGATCATCATCGAATACTTTATGTTAAACATAAAATCTTCCTTGACAAACATAAATATTTATATTATATTTATCCAAAGTGATCAAGGTGAAGATTGATAGGTTTTGGAATGAAGAAGAATTAGCGCTATCAATATGATCAATACGAATCAATATTTCGCTATATAGCTTATCGTTATAAAAACATGGTAAAATGAAGGAGTACCAGTTGTGGACTCGAGAATTTTAACTTTAACCATGAAAGTTCGCTGGGTGAGGTATTGGGAATAGATCTTGGTGATCAACTGAAAATTTACAATACAATACTTGCTTAATCCTAATGGGGAAAGAAAGATGCAGGAAAATCGTTATGAATTAGCTGGATGGCTGACCATCGCAGCGCTGGCACTTATGATAATCAGTAACACGTTGAACTTCTTCAGCAGCTTACCAAAATTTGAGCACATCAGGGTCATGGTGCTTCCCGTTCTAATTGGAATAACTTTAGTTCAAAGCAGTTTCACCATTTTTGGCGTGATCTGGTTCCGCCGAATGTTGAACCGTGAATTAAGTTTTCACAATGTTGACAACTTGATTACCGCGATTATTATCGGAGTAGGGATGATGTCTTGCATAGGGATATACATGCTTACAGTACCATCGATTTCTACAAGTGGACACTTAGATAAAGCAGAGGCACTTGCCGTTGTTTTGCCTGGATTAATAGCCTTTATGTCGGTGGGATTTCCCTTGGCAATAGTTGGAATTATTTACGGTGTAAAATTGTTAAAACTTGAAGATGATCTTTTCGGGTATAAGAAACCACTCGCAATTACATATATAATTGGATCATCGCTATTAATGACTTTCTTCCTTGCCCCTGTCGGTGTGTTGGTCTTAATAGCTTCTGACGTATTCCAGGCTTTAGTCCTGTTGGAGGGTGCGAAGAGAAAACCTGAACTTGAATTTGTCTAATTGAGGTAGACTCTCACACTTATAATAAAGAAGAAGAATACCATGGCAATAGAAGTTAAACTTGATTTAATGCTGGTCACCCGGAAAATGACCCTGACAGAACTATCTGAGCGGGTGGGTATTTCTGTAACCAATCTCTCACTACTTAAAACTGGTCGTGTTAAAGGAGTACGTTTTAGTACCCTCGAAGCTATCTGCCGGATACTAGAATGCCAGCCAGGGGAGATTTTGGAATATATTCCGGATTATGTGTAAAGAGGTATGCCTGGTCAAACTAATATCTGGTGAATGAACTCTCGAGTGTAGAAATATTTTCGATTCGTACTTCTTTATTAGCGCATGATATGATTATTGCTAGACGGGTTGCATGAAGCTTGCTTCATGTTTCATTCTATGGACGAGTAAGTCTCTTCATTTTAAAAACCAACTTCTACCGCTGGGGATTGAAAGGAGAGAGTGTCAGCCACCCTTTCAAAGAAGGCGAAGTAAACCCCAAAGAGCCGACATTACCTGCGTGGCAAACCAAATATTTCGTAAGAGCTCGTTCTTACCATAGGATATACTATGTATATTGTGACATATTCAACGAATTGCGATAAGAGACCATATTTTTTTTGGTGCGGATGATTGTCATAGATGTAAACGAGCACATCTACCTCCTGGATTCTCAACCTGCGGTCGGGAAATTAGAATCCCGCTAATTCCACGTTGGCATGACGTGAGGATGAGCACGAAATGGCTAATTATTTGGCAATCCTAGATTGTGCAGCTCCACACGATTTAAAAAAATCATTACCTCTCATCCCCGGACCACCCTACCAGCTAACACTACACTGTGGTGAATCTTATTATATAAGAAAATTCCGCAACATCTTCGGATGTTGCGGAACATAGAGCTCGAGTTACTAAACATAAAGTTAGAAATAGATAATCAATGACAACTGAAATCACTGCAATTTATTTACTTCATCAAAATCACTTTCTGTGTGAGTACAGCTTCACCCGTTGCAGAGGCTTTCAGGAAATAGATTCCACTGGCAAGACTGCTGCCATCAATGGTAAAGGTATGCATACCGGCAGTCGCCAGACCATCCGCAATCACAGCAACTTCCTGACCCGCAATATTATATAGACTCACACGGATATTCGCTGTTTGTGGCAATGCAACATCAACATGCCCTGACGGGTTAAACGGATTCGGATATACTTCCGATACTGCAAATTCTTTTATCTCCGCAGCGCTATTGTCGTCAACATTGTCCGCATCCCACATCACAGTGACATAATTGGAAGGTAGACTGAGACCCATATCAGTATGAGCGATCACGTGATAAGTGTAATATCCACCACCATTCAACTGGCTGACATAAAGCATACTCGGAGTTGTACCGATAATATGATCGTTACGATAAACAACGAAGTTGTGCAGTGTTTCAGGACCATCACCGATATAATCCCAGAGCAATGTAACCGAACCAGACTCCTCAAAGAGGTCTGCAGTAAGGTTTGTAGGACTCTCTGGAATAAATTCTGTTCGTTCACGTCCCCGCAAGGTTACATCGTCTATCGCCCAGAAATACTGGTAATTTGCCGCATAGCGGAATTTGAACTTGACAAATGGCGCATCCCCAACAACTTCAGAGATATTGTAAACCGCCGGATAACGTTCGTCCCGGGATTCCGTTAGTGTCATATGCCATTCTTCGAGCACTGTCCAAGTCATACCATCATCCGCTGAAACTTCCAGCCACATATCGGTTCCGTTATCATCAAATGAACGGACAACCATATCGAATTCCAGGCTGACACTACTGTAATCAGAAATATCAATGTTCGCGGAGATCAGCGAATTGTCAATATCAAGATCTCCTGCGGCATCGGAATCGATAAATGCGAGTGGGGCATCTGATTCAATAGCGTAACCATCACCGCCGCCATAAGGCAAGGTTCCACCCTCAGCGAGTTGATTCCAATACAACCCCGCCATGTTGTTATCTTCAATAGTCCAACCAGCCGGTGGGAAAGCGTCAAAGGTCTCGGTATAGAATGCGTCACGTATCACAGTAATCGGTATCGGTAAAGGAATATTGTTATCCTCGTTTGTTTCGGTGACCTCACCCTGTGAATCCACGAAGAAATACATCTCATAATTGCCGACGCTCTGCATCATCATGGTGCCTTCGATGGTTGTAGACATCTGAGCAGCCAAACCGTCAATCATGTACTGCTGTTCGCCTGTGTCACCAATTTCGGGAGGTGCATCAAGGTGCTGGAACCAATCAACCTGGAATGGCGGGGCATCAGAACCGCCAAGATTAGATATTGTCATGGTGAAATTAACGTTGTTCCCAGGTGAGAGACGGGTAGGCCAGACAAGCCCATCTGTAATAGTCAGTTCAGGATCACCACCGGCTGCGATTCCTTCGACCAGTACATTATCGATCGCCCAGAAATACTGGAAATGTGCCTGGTAGTGCCATCGTATCCAGATTGAATTTGCACCCTGAATAAATGGGGTCAAGTTGACTTCGCATGGGTAAAGATGGTACTGTTCCTCCTGCTGAGTCATTTCCCATTCCTGTGCAACTTCCCAGTTTTCACCATCGGTAGAAACCTCTACATAAGCGTTCGTACCGTTCGCATCGAAACTACGAAGTACCATATCAAATGCCACACTTACACCTACATATCCCTCGATATTAATCTCATTTGTAACGAGGGAATTATCGACAACGACATCACCTGCACCATCCGAATCACAATATGCAAGCGGTGATTCTTCTTCAATGGGGTAGCCATTCTGACCGCCATAGGGTAGAACCTCCCCAAGACCTAACCGTTGCCAAAACTGACCATTTCCGTTGTGATCCACCATGGTGAACCCTTGTGGTGGAAAGGTGTTGAAGTTAACATCCAACAGAACTTCATCCAGTTCACCTTGGTTTTTCATGTGACTGCCTGGGTGAACATCTTTTTGCTTCAGGTAATCTGCAGGATCACCAACTGGTTGCTTGGCGGCAAATGCCACTGTCCCAAACAGGAGACACAGCGAGAAAATCAAATATGGTTTCCAGACCCAAGTCTTCATCATCTTCTCCTAGGTTAAACCGGCCCTGACCGTAAAATAAAAGTAGTTATCTTATCAATATACATAAGCTGCTATCAAATATTAAGCATTTCAAGGAGCTTTTCTAATCAATAGAGTGCATTCTTTTCCCATTAGGGATGTGTCGCTCATTAGACTATTTAGCATCGGACTCTCAGTTCCATCTTGAAATTCACTTGACAAAATTGGTGATTATCCTCAGATTAGCGAACCGGTAGGGGTTGTCCCGGATAATGACTTCCAAGGCATGATAAACCTGGAGAGGGTTTATGAAATCTCAAGAATACCTCGCCAAAGAGGCGAAATACGGAGCACACAACTACCATCCGCTCCCCATAGTAATTGCCAAAGGACAAGGCGTCTGGGTCTGGGATCCTGAAGGCAGAAAGTACATGGATTGCCTGGCGGCATATAGCGCATTAAATCAGGGGTATAACCACCCCCGTATCATGAAGGCTGCAATAGAACAGATCGAAACTGGAGTGACACTTACCAGCCGTGCATTTTATAACACACGTCTTGGTGATTTCCTCGAAAAAGTCTGCCAGTTGACTGGTCACACTAAAGCCCTGCCGATGAACACAGGTGCTGAAGCGGTTGAAACTGCCATTAAAATGGCGAGACGTTGGGGTGAACGAATAAAGGGTATCGCTGCCGATAAAACTGAAATTGTAGCATTCGAGGGTAATTTCCACGGTCGCACAACCACAATCGTTGGATTCTCCTCTGATGAAGATTACAAAGAGGGATTCGGACCCTTTACACCCGGGTTCAAACTTGCTGAATATGGGAATCTGGATTCGGTAAAAGCGATGGTGAATGAAAATACAGCCGCAGTCCTCTTTGAACCGATCCAGGCTGAGGGTGGAATTTTAATACCTGAAGCTGGTTTCCTGTCTGGTCTCGCCAAGTTTTGCAAAGAGAACAATATCCTTCTCATAGCCGATGAAATTCAAACCGGCTTGGGACGTACAGGCAAAATGTTCGCCTGTGAACATGAAAATATCCAGCCTGATGCTTATTTGCTTGCAAAGGCGATCAGCGGTGGATTTATGCCGGTGAGTGTGGTTACTGCAAATGAAGAGATCATGGAGGTTTTTGATCCCGGTAGTCACGGCAGCACATACGGCGGCAATCCCCTCGGGGCAGCGGTTGCGGTGGAAGCCTTGAACGTTCTCGTCGAAGAAAAACTGGTAGAACGTGCTGAAGAATTAGGTAATTATTTTGTCACAAAGCTGAAGGCGATCAAAAGCCCTCATGTGAAGGAAGTACGTGCACGTGGCATGTTGATCGGTGTTGAAATACGTAAGGAAAGCGGAGTCGCTCGTCCCTTCTGCGAAGCGTTAAAAGAAGAAGGCATCCTTGCGAAAGAGACACATGCAAGTGTAATCCGTTTCGCACCACCGCTCGTTATTACACGCGAGGAGATTGACTGGGCACTGGAACGAATTGAAAAGGTCTTGAATATCAACGTTGGATAAACAGTTATTTTCTTATAACGATTTATTATCATTGATTTTATGAAGCAGGCTCGGGCATATTCAACCGAGCCTGTTTTGTTTCCAAGTTCACACTGTACCTTGACCAACATATACCACTGATCTACCTTTATAAGTTTGGGTTAAAAGGGTGATAAGAGTATCTTCTCACTCTAATGTGATCCTGTTTAAAACCCATTTTCAAATTTACAATGTGAGTGTTGTATTATGAACCGAATTCATACGATCCATGTGATTCCAACTCTTCCGAAAAAGCTGGAGAGGTTACGATCTGTTGCCCTTGATTTACATTGGGTTTGGAGTCCTGATGCCATTGACCTTTTCCGAAGGCTGGATCAAGATTTGTGGGTTCATACTGAGCAGAATCCAGTACGTATGCTTGCTGAAATCGGGCAGGAACGACTTGAAAATATCGCGAGCGATGAAGGTTTTCTAGCGCAACTGGATCGTATCTGGCATACATTTGAGAGTTATCGCAAAGAGTCGACCTGGTATCAGAAAACATTCACCAATCATAAAAAACTGAAGATCGCCTATTTTTCGGCAGAATTCGGACTACATGAAAGCCTTCCTGTTTATTCAGGTGGGTTGGGTGTTCTGGCGGGAGATTACCTGAAAGCCGCGAGTGATCTGGGAATTCCAATAATTGGTGTAGGTCTGGCATATCAGAAGGGCTACTTCCGCCAGTATCTGAACGCAGATGGTTGGCAGCAGGAATCCTACCCGGAAAATGATATGTTTTGCCTGCCAATAGAACTTCTGCGAGATGAAGCGAGCGGTAAACCAATCGAATGTAATGTCTGGGTGGGAAGCCGGGATGTCGCCCTGCATATCTGGCGTGTGCAAATCGGACGTACCGAACTTTACCTCCTCGACACCAATGTCCTCGCCAATGATCCCGAAGATCGGAAGATCACTGAAACACTCTATGGTGGTGGATATGAGACACGAATCCGTCAGGAAATCGTTCTTGGCATCGGTGGGTTGATTGCACTGGAAAAACTCGGCATTGATGCTACGATTTTCCATCTTAACGAAGGACACTCTGCCTTCATGGCATTGGAACGCATCCGTAAGCTGATGGAGGAGAGTCAACTGACCTTCGAGGAGGCTCGACTGGCGGCGAAATCATCAAATGTGTTCACCACTCACACACCCGTTCCGGCAGGAATCGACCGTTTTGGAAAAGACCTGATTGACAAGTATTTCCAATCCTACTGGCCTCAACTTGGGCTGGATCGGCGAAGTTTCTTTGCATTGGGTGGAGCTGATCCTGATAAAACTGATACCACTTTCAATATGGCAATCCTCGCGATTAAACTCTCCGCCACCACCAACGGCGTCAGCCAGTTGCATGCGAGTGTAAGCAGAAATATGTGGAAGGATTTATGGCCTGGGGTTCATAAGTCTGAGATTCCAATTCTCGGGATTACCAATGGCGTTCATGCACCCAGTTGGATCAGTGATGATATGAGACGTTTACTTGATCGCGAGCTGGGACCCCGTTGGGAAGAAAATCCACTCGGAACTCAAATGTGGAAACGTGTGCAGCAGATTTCTAATGAGGAAATTTACCGTATGCGGGAGAGGTTGAGAAGACGGCTTATTGCGTTCTCGAGAAAACGTTTACGAAAACAACTGAGTCAACGAAATGCCAATCCGTCTGAAATTGAACAAGTTGGCAATGTGCTCGATATGGAAACGTTGACGATTGGATTTGCCAGACGATTCGCAACGTACAAACGTGCGGGACTGCTCTTCTCGGATAGAGAACGGCTACTGCGTATTCTAACAAACCCACAAAAACCCGTTCAATTGATTTTTGCCGGTAAAGCTCACCCGGCAGATGAACCGGGAAAGCGTATCATTCGCGAGATTGTACATTTTGCACGAGATGAACGAGTTCGAAACCGTATTGTATTTATTGAAGATTACGATATCAATGTTGCTCGGCACATGGTTCAGGGGTGTGATGTCTGGTTGAATAATCCACGTCGCCCTCTGGAAGCTTCTGGAACCAGTGGGATGAAAGCTGCTGTAAATGGTGTCCTGAATTGCAGCACGCTCGATGGATGGTGGGATGAGGCATTCAGCCCGAAAATCGGGTGGGCAATTGGACATGGAGAAACCTATGATGACGTTAAACTTCAGGATAAAGTAGAATCTGAAGCACTTTATGATATTTTGGAAGAACATATCGTACCGCTATTTTACCATCAGGATAGCCTGGGGGTACCCCGCGCCTGGACAAACATGATAAAGGACACTTTGGAAATCGTATTCCCCCGTTTCGTGATGGCACGCATGGTGGACGAATATACTCAGCAGGCATACCTTCCCTGCCTGGAACGATACGAAAGATTGAGTGAAGATGGGTTCAAGCGAACTCGAGAGCTGAACTCCTGGACTCATAAAATTCAGAATAACTGGTCAGCAGTGAAGGTGCTTGACGTTGTGGATAATAGTCCTGCACAACTTCACGTGGGCGAATCCATAAATGTCACGACTACAGTTTCACTTGGACAATTAGAGCCTTCGGATGTCTGTGTTGAAGCTTTCAGGGGTCCCTTGTCAGGCGACCGTGAATTGCAAAAGGGTGATGGCATCGCATTAAGTTTTATAGAGCGTGATGAACGGGGAAATTGTATATACGGTGGTGATCTCTTGTGTGATTCATCAGGCTATTTTGGATATGCCATACGAATACTACCCTGTCATGAAGATGTGCTCCGCTCTATGGAGATGGGATATGTAGTATGGGAATCATAAACGGGTTAACAGCTTTACTGTAGGATCAACATGTCGAAATCGACAGATATAGAATGGATGCCCCTAAGAAAAAAAGGGGATCTGAGCCAGAAAGAAATTCGAGAGATATTCAGTAGATCAACGTTGTTTGGAGATGTACCCAAGCGATATTGGAAGATGATCTCTGATATGCTTCACATTCGCTCTTATGGTGAAGGTGAAGTCATCTTTGAAAGTGGTACACCAGGATTGGGGATGTATGTTATCCTTGATGGCGAAGTAAAAATCTTGGCAAGCGCGGAAGAGGATGCCAGAGAATTAGTCAGGCTTCACACTGGGGATTTTTTTGGTGAGATGTCCCTGATTGATGAATTAACACGTTCCGCAACTGCTCTCACTTGCAAGCCTACTTTGCTTGCAGGATTTTTCCGTCCACAATTGCAACACTTGATGCATCAGCGTCCGCGGATCGGAGTATTTATCATGGAACGACTCGCGAAAATTACGTTTCAACGTTTGCGGATGGCGAATGAAAAATTGGTGGAATACCGTGAACAAAACCAGGAGGAGGCTGAGTAATGGCACTCCTCACTGAGCCTGTATTAAAACCCTCAGTCCGTCGCACGATTCTATTGATCCTTGCTCTTGCTGCTGTCGCTATTTTTGGGATAATATTTCCATTAATCAGTGATTTGCTGGTTACGCTTATTATCTGCCTCGTTCTGGCATATATCATCCGGCCATTGATGGTGATGATGGAACGATTGGGCGTGCAACGAGAAGTCTCTATTCTTGGTATATTTGCCCTCGCTATCGGTTTGCTCATTTTTGCCTTGCAATACTTTATCCCTTTCCTGGCAAACGAGATCGGAAGTCTGCTTACAAGGCTTGAGCAGGTGAATATTAATGCATTTCAGGCAAAGATGACTGCGTGGTTGGATGAAAGATTTCCCAGTATTACGACACTCTTCGGATTTGATGGTAGTGAGGCTGAGGAATGGTTAACCCGTGTACGTGGTGCCACAAGTGGGTTTCTTGAGCAGTCACTCACTATTCTTGCTTCTGCTGCAAATGTTCTCGCTTTGTCAATCGTTGTCCCGTTTATCACCTTTTTTATCCTTCGGGATGGTGACAAATTGCACAAAAATTTCATAGCCCGAGTTCCAAATCGTTTTTTTGAAATGGCAGTCTCTTTAAGCAACCGTATTGATGAGCAACTTGGAAATTATATCAGAAGTGTTCTGCTGGAATCATTGATAGTTGGTGTCTTGGTATCAGTGATGTTTGCAATAGTTGGAGTGAAGTTTTCTCTTGTCCTGGGAATCGTCAATGGTCTTTTGAATATGATCCCTTTCTTCGGACCATTAATCTCCTGGCTTCCCACAGGACTAGTTATCCTGATTACCTATGACCAGGTCGGTTTTGGGATGTTCTGGATGGCAATAACCTTGATCAGCGTACAATCGTTGGATAATGTGATTTTAAAGCCATGGCTGATTTCAAAATCCGTAAACGTTCACCCTGCTGCTGTTCTGCTCGCAGTGTTGATCGGTGGTAGAATTGCTGGTCCCATCGGGATGTTTGTTGCAGTACCAGTGTATAGCGTTCTAAAAGTCATCATCGTTGATTTCTACAGTCACTTGAAAGCATATCGAATAATCTAAAGGCAGTCAGAATGAGTGTGTTGAAACCCGTATCCTACACAAATGACCCTGAAATAACATCTGAAATAATCGAATTACATGGCTTGAGCGAAGAGGAATATAATGAAATTGTCTCCCTGCTCGGGCGCACTCCAACATTCACTGAGCTGGGAATTTATTCGGTGATGTGGTCGGAACATGCCAGTTACAAAAATTCGATACTTCAGTTAAAAACGCTTCCCCGCAGTGGTGGAAGGCTTCTCGTTAGCGCAGGTGAAGAAAATGCCGGGCTGGTTGATATCGGCGATGGGCTTGCAGTTGCATTTAAGATTGAAAGCCACAATCACCCATCAGCAGTGGAACCATTTCAGGGGGCAGCCACCGGAGTGGGTGGGATTCTTCGTGATGTATTTACTATGGGTGCACGTCCTATCGCAGCTTTGAACAGTCTACGTTTTGGTCCACCAGAAAACAGTCGCGTTCGTTTCCTGTTGGATGAGGTTGTACGAGGGATTGCTCATTATGGCAATTGTTTCGGAGTCCCGACAGTAGGTGGTGAAATCTATTTTGAGGAATCCTACCAGGGGAATCCGCTGGTCAATGCCATGGCAGTTGGGCTTGTCGAACACGATAAAGTCATGCACGCTGCTGCCTCAGGTGAAGGAAATCCGGTTATCTACGTGGGTGCCAGAACAGGACGCGACGGCATTCACGGTGCAACATTCGCCTCAGAAGAGCTATCTGAAGAGTCTGAGCAACGTAAAAGTAATGTGCAGGTAGGTGATCCATTTACCGAGAAACTCCTCCTTGAAGCAACCCTCGAACTCGCTGGCAAAGAAGCGTTGGTGGGCATCCAGGATATGGGAGCTGCGGGGTTAACTTGCTCCTCCTGTGAAATGGCTGCAGCCGGTGAAGTCGGAATGATTCTCAACCTTGACAAAGTACCCGTTCGTGAAACAGGCATGACTCCTTACGAAATCATGTTGAGCGAATCTCAAGAGAGGATGTTACTCGTTGCGAAGCGTGGTCATGAAGACGAAATTTTTGAAATTTTTAATCGCTGGGATTTGGAAGCTGTTGAGGTTGGTGTGGTTACGGGTGATGGCAGGTTGAAACTGCAAAAGGATGGAAAACTGCTCTGCGACATCCCAGCTCACTCCCTGGCACTGGGTGGAGGTGCTCCTGTCTACAAACGAGAAACTGTAGAGCCTGAATATATCGTAACCTCAAATGCCCCAACGCCCTTGAATGAACCCACTGATTTTACCGCTGCAACCTTACAACTACTCGCACGTCCGAATATTGCTTCACGCCGTCATGTTTTCCGTCAATATGACCACATGGTTCGTACAAATACACGTGTGCTCCCTGGAGAGGGTGATGCCGCGGTTGTGCGTGTTCCAGGTACGAAAAAGGGACTTGGGATTGCTACCGACTGCAATGCCCGTTTTGTCTACCTCAACCCACGCCAGGGTGCTGCCATGGCAGTCGCTGAAGCAACTCGTAATGTCGCTTGTAGCGGTGCAACACCCATTGGGATCACCAATTGTCTGAACTTTGGCAACCCTTACAAGCCCGAAGTGTACTGGACATTTACCGAAGCGATTGCAGGAATGGGTGAAGCCTGTCGGGTTCTGGAAACTCCGGTGACCGGTGGAAATGTATCATTTTACAATGAGAGTCCAACCGGTGCGGTATATCCATCTCCAGTGATTGGAGCGGTAGGATTAATTGAAGATGTAGAAAAATCAGTCGGTATGGCATTCAAGAAGGAAGGACAGGCGATTTTCCTGATCGGATCTGATCAAGTCTCATGGGCTGCCAGTGAATGGCAAATCATGAACAACGGCAAACCCTCCGGCAGACTACCAGAACTTGACTTGAATCTGGAAAAACGACTTCAGCAACTTCTGATTCAAGGTATTAACAAAGAGATGATTCAGTGCGCGCATGATCTAGCTGAGGGTGGTCTGGTGGTGGCACTCTGTGAGATGGCAATTGCTGACCGTGATAATCCCATGGGTGCGCTCCTCGAATTTGAAGAGGAAATATCTCCACTCCATTTATTTGGAGAGGGTCCATCGAGAGCTGTGGTGGCGGTTGATGTAAATTCTATCGATGAGTTCGAGTTGCTGGCGGAAAAGCTCGATGTCCCATGTAAATGGATCGGAACAACTGGTGGCAAAGGCATTGGATTCCGGCAGATTTTTAGTGTTTCGATTGAAGATATTCGTGCAAACCACGAGAATGGTCTTGCAGCAGCTCTGGGGATAGAAACGGCTTGAAACCATGGATACTCCCACTCCCAGACATGGTGTTCTGCTTTTGTTGAAGTTTCTGATATCTCCAAAACAAACCATCGCGCGTCTGCTTGAGATTGATCCGCACTTCGGTGTCGTGTGGTTGGGAATCCTTGAAGGTATAACTGCAGCGCTACGTTCAAGCGTAATTCATGGTTTGCACCCCCTCCCAGATTTTGTCGGGATAAACAGCTTCATTGATAAAATTATCCACTTTGGACTGGGGGAATCTCCCAGCCTGGCGATTACAATTTTTGCAATTGTAGCCTATGGTAGCCTGCTAGGGACGACATTAGTTTTACTTGGTAGCCTGCTTGTTCGGATCACCGGAATATTTGTCGGGGGACGAGTTCGCCATCGAGGTCATCGTACTGCAATCGCCTGGTCGTTCCTACCTTACCTGATTGCACTGCCAGTTTGGGCGGTATTTGCCACTTTAAACTACAGCTCGTTGCGCCTGCAAAGTTTTCCGTATGGGTCAGCTTATCCATGGGAGTTATTTTCGCCGCTGAATCTCCTGCTTCTTTTCGACTATCTGCTTCGTATTGTCAGCGTATTCTACCTGGTAAGAACAATCAGCACAGTTCAAAAGTTGACTACCTGGCGGTCATGCGCAGCCATCGCACTCGCCTTTATCCCATTTTTTACTTTGCTTGCTCTTTCCCAGAAATTCGGATTTTAAAACCCACCTGTGTACGAGAGTACCGCCCATGTGCACGAGGTTTACAGTTGGGAGTTCATGGTTACAGAATTTGCGAAAAAAGAGGTTCGGCTTCAGGCTAAAAATCGTTTTTTCAGATTATAGTTCTCCTGGGAATTGTCTACTGTAGTTATCGACGATCACCTATTAATCCAGCAAATACAACAACTTATATGATTGTTGGTGTACCTATTTTTTCGCAAATCAGGAAAAGCATCCGAATACGCCATTCAAGTGAGCAGGGATAACGTGAAACTGGTATGAGTATTGCTTATATGAAAAGTGGGCGTGGCTGGTAACAGTCAAGGACGTTTTGATATCGCGGGGATGCGGCGTCCAGAATGTTACAAATCACACCCAACGGGTGAAACCGGATAGAAGAAGTGAGGGCAGTTGAACAAAGGTGGCCTCTGTCAACTGTTCACATTTCAAATCGTCAACGGATGGCTCTTTGAGTCATCCGTTTTATATTGTAATAAGAATTAAGCACATCGTCAAGTGGTACTCGCGTGTCAGGGCATAAAATTTTTCTGTGGGCTCCCGAGCCTCTCATTAGCAACTATTATTCCTTTTTTGGTAGTGAAATCGTGAAGGTTGTCCCCTGCCCCTTTGTGGATTCAATATTCATACTACCACCATGATTTTCGGTGATAATAAAATAGGATACCGATAATCCTAACCCGGTTCCCATCCCAACTTCCTTTGTGGTAAAGAAGGGCTCAAAGGCACGTTTACGTGTATGCTCATCCATACCTGGACCATTATCCTGTACATCCACAAACACATTATCCGAATCTTGACTTGTTCTGATGATAATTACGGGATTACGTTCGGATACTTCAGCCAAGGCTTGCGCAGCATTTTTTAGCAGATTCAGAAACACCTGCTCTAGTTTCACTCTGTCGCAAGATATTTTGGGCAACGACTCATTGAACTCATACCGTAAGTCGATCTGCTTGAAATCGTATTTTTTCTTAAGATCGTAATCTCTGGACGCAAGATTGACTGCCTCAGCGATCAGTTCATGGATATCGACCTCAGGTAGTGTAGCAACGCTTTGTCGGCTGAAATCGAGCATATTGTTGATGATCTCTGATGAGCGTATCCCAGCTTCACGGATGCTGGAGATATACCTGAAGATACCACGTTCCTGGAAATATTTACGCATCGCCTCCATATCAAGATTAAGTCCCATGGCAACTTCTACATTCTTCATAACCGACTCCGATACCCTTCGCTCAAGGTTTTGGGCGGATTGTAGGATAATCCCCAGTGGATTATTGATTTCATGCGCCATACCCGCTGCCAAACCACCGACCGACAGCATTTTTTCCGACTGAATGATCATCTCTTCTATTCGAACTCTTTCTGTTATATCATCTGCACGAATTACAGCACCTTCTTCGTTCCAGTCATCAATTGGATATACTGTAATATTGAAAGTAAGCCGTGCATCATCAAAATCGTGAGGCATTCGCGCCTTAACGAACGGTTTGTTATTTGCAATAGCTTTTTGAACCTCCGAAATAGAACAAAGATTTTCAGGAAAGACTTCGCGGAATTCCTTATTAATTGCATTAGATACACTTATTTTCAACATTTCCTCAGCGAGACTATTCCAATGAGTTACTCTTCCATTGCCATTTACCCCGACAATAATGGAGGGCATCGAGTTGATAATATTCTGCAGTAGTTGCCGTAACTTGCGTCTTTCCTGATCAGCTTGTTTCTGAACCGTAATATCTCGTCCAACCCCTACTATTTCGTAGATCTCACCCTTCTCGTCTACTACTCCAGTATTCACCCAGGCTAACCATCGCCATCCTCTTGTGGTCGCCGCTCGATGCTCCAGGTAACATGAAAAAGGAGGAGAGTATACTTGGTCCAGTACTGAAAGTGTAGCTTTTCTGTCTTCATCATGTACCATTGGAAGGAATGAATTCCCAAGAAGTTGTTCCTCAGTTTTTCCAAATTTTTCACAATAGGATTGACTGACGAACAAGAAATTGTGGTCTTTATCAGTTTTTACGATTAAGTCAGTCTGATTTTCCACCAGGAGACGGTACTTCTCACGGCTTTCTTCAAGAGCATTCTGTGCTGCGATACGTTCCCGAACATCCTTGATGAGGGCAACATAACCAATCAGATTGTTGTCCGAATCTCTCATCAGTTCTGCACTAACCTCTGCAGGAAAGTAACTGCCATCCTTCTTGCAAATATCGTAGAGTTCCCTGGTTTCTGTGCTATTATTTGCTTCTTCCTGCTCCTTTAATTCATCTTGCACACGTATTATATCCGCCTCTTTAAGAAAAGAATACGCATCCCTGCCGATTACTTTTGTTTTATCCTTATATCCAACCAATCTCGCCATTGCATTGTTAATTTGAAGAATTTTCAATGCTTGATCCATCACAACAATACCCTCACCAACCGAATCAAAGGTTAGCCTTAATTTCTCTTCAGATTCCTTGAGAGCATTTTCAAATTCCTTGCGTTCAGTAATATCTCTTGCAACTGCAACAATTGCTTCAGTTCCATAAATTTCCATCTTGTTCAAAATGACTTCCGCAGGGTAGATCGTTCGATCTTTTCTTCTGTGTTCAACTTCCAACCTGACAGATTCACCCGGAGTGAGTTCCATCCAGAGATTGTGCAGGTCGTCTCGGATAATTGCGTCTGGATCCAATTCATGAACCCGTAAGTTGAGTAACTCTTCGCGTGTATACCCTGAATTTCTGCACGCAGCCTGGTTAACAAGGATGATATTTCCCTCCAAGTCGTGTGTAAAGACACCGTCCCCCAGATTTTCGACAAGTGATCTAAACCTGGCTTCATTCTTTCGAAGTTTGCTCTCGTATTCAACCCGGTCTGATATATTCATTACCGTTGCAATAACACCCTGAGAGGGATCCCCTCTCTCAAAAGGGACAATACTGATGTAGATGTGTACTCTCTTGCCATCCTTAGTGATTCCTACAGTTTCCTCAGCTCCGAATCCATATTTTTCAAGAGATGAGTAAATCATATCAACAACACGTTTATACTCTTCCCTTGATTCGAAGATAATTTCAATACTTTTATCAAGAAGTTCAGCTTCAGTGTAGCCAAGCATTTCAAAGAAATATTTATTGACGGATCGAAACTTCCTATCTTCAAGAACACCGATACCGATAGGAGCAGCGTGAAAAATCCCCTTTATGTAAGCTTCACTTTTTCTCAAGGCTTCGGTAGTCAACCATCGATCGGTTACATCAACCCCGATTGCCCAATTATCCCAGCCTGCAATCGGATATGCTTTAGACACATTACTCCATGCTATAATTCTTTTCTTCCCATCCTTTCTGGTTAATTCAAATTCCAGATCTTTAAAATCACCCGCTCTATCTTTACTAGCCTTCTGTATCCATGCAAGGTATTCTTCATCCGGATAAAGTTTGGCAAAGAAATCTGGATCGTCAATCGCTTCTTCCGCTGAATATCCAGTAACGTTTTCACAGTGAGCATTCCAGAAAATCACATTTCCATCTTTATCAAACGCATCAAGCAACACCGGCATATTTGATACTATTTTGCTTAGCCTTTCCTCACTCTCTTTTAGTGCCTGTTCAGCGCGATGTTTCTCAGAAGTATCTTCATACATGGCAACAATCAATCCACTGGGGAGCTTGAAAACATAGTTTTCCACATATTGTTCAACCCTTCCATCTTTGTATAGTGACAATGGCAACTCAAGTGGTAATCCGGTTTTATTCACTTCTCGCATCACTTTGAGCAGACCAAATTCCTCAGCAGATGGGAATTTCTCTGTGATCAATTCCCCTTCAACATCTTCACGAGTGACATTGCTAAGTTTCTGACCGGAGCGATTGATATCAACGAATCGGAAATTGTCACCATCGTTCACAGCTTGATAAATAGCGACCCCTCGACCCATATTATCAAACAACAACCTGAACCTTTCCTCACTCTCTTTTAGTGCCTGTTCAGCGATTTTTTTCTCGGTTATATCATTATGTTGGATCACTACATTTATCAACTGACCATCCTCATCCACAATTGGATAAGCCCAATTGGAGTACCATTTCTGAATCTTTTCCCTTACTTCTATATCTTGAGAATCAGCGGCAACACCAATATCAAAAAGCACCTCCCATTCTGAGGGTTCACAATTCGCAATAACTTTTTCAAGTATTTTATCGATACCTCGACGTCTAATTTCCTCATCTTTGAAAATGTTATATACTCTTCCCTCCATTTGTTCTGGTTCGACACCAAATATTTCGCTTAACTTGGGATTAATTCGTTCACACCAACCATCCTTATCCAAAATCTGGGTAGAAACGGACGATTGTGTGAACATCTGCTCAAAAAAGTTCTTTTGATTACGTAATTCGTCAGCTACTTTATTTCTTTCAGTAATATCCAATGCAGTGAAGGTTACACCTTTAGAATAATCTGTTGAATCAACTGGTGTCGAACTGAGCAGAACATCAACCAATTTACCCTCTTTAGTCTTGAAAACCGTTTCAAGCGTGCCGGTACCGTGTTCCTGTATCAGCCAGTATTTTTCCTTACCGATGCGTTCAAATTCAGCCTCTGACTCGTAGATCATTCTCGCACTTTTTCCGAGTAGTTCTTCTTCTGTGTATCCTGAAATCTCACAAAACTGCCGATTTACTTTGTGGAAAATCCTGTTGATCACAACGCCGATTCCCACTGGTGCCACCCTAAAAATACTTTCGATATATTTCTCATTTTCCCGCAAGGATTGTTCGACTCTCCTCCTTGCGCTGATGTTTCTAAGAGCTGTAACACGAATCAAACGACCCTTATATTCTGTCATTCGTCCCTGAATTTCGCAAGGGAATGTAGTTCCATCCTTTCGTAGTGCAGTTACTTCATACGGGTCAGTCAGTCCTTCCATCATATTTTTCAACACAAGATCTCTGTCCTCTGGCACAATCCACTCAGTCCCCATACGACCGATTACCTCTTCACGACTGTATCCGAACTCACGTTCTGCAGTTTTGTTCTGATCTATGCAAACACCTTTATCCGAAAAGAAAATGCATTCGAATGATGCATCAGAGAGTGCTGCAAATCGATTCTCACTTTGATCCAATGCTTTCTCCGCAGTTTATCAATGTTCAAAAACGATGAACTTCAACGAATCCCATAATTCAGGTCGGCTACGCTATTCATATCTGGTAAGCAAAACATATAGGTACTGTACTTGAGATTTTAACTCTTCGCAATTTTTTCGGGTGGTTTTTGGAATAAAAGAGATACTCCTACCTCTCCCTGGAGGAAGCGATGTGGCAATCTAAATTTAGGCACCAGAGATATTACTTCTCTTCGTTCGCTATGACCGATAAAAGAATAACACCTGTTCTACCTAAACGAAACAGCGAGGAACTGTGTTTTAAGTCTTGGACAAGACTCTTACCAACAATACATTCATCGTATTTGAGACCGACCACCTGAACGAATCACGCATCCACTGCATCAAGCATTTCTCTGATCTTTTTTATCAGAACGCTCAGATGGAATGGTTTGCGAATTAATGTATGTACCGTTTCATCAAGACCGTAATGTGCAAGTGAATCATCTGTGTAGCCTGAGATTAGCAATACTTTCACATCGGGGTTGTGTTCTCTAATATACTTTGCCAATTCCACGCCGCTAACCTTTGGGAGAACAACATCACTTACAACCATATCAAATTTATCCGCTGACTCCTTGAGAATTTCAAGAGCCTCATCCCCACGTTTTATAAGAGTAATTTCATAGCCGAACCTTTTCATCATCTTTTGAACCAAATCAGCGACTTGCTTATCATCCTCCACAATCATGATTTTTTCAACACCGAGCAAATTATCGGCAACATCATCATCTTCCTCCATGACTTCAATGTTACCTGTTGCCAGTGGAAGGTAAATGGTAAAGGTCGTCCCCTTTCTGATGATGCTTTCAACTTTTATATCGCCACGGTTCTGCTTCACTATTCCGTAAACGTTGGATAGCCCCAGTCCAGTACCCTTACTTGCATCTTTTGTTGTAAAAAATGGTTCAAATATCTTATCGAGTATGTCTTTGGGTATTCCAGTTCCGGTATCAGAAATATCTACAGCGACACAATCTCGTGGCAGGAATTCCGGTATAGTTGGTATGTAGTCACCTGGGAGATTTGTTTCCCGGGTTTTGATAGTCAATAATCCACCTTGTGGCATGGCATCGCGTGCATTAATACAGATATTAACAATTGCCTGTTCAATCATCCCAGCGTCTACAAGCGTGTTTCCAATATCTGCAGTCTTCTTAATTGTAAGATCTATATCCTCTCCAATTACCCTACGCAACATTTTGTCTAAATTGTCCAGAACAGAATTCAAATTGTTTATTTTCGGTTCGAAATATTCCTTACGGCTGTATACCAATAGTTGACGTGTAAGATTTGTCGCTCGATAGGCTGTTTCAATGATCACATCAAGATCACCGCAAAGCTTTTGATTAGTTTGATAACGCATCTTTACGATTTCAGCGTTTCCCCAGATCACTGTAATCAAATTATTGAAATCATGTGCTACACCAGCGGCCAGACGACCGATCGCTTCCATTTTCTGGGAATGGTTAAGTTGGTTCTCCAGACGCTTGCGTTCTGTAGTATCACGAACTACCACTAGTAACGGTGCATTCTCAAATGTTGCCAAGCGTGACAGACTGATTTCGGTAGTAAATACTTCACCTGTCAAGCGGCGATTGTGCCATTCAAATATTCTGGGACTACCTTGTTGAGCCATCTCGATATTGCTGCGGGCAAAGAGGTAATCCTCCTGTTCATCACCAGATTGGCTTGCTGAAAGTGCATAAAAACTCTTTCCAAGCAACGCTTCACGTGTACAGCGAAATATCTCAAGGGCTCTTTTATTGCAATCAATAACTTGGTCATCTGATAATAAAAGGAAGGCATCAGTTGTAGATTCGAATATCGTACGATAACGTGCCTCGCTTTCACGTAATGCTCGTTCATAATTATTCGAATTATCTGTAGAATTTAATGTGGCATCACTCTGTCCAAAATCAATAGTTAAGTCGCTTTCAATTTGCTTCCCGAACTTCGCGGAGTATTTTTTCTCAAATGCCCGATTTACCGCATCACCAAGTTGGTCAAGATCAATTATCGGTTTTTGCAGATAGTCCACCGCTCCAAGCTTCATTGCAAGAACAGCATCACTGAGGATTCCCTTGCCGGAGATGATAATGATTGGTATTTCAATTGCACTTTCACGTACCTTCGCGAGGAAATCCAGACCATTCATTTTGGGCATACGAAGATCGCACAGGATCAGATCGGGTGATTCATTTTCAATCATCCGCCAACCAGTTTCACCATCAGGCGCTCCTACTACAGTATATCCTAAATCTTCGAGATAATCTGAAATATTTTCGCGAAATCCTGGCTCATCATCAATAGTCAGCACTTTATAAGAGTCCTGGACCAGGTATCCCGTCCTGAATTGTGCTGCTGACTCAAACGTTGTAACACTGCCAAGGTCATCGGTCATAGTATTTCTCAATATCTATCTTGAAATTTGGTGTATCTTTCAAACATATATCCATCCCAAACAAACCCAAAATAGCATTTGTATTTAGCTGAAAAGAACTTTGCTTGTTCTCAATTAGAACCCAGCGTTAATCCCACATTACCCTAGAAAGAAAAGGAAAAACAAAGGTCAGATCAGTTAAACCAGTACTCAGCTTAAAAGCCAGAAAACTCATCATCATCCAGTTCGATAATTTGTTGAGGTATCGGTAACCTGCTTCTCTTTCCGTTTCCAGAATCCACAACACCTTTGGCTATTGACTGGTTCTGCCGTTCCATTTCCCGATTAGCAACACCTCGAGCAGGAATGTGCGCATAGTTTCGACTTGAATCCCTCAGTTTGAATTTTCTAACTGTATTCGACAATTGTGTAGCTTGGCTGGATAATTCTTCCGCAGCCGCTGCACTTTCTTCTGCGTTGGCTGTGTTGGATTGAGTAACTGAATCTATCTGAGTCAAGGCATCATTGATTTGTTCGATTCCAGTAGCTTGTCGACGTGAAGCATCCGTGATCTCGTTTACCAATGCAGTCGCCTTTGCAATACTGGATACAATTTCTTCCAGTGCATCTCCCGTCTTCAGCGCGATTTCCGAGCCTGCCAATACCCTTGTCATCGAGCCTTCGATCATTTCAGTCGTCTCTTTTGCCGCTTTTGCACTCCTTTGTGCCAGGTTTCGTACTTCATCAGCAACAACAGCAAACCCTTTGCCGTGAATACCCGCCCGTGCCGCTTCAACTGCAGCATTCAGTGAGAGAAGATTTGTTTGAAATGCGATTTCATCAATAACCTTGATAATTTTCGAGACTTCAGTTGAAGAATCCTTGATTTCCTTCATTGCTTCAATCATCTTCTGCATACTTTGGTTTCCAGTATCGGCCGCTAATCGGGCTTCTGCAGTAAGCTTATTCGCTTCCTCGGCATTGGCAGCATTCTGGCGGGTCTGTGAACCAATTTCCTCCATGGATGATGAAGTTTCCTCGATGGATGATGCCTGTTCAGTCGATCCTTCTGATAGGGATTGACTAGCAGAACTCACCTGTTGAGACCCAGTTGAGACCTGATCCACGGCAACTGTTACATTACTTAGGATATTGTTCAAATTATCGAGAGTCTCATTCAACGATTCGGAGATTTCCTTGAATGAAGCCGCGATCTCGCTAGTGTCTTCATCCGGTTCGACTGGCTGGTAAGTAACTGTGAGATCACCCTCCGCCATTCGATCAAGAATAGCATTCAGGGTTTCAACCTCCTTCGACTGGTATTCAGAAATCTTTTTGAATCTGCGTTGAGCTTTCATGATCTCAGTTTGATCAACCACTGCCTCCACTGC
>JAIOHU010000252.1 GCA_019912845.1 bacterium
CCATGAAGGCAGTTTTGATATTGCCTGCAAAATGATTGAGGCAGCAGCGATAAATGGTGCGGATGCGGTAAAATTCCAGACATTCAAGACGGAACATTATGTCAGCAACGAAAACCCGGCTCGTTTTGCGAAGTTAAAATCTTTTGAGTTGAGTTATGATGATTTCAGCAAATTAGCGAAAGCAGCAGATGATCATGGCATTATGTTTCTCTCGACTCCATTCGACCTGCAAAGTGCTGAATTTCTTGATGATTTAGTACCGGCGTACAAAATTGCTTCCGGTGATAATACATTCTATCCGTTGATCGAAAGAGTTGCCCGGACTGGAAAACCGATTCTGCTTTCGACGGGTATGACAGATACGAATCTGGTTCAGATGGCGGTGTCAAGAATCCGTACGATCTGGCAGCAGAATTCTGTCGAGCAGGATATTGGCATTCTTCACTGCGTATCCAGCTATCCAACACCTGCCGATCAAGCGAACCTGCAGGCGATAGTTACTTTACAACACAATTTCGACGCTACCATCGGTTATTCTGATCACACTCTGGGTTGTGAAGCTGCGGTGATTTCGGCAGCCATTGGAGCGCGTATCATCGAAAAACATTTCACTTTGGACAAGAATTTTTCGGATTTCCGTGATCATCAACTTTCAGCAACACCTGCGGAATTGAAACAACTGGTTTTGCGAGTGCGAGAGGTTGAAACTCTGCTCGGTGATGGGATAAAAAAGGCTCAACCATCTGAAATTGCCAGTGGTGATGCCATGCGGCGTTCAATCGCAGTATCAAGAGATGTTTCAACAGGTGAATGTCTGCGTTGGGAAGATTTAACCTGGATACGTCCCGGAAATGGTTTCAAACCAGGTGACGAAGCTAAGGTGCTGGGTAGGGTTGTGAAGCTACCTCTGACAGCAGGCAGGATTCTTCAACCGGAACATTTTGAATAGATAACCAGCTAATCAGTGTTTCCAGAACGCGGTTTCCGAACTCGTCATACCAGCATGGTTCTAGCTGGAATCCAGGAGCGTATTGATATTGTAGACGTTAGAAAATTCAATAATTACACATTTTATAAGAAAGACCTGAAATTATTCATTCTCTGACTGACTGAAGTGAGAAATACTCAATGAAACTGGTGATATTGACCACACAAACCCCTCATCACACCTGGTTCACCTGGTATCTGAACCAGGCGTTTCCAGTTTCTCATGTTCTGTTAGAATCCTGGAGTGCCTCCGCACCATTTGAGACAGAACATCCATTTGAGGAGCAACGTGAGAGTTATGAAAGTAATGCTGTAGCTGAGGCTACTGGTGGCAAAACTGCAATAGCGGAGTTTCTCCCATGCTCAACATTCAGAAGGATTAACGATCCCGACGCGATTGATTTGCTGAAGGTAATTGAACCTGACATCATAATTGTATTTGGCACGGGGTTATTATATCAGCAGGTCATTGAATGTTGCCCGAACGGCATTTTTAATCTACATGGTGGCGATCCTGAAGAATATCGCGGGCTCGATACCCATCTTTGGGCGATCTATCATCGTGATTTCGAAAACCTGATCACAACACTGCACCGTTTAAATCCAGAGCTGGATGATGGCGAGGTGTTTAGAAGTAAAACTGTACCACTCGCACCCGGGATGAAAATTCATCAGTTACGGCTTACAAACAGTGAGGTTTGCCTTAATCTCGCTCTCGATTTGCTCAGTGAATACCAGATGGGTAGATCAATTGTTACAACTCCACAACAGAAAAAAGGACGATACTATTCATTCATGCCCACGGAATTGAAGGAAATTTGCAGAAAGTATTTCAACCGTCACATAGGAACACTCTCGTGAGAAAAACCTCATGGCATGATCCTGCATCACGCTTGCAGGAGGATGGACTCTGCATATTCCTCTTTCACGGTGTTATCCCTGATGATGAAAAATATCGTGTCCGAAATTACACAGGCAAACATATTCCGCTGAGTCTTTTTGATGAAATGATGGCGCGTCTTGATCAACTTGGGCACGCACTTTCCATGGATGAGGTTCTGGAAATTCAGAGAAATAATCTTCCCTTTCCGCCGGAATCTTATGCGATAACCTTCGACGATGGATTTTCAAACAATCTAGAATATGCCGCTGAGGTTCTAGATGAGTACAACATTCCCGCTACGTTTTACATCACAACTGGCTTTATTGATCAAAATCGAATGTCGTGGATAGACCGCATCGAGGAGCTGTTTGAGTTGGTTCATACTGGAAGTGTGGAATTGCCGTGGGAAGAGGAAAGCCGTGCTTTTAGCAACGAGGCTGATCAAATACAAATTTTAAATGAAATTCGTACTCATGTAAAAAATGATCCAGATATTGATATTGAAAAATTGATCATGATTCTCTCCCGTCAACTTGAAGAACCCGCAATATCCAATTCAGATAAAGTGGTTGACAGGAAAATGAATTGGGAACAGGTAAATGCATTGGCGTCCAATGCTCTTTTTACCATCGGCGGTCATACCCATTCCCATGCGGTGATGAGTTTTCTTTCTCCGCAAAGCTTACGACGCGAGGTAAATACAAGTATCCGTTTGATGAGAGAGAACTTAAATCTCGAACCGATTCATTATTCATATCCGGAAGGTTTGGAGCACTGTTTCAACGATGATGTTATCGCTGTTCTGAAGAATTCTGGTATCCGTTGTTGTCCTACCGCTATCGATGGGATGAATTACCCGGATACCGATCCGTTTCACCTCAGACGAATAATGATTGGTTAGCCATGTGCGGAATCGCAGGATATATCGGAAAGCAACAACTCGCTGAGAATTCTGTCAACTCGGCTCTGGAAACCATGCGGAGACGTGGTCCTGACCATTGTGATTCTATCCATCGTACCACCTCAAGTGGACTTCATGTTCATTTGCTCCATTCCAGATTATCGATTATCGATCTTGACCCGCGTTCAAATCAACCGTTTTACAGGGATGGTCACTGGCTTATATATAACGGTGAACTTTATAATTATGTTGAAGTGCGTGATTATTTAGAAAAGAAGGGGTATCAATTCAGAACTTCGGGTGATACTGAAGTTTTGCTTACCCTCTGGATCGCGGAAGGGTGGAAGGGGTTGGATCGTTGCGAAGGGATGTGGGCATTTGCGGTCTATGATGAAAAGAAGGGAATGCTTCATCTTGTACGCGACCGTTTCGCGGAAAAACCCCTGCATATCTTCGAAAGCTCAGACGGCCTTTATTTTGCGTCAGAGATCAAGACGATAAAGGCACTTGCTGATAGCTCACCACGTATCAACTTTGACCACCTCACTCGCTATATCATCAACGGTTACAAGTCTCTCCACAAAACAAATTACACCTTCTATGAGGGGATCACTCAGATTCCAGCTGCGACTGTTGTCGCCATCGATCAACACCTGACCAGAAGAAGGACACGGTATTGGATACCTGAATTTGAACAGAATCAGTCAATGGGGTTTGAGGATGCTGTTGAGCTCTCACGATCTGCATTGCGTCGATCTCTGGAAATACGGTTACGTTCGGATGTTCCCCTGGCATTTTGTATGAGTGGCGGGATTGATTCAAACTCGTTGATTCATCTCGCAGCAAAAGAATTTGGCTATGATGTTCATGGCTTCAACATTGTTAACACGGACAAACGTTACGAAGAGCAGGAAATGGTGGATGCCTCATTGCAAGCTCTTAAGGTTAGACATACACCGGTATTCCTCGAAACTGCAAACTTCCTCGATAATTTGAAAAGTTTGATCAATTATCATGATAGTCCTGTGTACACCATTTCGTTGTATGTGGGATGGATGTTGCAGAAAGCGATAGCAGATGCGGGTTACAAGGTCTCTATCAGTGGAGTGGGTGCCGATGAACTCTTCTCAGGGTATTACGATCATCACAACACCTATCTCAGTAGCATTCAGAATGAAAGTGATCTCTTTCAAAAGTCATTAGAGAATTGGCATTCGGGGGTGGGGGAAATCGTTCGTAATCCATATCTCAAGGATCCTCTGTACCTCGTGAAGACACCACTGGGCAGAGATCATATTTTTCTGAATCGCAAGGAATTTGAAAACTCCTTGAAGCAGCCCTGGTCGGAAGAATTTTCAGAGAAACAGTATTCAGATGATCTGCTTAGAAACAGGATGGCAAACGAGCTTTTCTCTGAAGTAGTCCCAGCGATTACCCACGAAGATGATCTTAATGCCATGTATTTTTCTGTGGAAAATCGATCACCCTTCTTGGATCGTGGCTTGTTTGACGTCACCTCAAAGATTCCAACACGTCATCTGGTTCAAAATGGGCTGGCAAAAGCGGTGTTGCGTGAATCGGTACGTGGGCTGGTACCTGACATTATCCTCAATTCGGTACGGAAAGTCGGGTTTAATGCGCCTATTGAGATGCTGCTGGATAGAAAGGATGCTGAAGTCAGGCAACGTGTGGTTGATTCAAAAGAGCTTAATGAGATTGTAGATCGAAAGAGGTTGGAAGCCCTGTTTGCGAAAGATGAATTGCCGAACAGCGAGAGTAAACTTCTCTTCAATCTGGTGAATACGGCACTATTCCTTGAAGAGGAGGGTTTGTGATTGCAGAGAATCATATAGACTGCATTCCCACGAGATTATTGCAAAATGCGGAAAAAGTGAAGAGAACAGATTTCCTCCGGCTGTTATTCCCTGGGAGAGAGGATGAAACTTATTCATACAGTGAGATCATTAACAGGGCGAAGCGATGGACTGCAACATATCGAAATTACGGCGCAATTCCCGGTGATCGGATCGTTGTGATATTGAAACATTCGATTGATCTATATACTTCTTATCTTGGTGCTCTGCTTGGTGGCTTTGTCCCCAGCATGTTTGCATTTCCCTCAGCTAAATATTCGCTTGACCGTTATACAGAGTCAATTGGTAAACTCCTCGATAATGCTGATGCATCGCTAGTTGTTGTTTATCCTGAACTAAAAGAAATATTAAAGGGAGAAATAATACAAAAGACCGGTCTATTAAATTTTGAAGAGTGTGTCGTCGAATCCGAATTTACTGTTTTTGAGCCGGACGAACCGGGAAGAACTGCTATTTTACAGTATTCATCGGGTACAACTGGATTGAAAAAAGGAGTGGCGTTATCACATCATGCATTGCTCTGGCAGGTAGACAACTACGCTGATATGCTGGAGATTCGCGAGACCGCTAAAATAGTTTCCTGGCTTCCTCTATATCATGATATGGGGTTGATCGCATGCTTTTTCCTGCCATTTATAAAGGGGATACCGCTTGTAGCCATGTCGCCTCTCGATTGGGTGCAGAATCCGGCGATGCTACCTGATGCTCTGTCACGTTACAAGGGAACTCTCGCTTGGATGCCGAACTTTGCCTTCAACTTTCTGGCTAAACGAGTGCCATTGGACAAGGCTGGGGCTTATGATCTGTCACATGTGCGCGGCATAGTGAATTGTGCAGAACCACTGATCGAATCGAGCATCCGTAACTTCTGCGATCACTTCGCCGTTGCTGGTTTCAATCCTGAAGCGGCTGCTGCATCTTACGCCATGGCTGAAGTGACCTACGCGGTAACATCCGGTGGTTTTAATATACCGTTGAAATATGAAACCGTTGATGGGGTAAAGCTCGCTGAAGAAGGAATCGCTTCACTGGTTGATGGAAGTAAAGCTACCCACCGAATTTTTGTTTCATCTGGAAAAGCTCTGCCAGAAACGGATATTAAAATCGTTGATAGTAGAAATCAGTCTTTGCCTGAACGTCATGTCGGTGAGATTATTGTCAACTCACCGTGCATGTTGAATGAATATTATCGAAATCCTGAGGCGACCGAGGAGGCGATTCAGAATGGCTACTACTACACAGGTGATATTGGTTATCTATCTGAGGGTCATCTTTTTGTAATAGGACGCAAAAAAGATATGCTCATCATCGGTGGTGTGAATCTCTATCCACAGGATGTTGAAGAGATATTGAATGGCATCGATGGCATTCACCCGGGTCGAAATGTTGTGTTCGGGATTGATGATGAGAATGAAGGGACTCAAAAACTGGTGGTTCTCGCTGAGAGTAAACAGCCCGAATCTACCTGGCAAAAGTTGGAATTTGATATACGTGCTGCTATCACAGAACGTATGGAAGTCACACCAGCAGATGTCAGGATACTCCCTCACATGTGGTTGTTGAAATCTTCATCTGGAAAAATCAGTAGGAAACTTAATCGGGATAAGTACCTTGAGGAATGTACTGTAGTCGAAAAAGAGGAAAACGAACTTCCTTCATTTGAACCTTCCGAAATTCGGGAGAGTGTGGTTCAGGTGGTGCGTAAGATTCTTCAAGCTACTGGCAGGAATCTTGGCAGTGATTTTACGGCGACGAAAAATCTGTTTTCCAGTGGACTGATCGATTCGTTTCATGTGGTGGATTTACTGACCAGACTTGAAGATTATTTCAACGTAAAAATTCCTGATACGGTTTTAGGAAGCGATCAATTCTCGACTGTGGAGCAAATCGTTACAACCATTACGAAACTCATTGAGCGTCCACAATCTGCGATTGATACCACGATCGAAAACCCTCTGGATGCCTGGGAAAATAGCATTCCACCTATGGTCGTCTCTCGTGCAACGCGAAAATCACGCTCTGGCGACAGGGAGTGGACTGAAAAAGTTGCCGATGAATTGAGCACTTTGGGGGTAATAATCGGGAAGGGGTTCAGCGCATTTGGTCCGGTAATTTTAAGAATTGATGGCTATCCGAATAATCTGGTGATCAAAGACAATGTTACCTTGATGCCCTGGGTTGATCTCAAAAACAGGGAAGAAGGCAGAATAATACTGCACGATGGCGTCTTTTTAGATACGAATGTCCGTCTGGTTGCAGCGAACCGTGGTGTGCTGGAAATTGGTCAGGAGGTAACGTTAGCCGTGGGGACTATCGTCAACGCTGGTGTTGATGTACACATCGGTCATGGCACGATCTCTGCACCATACTGTAATATCGTAGCTTCTGAACACCATGTTCCCACCCTGGGCGAGAATATCTCGACTATTGCCGAGGCTGGTTATGATCACGCTCCCATCCTTATTGGCAAGGGTGCGTGGCTGGGTGCGTATGTGTTTGTCGAGAAGGGGTCGATAATCGGCGATGGAGCGGTAATTGGTGTCCGTTCAACGGTTTCAGGGGTTATTCCATCACGTACTGTCGCAATGGGAACACCCGCTAAAGTAATTCGCAGGTACTAAAAGTGAAGCAAAAGATCAGATATTGCAAACGTTGTCTTCTGCCCAGCACCAAACCCTACATCAAATTTGATGAGGAAGGTGTCTGTCAGGCATGCCTTGCTCATGAAGAAAAACATGCCGCTTTGGGAAAAATTGATTGGGGTAAACGTAAACGTCAATTTTATGATCTCGTGGAATCTGCCAAAGCTCAAAATGCTCCCTGGTATGATGCGCTAGTGCCTGTGAGTGGCGGCAAAGACAGTATTACTCAGGTTCACAGATTGCTGGGGCACGGTCTTCGTATTCTGGCTGTAAATGTTGACTATGGTATTAAAACGGAAATTGGCAAAGAGAATCTCGCATGTATCCCTGAAATGGGGGCAAACCTGATCATCTATCGTCCCCAACTCGATCTTCATATCAAGTTGATCAAGCTGGGTTTGGAAGAATATGGTGATCCTGATCTACTCAGCCATACACTGCTCCACGCCGCACCATTGCATATCGCGCTTCGTTTCCAGATACCCCTGGTAATGCTGGGCGAAAATTCAGCGGAGGAATATTCTGGTGAAACAGGTGAAGCATCCGCTCCTGGGATGACACGCGAGTGGTTCACTCGTTATGCTGCGAACGCAGGAAGAGATGCCCGTTATATTGCTAAAAAACATGATATTCCATTCGAGCAGCTTCGACTATATGATTTTCCCGATGAGATCGTTGATTCCTCGACACACACCTACTTTATGAGCCATTTTTTCCAGTGGGATTCAGAGAAACATTTAGAAATAGCGAAATCGTACGGATTTAAGACTCTCGATCAACCTGGAGAGGGGACTTACCGTAATTTTGTCGGCATTGATGAAAAGATCAACCGTATTCATCAATATTTGAAGGTGTTGAAATTTGGCTATGGACGTGCCACTGATCACGCTTGCGAGGATATCCGTAACGGGAGATTGACCAGAGAACAAGCGAAGGAACTGGTTCGAGAACATGATCTAAAGCCACTTTCAGTCGACTATACAAGTAGTTTTGCTGAATTTGTGGGTTACAGCGAGGATGAAATCCGCGAGTTGCTGGAAAAATTCCGGGATCAGAATATCTGGGGTAAGAAAGAAGATGGTAGTTGGATTATAGCGAATCATCTTGAAGAAGCTACAGAGATGGTGCGTTCATGAACTTCCTGCCCAAAAAACCGCCCAGAAAATTCAAACCAACCTCAACTCTGGAAATCAGTGATTGCGGGACAGTCACATTAGACCATGATGAGCAGGTGACTTTTACCACAGAATCTGGAAGTGAATGGGATGTTATTCGAAAAGATTGGGGCTATTACGCTACCCCATCAATCAATGGCAGGTTGTCAAAGATGGGCTTGAAAGCTGCGCTGGTAAAAAATAGCTTCAACAAATACTACATACTTCTCTGTGAACCTTCAAAAATAGCAGAATTCAGGAATTATCTGGAGAGTGAACAGATGGAGTTGGTTCTCTGGCTGGATGATGAGGAGACACTGGCAAAGCTGGAAAAAGGAGAGTAGGGAAACGTGGGTGATGTGAGTACAAAAAACGTCTATCTGAGTGATATTCTCAATCTTTGGGACGCCGATAAATCGGCAGCTTCCATGATGAATCTCGCTGCTGACCTGTTCCCAATTCACCGTACTCTGATCAATAGCGGCTACAAAAAATCACTGGAGATGATAGCTGAACTTCTGCCAATCGAAATTGAAAAATATGCTTCAGGACTGAAAGCCTGGGATTGGACAATTCCCAATGCGTGGGATGTAAAAGAGGCGTGGATCGCTGACAGTCACGGCAACAAGCTGGTTGAATTCGCAGATAACAATCTGCACCTTTCACAGTACAGCGCTGGTTTTGACGGCATGATTTCACATAATGATTTGATGGAGCACCTCTATTGGCGCGAGGATTTACACGATGCCATTCCATTCAATTTCCTCTATTTCAACGATTCTGGGAAATGGCAATTTAATATCGCTTTTACTTCATTGAAGAAGTTCATTGATGAAAATTATCATGTTCACATCGATGTTGAGGTGTATCCTGATTTTCTGCGAATCGGATCATTATACCTGCCTGGAAAATCTGATAAAGAGGTGATTGTATCGACGTACCTCTGCCATCCCTCCATGGCAAATGATAATCTTTCGGGGATAGTCGCAGCGATGGAATTGTTCAAAATCCTCCAACAATATGAAGATCGTTATTATTCCTACCGTTTACTCATACTACCGGAAACCATCGGTTCCATCACCTGGATGGCAAATCATGAAGAGCAGTTGGATAGAATCGTCGCGGGGTTGGTAATCAGCAATTGTGGAGATAGTGGACCGGTCACTTATAAGCAAACTTACAGTGGTAGCAATGAGATTGATTTAATTGCCGGGCACATCCTAAGCCAGTCCAAGCTGGAGACTGAAGTAAAGAGCTACACTCCTTCAGGTTCGGACGAACGTCAGTACAACAGCCCAAACCTGCGGCTACCAGTCGGTTGCCTGGTAAGATCAGGCTGGTCGAATTACCGTGAATATCATACTTCACTGGACAGACTCGACGCGATTAATGGTAAAAACTTATGGGATACTGTGAAAACCGCAGTTGAGATTTTCGACATATTGGATAGCAACCGAATTTTGAAAATCAAGGTAAAAGGTGAACCCTTTATGTCGCAGTATACTATCACCTATCCCCATTATTATGAGGATAGAAAAGGATTGGGTGCCAACCCTTTGAAGGTGCTCTTACATGAGTTGAATGGAAAACATACACTGCTGGAAATTGCCGAAAAATGGGGAAAATCATTTCAGGAATTACGTGAGCTAGCATGGCAGTTGCAGGAACAGGGAATTGCTGAACAAATAATTTGAGAATAGGAGATTCACAATGCAAAACATATCAAGTGAAGGTCAAACACCGATATTTCTTTGCGGGCATCGTAAGACGGGTACCACACTTTTACTCAGCCTCTTCGATAATCACCCGAACCTGGTGACTTTTCCGCCAGACAGCGGCTTTTTCTACGCCTGGTATCCGAAATATGCATCGGATGAATTTACTCGTGAGCAGAAAATCCAACGTATCATCGATACAATGTATTATAACCTGAAGCAGGATCTGAAAAAGTTGGAAGCATACCAGGGTGGCTTTGAATTTGAAGCACTGAACGAACATTTCCGAAGTCGTATGGAAGGAAAACCCGCCGATCCTGGCAGGTTGATTGAGGAAGCGATTCTTGCGTATGGAGATATCGTAATCGAGAATGATCCATCGGAAATCAAAGGCTGGGTTGAGAAGACCACGAGCACAGAAATTTACGCTGGTGAACTTTTCAACTGGTTCCCCAATGCGAAAGTGATTCATCTGCTACGTGATCCAAGGGATAACTATTCCTCCTTGAAATCTGGCTGGCAGGCACGTTACAGCAAACAGGCGGACAGCATCGAACGCATCCGTCAATCCATGATAGACCGAGGCTTACTGGGGATGAAAATGGCTGCTGTCAACCAGGAAATTTATGGTGCAGAACAGTACAAAGTGGTTCGTTTTGAAGACCTGACTACAAAGCCCATGGAAGTGCTGCAGGAAATTTGCGAGTTTACCGGGGTAGACCGTACCGAATCGATGCTCTTCCCATCCTATATGGGATTACCCTGGAAGGGAAATAATTTTGATGGATTGAAGTTTGAAGCGATTTCTCCGGTAAATGTGGGACGTTGGCGTCAACGTATTGAGCCTGAGGAAGCTCATCTGATTGAATTTCATTTTGAACCAGAGATGCACCGTTGGGGGTATGAGTTGAGTTCTACTGCTGATCAACGTTCTTCAGCAGCACGTGAGCACTACAAATGGCATAATTTCGCACAGGAATATTCGGTTCATAAAAAAGCAAACACATACAGCAAAGCCACCACTTGAGAGTGTAGAATGAGTGATAGTCCAAAGCAGGCATCCGGGAAAAATGTTCAAATTGAAGCTTATCGTGGTGATCGATCATTAAAACATCACGATAGGCAATTGCTCGATATGATCCGTAAGAATCATCCTGAATTCAGGGGTTCACTGTTGGATATCGGCTGTGCTGCTGGTGTATTTATTGAAAATATGCTTAACTATTTCCCGGACGCACACTACACCGGATTTGATACCTCTGAGGAGCTGGTTGATAATGGCAAGCAGATTCTCAACAGACCCAATGTTGAGTTGATTGTTGCTGATGTGATGGAATTTACGCCATCGAAAAAGTTTGATATTCTTATTGCCTCCGGGGTTTTGAGTATCTGGGAGGATTTTACCGAACCACTTGAAAAAATGTTACCCTGGATGAACGATTCGGGGTGCTTCTACATATTCGGCAGGTTTAATTCTGCGAATGTTGATACCATAGTTCGTTTCAGAAACAATCATGTTGGTGGTGGATGGGAAGGTGGGCTAAACAGTTACTCGATCCACACAGTTGGCGACTGGTTGGAGAACAGGGGATACAAGGCAGAATTCAGCAAGTTTGAGCTCCCCATTGAATTGGAAAAGAGTGAGAATCCCATCCGTACCTGGACAGTGATCAGTCGTGAAGGTGAGAAGCTAATCCTGAATGGGGCGAATACGGTGGCGGAGTTTTATTTCCTTTCCGTTCTTAAGAATTAAAAATTAAGAAAGAAAAGCTCATGTGTCGTCCTGAAATAGGTTGACTTCGAGCTTTTTCTTGGAATTATTGTCTCCTTCTAAACTGCTAAAAGTTCCGTTGTTTGGATTAGTGTCTTCCAATCAGACCTGCAATCAATAATAGTGATCACTTACTGGATGCCAGCTACGAGAAGGGATAACATCCAACACCACTCCCACTATTCCACGACATACTTAGATGTTGCGGTGAGATTTTTTCCACTTTATACTTGGAATTGTCTCTCAGACCCGACGCAGAGCATCGGGCCATCCTGTGATGAAACCTTTGACACAAGTTTACAGAATCACGCCAGACTCCCGATTCCTGTCATCAAATCATTTCAAATACATGATCTTCTGCGTAACTGCTTTCCCATCAGCTTTTACATTCAGGAAGTACAACCCACTGACCAGATTGGTTTGATTGTCGAGAACAAAACGATGACGTCCCGCTTCAAAATGCTGCGAGTGCGAGTACGCTGACTGCCCCAGGATATTAAAAACTTCGAATGAAATTTCACCATCCCTCGGTAATCCGAATGGTACGGTTAGAGTTGCATTGAATGGGTTGGGATAGGCAGAACCCACTGTAAACTCAGTTGGTAGCAAGGTTTGCGGATCGACTCTATCGACTGTGATCTCTGCGTATGCACCCTCACCGAAAACTGAACCCGATTGAACCACAGAGCGCACGGATGACACAGAAAAAGGAATGGATTCCGCAACATCTTCGGATGTCGCGGAACGCTGGTGGTTATCAACTTCGCCTCCCTGTTCATCAACATCATCGGATGTTGATGAAGCTCGACAAGCACCAATGGCAACACCTTTTTCATCCAGTACTTTGACATTGATCTTGTTTCCGGGAGTAAAACCGTCCAGCTCATACTCGGATGAGCCTTCCCACGCGATCACTGGTGTAACTGGTTCATCCTCCAACCATACAGATGCACCGACTAATCGGTCGCTATCGTACACTTCGATGAGTACTGGATTCAGGTTACGCAGTTCGTCAGTTCCTTTGACCAGAACAGCATAGGGTTTGCCGGTGGGTGCGGGAGCATTTTCAACAAGAGGAATTTCCGTTATAACATTATCAGCAGGTGCGATGTCATAGTTCGCAATTTGTAATTCATCGTTGTATTGGAAGGTGACATCTTCGTTGGTGATGATCATGAATCCTTCGCCGGGTGTCTGATCGCCGATGGTATTGATGTCCAGGACTGGAATCCAGAGTCTGCCATCATCGGTGTAGACGATGACAACCTGGTCGGTAATCGCACTCAACGCCTGTGTAATCGGCACACCATGATTGAAGGGATAGCTGATCCAGTGCCATGGTCCTGCTGTGATTGTGTACTCTGTGGATGGATCGAGTAATGGTCCACTTACCGCCCAGGTTTGCGTTTCTCGAACGAACAGTTGGTAGCCATGGGACAGGTTGATGTTTCCGAGCGTGTTGATCAGTCCCGGCAGATAAAAACCGCCTGTATGGGAATAGACAATCGCAGGTCATCAATATCAAAGACGCTCTCAGCGGAGAGGTCTTCCGGAACGAGACAAGTGGATACCAGGTTGAAGAAATTGCGAGTTAATTGAACTTCCAGCCCTTCCACGCCAGTTCCCTGCACTGTGATCATGAAATCAGCTTGTACCGGCTCTACCAGGCTGACCGTGATAATTCCCTCATCATGGACAGGGTCATCAGGCGAGAATTCGACCATCACGATCTCCTGCTCACCATCTTCAAGGGTGAAGCCATCATGATCAATCAGAAAAATCAGGTTGGATGAGCTGATGCTTCCGATTTCAACTGGTTCGCCAACATTGTTCGTGATTGCGAAACCCCAGTATTCTGTGGCATTCATGTTTACACGACCGAAATCATGATCCATATCGGAAAAGTCCAACCCTTCCAGTACATAGCCCTCACCACGTACCGGGAAACTGATCTCTGGATGCAACGGTACATTGCTCTCAAAAATGATATCCGCTTCGTATGCGATAGCTTCGGTAGGGGTGAAGGTCACAGTTATTGTCGCTTGTTCACGAGAGGGAATGTTCAGTTCAGAGGGTTCGACGGTGAAGTGGTTGTCGTCGGTTGTGATGGCTGTTATTGTCAACTCTTCTAAACCCGTATTTTCCAAGACAATCTCGGCTTCAGCAGCATTATTCAATACTCGGATATCAAAGTCGTGTTCATAAACCGGGATGTCTAAAACCGGCCCCTCTAATGCTGTAAGTGAAACTAATGAAAATTGCCCATTCCCGAATTCGCCATTGCCGATAGCGTATTCAGGTTCTGCGACATATTCTGCATCATGTTCCCAAGAAAAGATACGGTAGGATATCGGGAAACCAAGTATGAATCCGGGGATATTTTCAACTTGGGATCCACCCCAACATGTTATTTGTAAAGGCCATTCACCTACAAAATATTCTGCGCCAACGCAAACCAATCCGTGAAAAACTCCTATTGCATCTCCACTTAAAACGTCCCGATCATCAAATTCAGCACCATCGATTACAACGAGATATTGCGTATCTGTGGGGTTAACTATCTGAAACCTGTGTCTATTGATAGCCTCCGAACAATTTAAAGTTATTAAATGGTTTGTATCCGCTAAATATGAGTAATTGTTGTTAACTGCGACATCGACTGAAAAACCATCTTGAAAATAATAGCCAACTTCGTCAGGATCTTGCTCATCTGAAAAATCTATTACTCTTAATCCGAAAGAATAAGCACAGGCATAAATAAAGCTCCCATGAATATTGACTCCAGTCGCTGATCCGGGTGTGTCAATGAGCTGTACCTGTACTGGGTTCATTGGCTCAGAAACATTTAGCACTCGTATTCCCGCATTCCAGTTTGCAATAAATAATTGATTGTCGCGAAGAGCGAGATAGTAGGCTGGTTGCCCCCAAGTCAATGATGACAATTCTGTCGGTTGAGTTGGATCACTTATGTCGAGGATTTGGATACCTTGATGAAGATCTGCATTGTACAGGATTTCACCATCTACAATTATAGATCTTGACGTTCCTGGAGAATCAAACTCACCTATCAAAGTAGGGAATTGCGGATCCTCAATATTGATGATTTTTACGCCAACTTCCGCTGCAGCAATGAAGACGAGGTTGTCATGAACCTTAACATCAAATACATCTGCTCCAAACTGAAGGAACGCGATTTCATTCGGGTCATTTGGGTCTAAACAGGAAATAATTCGTAATCCTCCTGCTCTCGCAGCAACATAGGCAATGCTATTGTTGACATCTACTTTAACAGCATTACCTTCAAGAAGACAACTTCCAATTTGAGAGGGTTGTGCTGGATTACTAACATCAAGGAGTTTTAGTCCCTCTTCATAACTTGCTACATAGAGTATATTTTCACTAAGCACTACACCTCTAGCAGGGAAATCATGAAATGAAGTTACTTGTACATTCAAGCTGTCCTGGGCATCTATTGAAGAAACCAGAATAATTGAAAGCAGAAAAATACAAAAGCTCATAAATCTCATTTTATCACCTGCCATTTCTAATTAGTAAATCAATCTCTATAAACATACTCAATGCACGCGTAAGCAATTGGTCAGCTAGCAGTCTGTCCAGCAGACGCAACTCGCGATCTTGCACCATAGAGGGAAGGGGACGACACAAGGGATGAGCCACGTTTTCTCATCTGCCCTGACTTATTATTACTCTTCCCTGTTTTCAGTGCAGGGGGAAATCCCCCTGCAACCCCCTTTCAAAGCGCACACCGCCATCTTATTTGGAAGGCTTCAATTCGCCATACCCTGTTTATGATGGGTGATTCGTTAAAATAGCTGGTGCTGATAATGCATATTGTGTCATAATGGGGGATTGAAGGGGGGGGCGTGTCAGCCACCTTTTCACAGAATAACACGAAAGACTATCGCCAAACCTGAAAATAAATCTGCTCACCAATTCAACTATTTTATGCGATTTGGAACTTGAAGTTAAATATATTGCTGAAATTGTGACAAAATCAATGGAATAGCGGGAAAAAGAAGATATTATTTTGGTGCCCCGCTGCTTTGTGTTGGTAATTGAGTGCGTGCTTTACAGGCTGTCTGTGAATGATCAATTTCAGATATTTCTAGAAAATTCGAGTGTTTAGTATTTTCTAACATTAATAATATCAATATTTTCCTGGATCCCGGCCCAACTCATCACCGGGATGACACGTTGAAATATCTTCCTGGATGCCAGCTAACACCACGCTGGCATGACGCGGGGTGGGAATTCCAAACTGGAGTTTGGCTCTCCATGGTGGGGTTGTGGAGTATTCTGCTCTTCGGGTCCGCTTCGCTAAAGCACGGGACTATTTGATTTTCGACGTTTGCGACCAGGGTTCAGTGGCATGGTACAATTCAATGCCGTGCCGATTTATCTCATCCAGCAGCGCAGAAGAATTGATTCTATGGTAAAGATGCAGGTCAACAGTCTGGGGGAGGGGTAAGTCAAGGAGTTTGTCAGTCAGAGTGGCAAGATCATTCAGAGTTAAAGTTTCGCCATAGAGCATAAGGTCGATGTCGGAGTGGATTCTTGCATTCCCAGTGGCACGTGAACCAAACAGTACAATACGTTCCACTCCTGGGTTCGCGATCAGTATCTCAAGAATTGCCGCAGAATAGGATGAACTGATACCCTCAATTGTCTTCATCTCGTTTCCTGCAAAGTTTTGAACGCACCAGCTCAAATACAGGCAAATACTCATTCAAAATGATCTTTTCAGCTTCCTCTGCTTCTGATTCGGAGTACATATGAGTCATTAGATTACGTTTAATTCGAGCGTTGAGTAACACTTCGGTCTCATGTTCGTTGAGATGCCCCGCTTCAAAGGCTTTACGAATGACATCGCGTGGATTAACTATTTCCCAACCCTCATCATAGAGCAAGTCTTTTAAGGTTTTCCAGGTTAATTCAAATGTGAAATTCATGGTTTGAATTAAGCCAGCGCGTTCTAAATCAGAGAAACTGGATTTTTGGGATGCATCATTTAGTCTATTCAGTGCGCTTTCTAAATTTGCCAATCTTTGCTGCCAGCGTGGTATCTGCTGTTCGGTCATCAATAATTTTCCATGTTAATATTTAGCGACGGGAAACATCCAATCTAATGTAAGAAAGGATTATTTGAACATAAAGTCCAAAGCACAAAAAATTTGCAGGATATGAATTCAAGTGGGGGTATCGGGCTTACCCTTAGATAGCAGTTTCCTCGAGCTATACTGTGGCTAAATCGTTCTTTTGTGAATCACTCGAAACATCCACAGATATCGCGGAAAAGGCTGTTTTATAAAATTGCGGTTGAATACGCAAAAGTGTATCTTAATTCCTATCGTATAGAAAGGGAGGGTTAAGATGAGATTGGGTAAGGTACTTGCGTGGAGTGTTGTGGCTGTGTTTTCCTTGCTGGCTGTTATGGTTGTTGCCAGTTCAATTGATAGCAGTACAGAGCGTGGAATGACAGAAGAGCTTCTGCCTGGGTATATTCAGGATGGAATTCAGCTTGCGACAACAAAATCGAGGACGAACACATTGCAGGCAGATCTTCCTGTGCAGCCAGGTAGCAAAGCTGATGAACTGGATGCCTGGGTGACTCTGGAATCGTTAAACGATTCACTGAGCCTGCTTCCAGGAGAACATCACGCTATCAAATTAAACCTCCCACACCGTACGCTTGAGCAGAATGATCCCATCCATCCCATGAGCGATCTTTGTATGCAGGCACTCGATTATGTTCCGAACTGGGTACGGATGGACTTGCATGATAACCTGGTAGCCATTGAAGAGTTTGCCTTTCTGCAGGATATGATCGCGCAGGTGATCTTGAATACCGATGATCCTTACGTGGATGAGATGGCATTTTTATTTGCGCATATCTCGCCAAGTATCATGCTGAATGGTTACATCACCTGGGACTTTGAACTTTTCCACACCAATATCCAGGATTTGTATGCTGCTGACGAATACTTGAATTACGTGCAGATTAACGATTATGGTACTTCGGATGATGAAGACTATTATTCCACCGCTGAGTATACGATCTGTAATGCTGAAGGTGACACTGTACAAGTTGAGATCGACCGTGATATTTACTACTGGTATGTTGTCCATCCTCGTATCTCGGATGAAATCCCGCAGTTTATTGATCCCAGTCGTGCGAACCATCCAGCACCTCCTCCTGAAGGACAATTATGGCGTAACTTCTTCCTGAACGAACCGGACAGCGGGTATGCATCACTGCGTGAATTCCTCGAACCTTGTGACATTATGTACGGTCATCTCTTCAATAATAATGGTGAGGGGAATGGGGCGGTTGGTGCTGTTACACGTTGGCTGCGTAGTGTGCTGGTGTTTGATAGCGGGCAGGAACGTCCTATTCAACCGGTACGAATCTATCGTTTGCACATGGGACGTTGCGGTGAGTGGCAGGATATAACTGCCGCAGCGGCACGTGCGGCGTTGATCCCGACACTGGCAGTCAGTTCGCATTCGGAAGATCATGTCTGGAATGAATTTTTTGATGGGGCACGTTGGAAAACATGGGAGCCGGTGAATAATTATATTGGCGATTCGCTGGCATATCAGGGATGGGGGAAACGATTCCCGGCACTGTTCTCATGGCGTGGTGATGGATTTATCAGGACAGAAACCCAGCGCTATCACAGCAATACCACAACACTGGATGTAACTATTTTAGATGCAAATGATCGCCCGGTAGATGGTGTACGTGTCAAAGTGTTAAGTGAATATCTCTATGGCGGGATTCAGCTTGCCACCGCAGGTTGGACAGATTCTGAAGGACGAGTCTCATTCACTATTGGCGGGGGACGGAATATTTATCTGAATATGTCATCGCCTCTCGGGACTGATCCTGCGAATCCAAATGCGGGAATTTTAGCAATTGAAAACAGTGATACTGAAATTGAGTATGAGTGGACTTACAATTACGATCGAGAAATCGAATTGAATGAACCCTTTGACGCTACATTGCCGGATGAGCCATTGAATCTGTTCCACATCAGCGGGGATTTTTCCATGATGCCCGAGCTGGTGTCGGGGCAACTCTTCAGTAACGCTGATTTCCTCGCTGAGATCGGCACTAGTGCAGTTGATTTCTTTATATGTAACGAGGAAAATTACCTCGCTTTTGAAAGTGGCGAAGCATTTGAAGCGTACCATTTTGCTCGAGAGGAAACTGCGGAATTCGATTTCACTCTGCCAGATAGTGAAATATGGTATGTGGTATTTGATAACAGCAGCAAGGTCAGCAATGTAGAACGATTCCGTTTTAATCTCGAGCTCATGATTGATGGTGAAATGAGTGTGGGTGAGGATGCAGTTCTTCCCTTGGAATTTGCAGTGGAATCGGTTTATCCTAATCCATTTAATGCCGAAACCAAATTGCGGTTCACCTTGCCGCAAAAGTCTGTAGTATCCTACTCAGTTTATAACGTGCAGGGCAGGGAAGTGCTTTCCGGCGACATGGGAAACTTGGAAATTGGCCATCATTCACTCGCTCTCAATCTGAATGAGATGGCTTCAGGTCTCTATTTCTTTGCATTACGAAATGAAGAGATGACATTGACTCAGAAACTGATCCTTATGAAGTAGGAGAAGGGTATGTGCTGTCGATGTGTCTCATGCTGCCTCATTGTGGTTGCCCTGATCGTCAGTTTCGGCGGAATAAGCTTCGCTCAACTCGAAGGTGAGTTGAGCGGAACTATCGAGACGGGGAACTATTCAGTTATGGGGGATTGTTCTATTTCTGCTGGTGATTCGCTACTGATAGAAGCAGGTGTAACCCTATTTTTTGAAGGTCCGTTTTCGATAACGGTGCAGGGACGATTACTTGCCGACGGGTCTGCTTTAAATCCCATACTATTTACGGTTCAAAATCCTGAACTTCTTCAACCCTGGCATGGTATAGAATTCAGTTCATCGGCTGAAGCTTCCTTGTTAAAACACTGCATTGTCGAATATGCTACCTCACCAACTGTTTCAGGTTTCGGCTCACTCTATGTTAATCGTTCAAATTTGAGATTGCTTGGTTGCGAGTTCCGCTCGAATGAAGCAATACTTGGTGGTGCGATCTATGTGTTCGCGGGAAGCGTCGAGATTGATTCCTGTTATTTTTTCGAGAACTCCGCTTCTGAGGGTGGTGCAATCTATGCAGGAGCAAGTAGTATTGAGATAACCAATTCGATATTTGAGGGGAATTCAGCGGAGTTTGGCGGTGGTGCTGCAACCCTTATGTTTAGTGATCTTCAGGCAGATCACCTGACATTTTCCTCTAATGGATCAGACAGTGAGGGAGAGGGTGCGGTTTTTCAATTTGAACGGTCTACCTTTGTTCTTACACATCAGATATTCACGAACAGTTATTCAATCAATGGCACAACCCTCTCTGTGGATGATAATTCCAACGGACAGATTCGTCATTCGTTATTTTATGATAACGATGTAGCTGCTGAAGTGAGCGATGGTGGTGCACATCCGGCATTCGGTTTGATCTATCGCACAAATGTTAATGGCGATTCCTGCGATTTTTTTTCCAATCTGTTTCTACCGCCTCATTTTGTGGAGGGCGGTGGTGACGGTAATTTCGCATTGCGTTCCATTTCTCCATGCATCGATGCTGGTGATCCTGAAACAGACTTGAACCCAGATGGATCAGTTTGTGATATTGGAGCGGTAGCAAATAATCATTTGATTTCTGTCGCTGAAACTAACATTCATGCTGGTATGCTACCTGAAGCTGTTGTACTTTCCGCTTCACCGAATCCTTTCAATAGCACGACGACAATTCGTCTGACGATCTCAGCACCAGGGCCGTATGAATGGCGGATATATTCAGTTACGGGTCAGGAGATAGCGTCGCAGCGGCTTGAGTTACATATGCCTGGTGTTGTTGAGATTTCCTGGAAACCGATAGATAAGCTGGCGAGTGGAGTTTATTTTCTGTGGGTGATTCAGCAGGGACAACCTCTGGGATCAATGAAACTCTTGTATTTGCAATGAAGAATTTACTGGTAGTTTGGTGCACAATAGTCGATAGATTAAGAATAAACAACCAACCATAAATCAATTCTCAACTATACATAAGTCCTACCTGATGCAGTACCACAATGAATTGATATTCAAGAAATTTAAATAAGAGATGGTGATGAAGGATAAAATAAGTAAATCAGATTTAATGAGTTGGTATGATGAAGTTATTGATATCCTTAAGAAGTCAAACTGGAGTACGAGTCTCTATGTTGATGATATCTGCATACTTGATGTCAGTAGACTCCATGTCGTATTGAGATTATTGGGTGAGGCACGTGCTAAGTCTGGTACGCATGAATCACGTATAAGTCTGTTCACCAGAATGAATACAAAAATTAAACAAAGAATAAATAGAAAACTGATTCTCGAGAATTATAAGTATTCCAAAATCGAAAAAAATCATTATGATATACTCTATTATGCTGTGGAATTCAATCACATTAACATGCAGATTCCGGTCTACCGTAAACTAGAGGAAAAAGGAGTTTCAGGGCTATTTATCACGCACAAACCTGAGATATTATTCGCATTAAGAAAACTTAAAATTCCAGCGATTATATATACTTCCTACTTTAAGAAAACCTTTGGCAGTTCAGAAGCTCAACTAAAATCATTTAAAAACACTTTGAATTTAGAACTCAATGCTGAATTACCTGAGCTGGAATCATTCGATGGGCAGGATGAAATTGTTAAGTTTCTTCGTCGCCAATTGGTTCAATTATTCCCTCTCGTTTATGAAAACATTAAAACCATCGGTTCAGTCCTTGAAAGCACCCATCCAAAACTACTTGTGCCAGGGTATTCAATTTCATTATATGGCTATATATTGTGTTCGTACGGGAAGAAATTGAACATCCCCAGCAACCATATCCAGCAAGGTGCTGTAAGCGGCAATCCAATCTACCGTTATAGTATTGCGGACTTGATGCTGGTTCATGGCGAGATGGCTAAAAATTCACTCTTGGATATGGGTTTCGAGGAAGAACGAATCGCCATTTGTGGTAACCCCCAAATTGATAGGATAGCCCAACAATCTCGAAAAATGAACGACCTGATTGTTTCTGAACTAAATCTCAACAGAGAGAAGCCGTATATCCTGGTGCTGACATCTGGAGCTGGAGACCGAGTTTCCATTGATCATCACAAGAAAATTATTTCGGAAATCAGGAATGCTGCCAAAGCTAATCCAGATATGCAATTCGTAGTAAAATTGCATCGTAAAGACAGCATGGAGTATTACTTAGCTGAGGATGAATCCAACCAATATGGAAAGCTGATCGTTGCACCAAAATCTTTAGGGCTGAAAATAGGTTCAATTTTTGAATGGCTGCAGGGTTGCAATGCTGTAATTACAGGCGCTTCAACCGCTGGAATGGAAGCCATGTTGTTAGATGTACCTGTAATTACAATTGATTTAAATAACGAAATTTCTGGAATCCCATACATAGACTACGGTGCATCCATTCATCTCAATGATGCTGGTAAACTCAGTGAGGTGGTACAGCAATTTGTTAATAATCCCACTGTCTATAGTGAAGTGACCGAAAAAGCGAGCCAGTTTCTAAAACTTGAATACGGTGAGCTGGATGGCAAGGCATCAGATCGTATCGCAGATAAATTTTTAGAGCAGATGGATGGTACGGCAAGTAGCAGGAGTCAATAATTTACTTAAAGAGAATTATACTAGTGATCACTAACTAAATGATCCTCAGTGTTTCGGGCTTAGTTGAAGGTGTAAGGTAAAATGAGAATTGATGATCAGGCAATCCGAGATGTACGTGAAAGCACCGATATCGTTGAGATTGTCAGTGAGTATGTATCACTCAAGAAGCGTGGTGGGCAAAGTTTTTTTGGACTATGCCCCTTCCATCAAGAGAAAACACCTTCGTTCTCGGTGAATGCCGATCGTCAAATTTATCGTTGCTTCGGCTGTGGTAAAGGTGGAAATGTATTCACCTTCCTCATGGAAATGGAACGGATTAATTTCCTGGATGCAGTGACTCGTCTAGCGGAACGTGCAGGGATCAAACTTAAAGGTGTAGATTCCAAAAAGGTCAGTCAAAATGAGATACTTTATCGTGCTAATGAACTGGCGCAGAAGTTCTATCGTACCTACCTGTTAGAAGGAAGTGATGAAGATTCCAGGAATGCGAAAGCCTACCTGGAGAGGCGTGGCTTAACCAAAGAGATCGTGGAAAGGTTTGAAATTGGATTGAGTCCCGACTCATGGGATGGACTGATCAATGTAGCCAGAAAAGAAAAAATCCCCCCTGAAGCGTTAGGAAGAGCAGGTCTGGTCTTAAATCGCGAAAGTGGTGGGTATTACGACCGCTTTCGGGGACGCTTGATGTTTCCCATCAGGAATGCGGGTAAAAAGGTGGTTGGATTTGGTGCACGAATTCTCAAAGAAGTGGAAGTCAAGGAAGGCGAACGTAAACCTCCGAAATATATAAACTCCCCTGAAACCGAAATATACATGAAAGGGCACAGTGTTTATGGACTGCAGCAGGCACGTGATGCCATGCGTCAGGAAAACCATGCCATACTGGTTGAAAGATACACAGATTTGATTGCCCTGCACCGTGCAGGATTTACACATTCTGTAGCAACTTTGGGAACCGCGCTAACTTCTCATCAAGGTTCCTTGATCAGCAGGTTCGCCAAAGCAGTAACCATTTTGTACGATGCTGATACAGCAGGTAGTGATGCAGCTTTTCGTGGTGCTGATATTCTGGCAGGTGTCGGTTTGGATGTCAAAATCGCAGGTATGCCCCAGGGTGAAGACCCCGATTCCCTATTTGAGAAGGAGGGGAGTGAGGGAATCGCAAAGGTTCTCGCTGAATCTAAAAAATTAATCGACTTCAAGATTGATTATTTCAAACAGAGAGGTAAGCTGGATTCTCCTCAAGGTAAAACTGAGGCGACACGTGCAGTAATTGAAACACTTCGCAAAATACCTGATCGCATTACACGGCAGTATGCCATGCATGACGCGTCTGACAAACTTGGGATTGATGAACGGTTGCTCTGGCGTGAGTATGGCGAGATTGAACGAGTCGCGCGTCAGAAGGGAAGAGGAGAGGAAGTTAAGCATCAACGTCAACTCTCCCGTTTTGACCTCTTCCTCAAAGATCTTTTGTGGGTATTGTTGAGAAGACCAGAACATCACAGTATCATTTTCAACCTTATTCATTCTGCTGACCTGGGGGAACATCCAATCCGTCCAGTTTTTGCCCTCATTGAAGAAGCCTGGATTCTTGGAGAAATTGTGGAAGAGGCGAGCCTATATGACTCCATGACTGCCAGTAATGAACTGCAGCAATACATCAATGATGTGCTGAGTCGTCCAGAACCATCACAATCCTCGTTTGAGTATGAGATTATCTCAAAAGCTGCCCAACTGAAAGAATGGTTTGAGGTTAAGAAGGACATTACCGTAAGTCTCCAAGATGTAAAAGAAGGTCGTGATGACTCACTAGAACGTTACCAGAATCTCAGAATGCGCTTAATTAGAATAGAACAGCTATTAATCTCTGCAAAAGAGGTCACTGGACTTGATGATATCAATTTGAATTAAGTGAGAGTAAGATCCCATTCTATGTTCTGCAACATCTGCGGATGTTGCAGAACATAGAATGGGATTATTGTAGAACAATACGTGGACTGGATAGTAGCTCAGAGAATTTCTGGAATCACTGAAGAATAGGCATTGAAACCAAATGGTTACGAAAAATCCTACCCTGCCTCCGAAACTCCACAAGCTGATGACCAATACATTCACCTCCTGGAAAGAGGTGGATGAGAAGGAATCCCTGGAGAATTCGGTGATCCATCTTCTCAATTCTCGCGGCGAACTCGAACTGAAAATGAAGAATACCATCGCCATAACCAATGCGAAAGCCCGAAAACTACAGCAGAATACATTGCTGCTCTCAGCATCGCTCACACTGATCGTAATTGTCTGGATATTCCTGTTTCCGCCAGCATTTACTGAGAGTGGAACAGTTGCGGTAACACTTTTTATTCTACTTTTGGGCTTTAGTTGGCTTCCAGCATGGATCGGTCACACAAAAGCGGAAAAGCTGAGGAAGACGTGCGGAGATAATCGTGATCTGAAACGTGCGATACACGCATTCGATGTAAAAGTTACCAAATTCATACTGGAAAGCGAGCAGTGAGTTATTCAGCCATCGCCATCTTATAAGGCTGTTTGTAACCGTAAAACCGTTCTGTTGCGATATCAAACTCGATTACTTTTCCTGCACCCTCTGGTAGCTTCTCTGTTGAAGTTGCAATAATCTTCTGCTTTGGAACATCAAACTCAAATTCCCAGTACATCTCGGCTTCGTCTTCACGAGCGAGGAAGCCTCGTTCATAAAGATCATCGAGTCGAACATCAATATATTCTTCTCCGGCCTGCCCAATCATACTGGTAGCCTGGTAAATCTCGTCAATGTGAGTTTGTGCAAGGTCAATGGTTTTCAGAGTGCGGGTTTGGTCTACAAAGTAAGTGATCGCTGATGCAATGATGATGAGTATGACACACGTTAAAATGAAACGCCCCGAACGTGTTCCTAATACTTTCATGATGAATCCCCTTCCATAAACATCCAGTTTTCTATATCAACCTCGTAGTTTTCTTGTAATAGTCCATTATGATACTTTATTCACAAAGAATAGTTTATCATCCTTTTATTGCTACCACGTATAATATATCAAGAGGTATACAATTACGCAAGGATTCTGATTCGAAAAAATATTTTCATTGAGGATTGGATTTCATGGAGCGCCGCACTCCAGTGTGGCATTCCCACTTTGCGTCATCCCAGTGATGAGTTGAGCCGGGATCCAGAATAATTCCAGCGTTCGTTCTATTAAATCCTGGGATAATCGCTGATTCATAATTCAACGTTTCCCAAGAGTTCACCACAGCGTGGTGAGATTTGTATAGCCCCGCGGTGCAGCGAAGCGGAACTCGGGGAGAAGGGCAACTACTACCCACACCAATTCAGTAGAATCTGAACTGTTGTGGGAACATAGTAACCAAATTATACAAAGGATTTGTCACTTAAACCCGATGCAGAGCATCGGGCCATCTTCATGGAGCGCCACACTCCAGTGTGGCATTTTTTTGTCATTGCGAGCGAAGCGAAGCAATCCATTCTTAGTACCTATCCCTAATTAGTATTGCTCTGAGAGCTGAGAATATTTACTTTCCCTCCTGAACATACAGGAGGTCGTTATGGCATCAAAAGAACAACTTATTAAACCTTGGATTTTGACAGATGACTTGTGGAAACGCTTTGA
>JAIOHU010000253.1 GCA_019912845.1 bacterium
TAGTCAAGCTGTGCTGTGAAATATCGCTGAAATTGATAGTGGATATTACAGATTGATCATCTTCATTTATTTCTTAGCTAGAATACTTGGAGAAAGTGAAAAGGCTCTTTGAAATATTACGATCTACACCTGAGTAGATTAAATACAAAGTTTATCCAATATTTTATCATGACTAAAAGTAGTGGGCAATTTTTTAGGGCGCTGTATCAGCGTTTCCTTTAGTACGAAGGAATACTCATTTGCAACTTCGACAAATGATGTACCTCACAAAACTTTCCTAATAACATCGTACCCTGATACCGACAGGAAAAATCAGGGGGATGCTCTCACTTAAGCCCACTTCTCACCAAAGAAGCAATTCCTGCTTCAAATTCATTCTTAAGACTTAGTTCAAAATGTATTTTTAGCAAATCCAATTGGTATGTCTAGTAGAGGAGGTCAATGTGGATTAAAGTCATTGATTGGTATTATCGCGTAGATGAACAAGTATCACGTATGAAGTTAGTAGGCAACAAAACTATTTACGATTAGGGTCAGCTCAAAAATTCATTAAAAGGGGTTAGATGGAACAAAAGACATTATTTAGAACTCGTAAGAATTCTACTACAGAAGTGCACGTTTCCGAAATCATCTCAGACAAAAGTTTTATACAGATTGATATTCGAGAATACTTCTATAATGTAGATGAAAATGAATGGTTTCCAACCAAGCGTGGAATAAGATTTAAGTTGGACTCAGAACTAACAAAAGAACTAGTGAAAGTGTTAACTAATCAGAAGTAGAGTGGAAAACCATTTAAGAATAATCATTAGAGTATGGATAATACTTTTCAAAATAGCTTGCAACTAAATCGGAAAAATAGATATGGTTTGGTTGATTGGGTTAGGAAGACCCTAAAATTCGATATGATTGTCCTTAGCATAGAAGTCTAAAATTACTAAGTTGACGTATATATCGAGATCGCCGAATACAGTAAAGTTGCAATGAGTCACTTAGAAAGTCCTGTTTTGAGGTTTAGAATGAGTTCGTAAAAAGAACCAACTCTCGATGAATATCTTGTGGAATAGAGGACCGCAACAAAGAGTAATTAACAGTGGGTAACCTCAATGGTATCCACAATACTAAAGAATACAAAAATTAATAAGGAAAGGATTTCTGAAACCTATTATCAGCCACAGATATGTGGTTACTAATCAATAATTGGTCATATTATTTGACCAAAACCTTTAAGAAAGTAGGTAATTATGACAAGATTTTCATTCCCCGAAGCAAAAGCCCTCGAGAATTCTCATTTTGAGAGAATCCTTAGAACAACCATTCATAACTTTTTAAGAGCTAAGCAGTATAACATAACGTTTGATGCGTTAAACTTTTTGGAAGCGCTCTACTCCTCACCCGCCCATTCATATTCTTCATCATACACATGTGAAGATATGGTTGAAGCACTACCAAAGTTAAGTGATTTTGCCCGCAAGTTGGAACGCTTTGAACTCCCATACCTCTCGGATGGAAGTCTCAGGTTTGGATATTCGGTTTTGCTAAATCCTTTACCTGAATTGGACGAGATATATGATATTGTTGGAAGAGACAAAGCTACAGATCTCGATTCAATTGCAATGTTTAGAATAGGAGAAGACTTCGAAACAGAAGCTGATTTTCTGCAAGACATTGAATTCAGTCAGAAAACATTGATGTATAAAAGAGAGAGAAATCCATACGATGATCGTGGATTTTTAGCAACTATATATTGCTTTCATGATTACAGGTTTACTGAATACACCTGTCACCTAGATTCCCTAAAAGGCGAGGTAATACTGCGTGGCTCATTTGATGACACCTTTTAGTATGTTCTGGATCAATACCACCCGAGTTGCAATAAAACTTGGGTGGTGTTTTTGAATTATTTTCAAGTGGGAAATCAGTCTATCCGCATCAGCTTTTTTCTACTTAAACAAATGTAACCATATGGTAGTTCGAAAATCGACTCGGAATGTTGCTGAAAATTCTGAGTCCATCATACTTCAACATCTGAAGTACAACCTAAACTATAAGGAGTGGTGTATTGAAAGATCAAACACCTCACCGAGGCGATATCCTTTCGTCTCAGTCATCCCAACATGAACGTAGCGCCATCATCAGTGCCAGGGAACTATATTCGATGGACATCCCCCCCATTAGATACCTGGTGGATGGACTTCTCCCTGAACTGGGTCTAGGATTATTTGGAGGTGCACCAAAGGTTGGAAAATCATTTGCCATGTTCGAGTTGGCGATTTGTGTTGCTGAAGGTAAAAAATTATTTGGGTATTTCGATACCCATAAACGTTCTGTACTCTACTTGTCGGTGGAAGACCATAACCGACGAATTAAGGAACGTTTACATGGATATTATGAGGATTTAGATAGTCAGCCTCCAGCTAACTTGTACCTCTCATTTGAGTGGCCTAGAATCGGCACAAAGGATTTTGACGAAAAGTTAGAATCCTGGATCAAGAGCACACCAGATCCCGGGTTAATTATCATTGATATGCTGAATCAGGTTCGTCCAGCACTCAAAGGAGACCACAATTACAACAAAGAGAATGATTGGGCTTCTCGATTACGTCATTTCGCAGTCGATAATGAAGTTGTCATTATACTAGTGAACCACACCAGAAAAAGCGATGCAGATGATCCTTTTGCAAGAATTGGTGGTTCGAATGGAGTTCATGGTGCATCTGATTTTATTTGGCTCTTTGACAAAGATCGCTCGAAAAGTAGTGCGTACTTAGCGGTAACGGGAAATGACATTCAGGATGAGACGCACTCACTTGTACGAGCGGATAATGGCTTTTGGGTCTATGATGGAATAGAGATTAAAAAGTATGTCTCACCACAACGAGATAGAATTATTGAAGCTCTTAGATTATCTGATAAACTAATCAGTCCTTCAGATTTGGCTAAAATAACCAAGATATCTGATGGCTCCATAAGGCGAATCTTACGAAAGATGGTTCATAACGGGGATCTAAAAGCATACAACTACGGGGAGTATGGCTTGAATGAATGGGAGGATAGATTCTCCCTATCCATACAAGATCAGACTGAGCTCGAGGATGCTGCAGAAATGGTCCACAAGAGTGATTGTGATGTTTTTGGTTATTCACCAAGCGACAAAACAGAGGCTACAGAATTGGAGTTTGCTGATGAGTGAAGCGACTAAAGGAAATCCATTACTCTTACCGCTCAGGGAAGTATCTGGTATGCTCTCCATGACCAGGCAGACAGTTATGAGCTTTGTCCACAAAGGCGAACTCACTTGTGTGAGATTAGCCAGGAATTCAGTATATTTTAGATATTCTGATATTATTGCGTTTGTAGATTCTCATCTAGAGAACAGAAATCCTATTATGATCCGATAGGGAAACTAAGATTCAGTTTGGTGAAAACTCGTGGGCATGATTTAATGTTCACGAGTTTTTTTATTGACGCAAAAAACAATGCGTATCCGATATTTTTTCATTACGTAGAGTTGGAAGAAAAAGCTCCGACTGGCAAGGTTGCTGCTGGCAATAGCATAATCTGTAGGATGCCATGGGCAGCTAATTTCAATTGTTTCGTGGAGACGCTCCAGATGGATAAAACGTGCACAAGAAGGTAAGGGCTGCTGGCGGATAGCGCTGGTGATTTTGGATGCATTACACCTGATATATACTACGTCCAGTGAAGCTGCGCTGCAAAATAGTTTGCATTAAATCATGAGTTAAGAAATGCGGGCTACTAATCAGAAATATTGCTACAGATCACATAGAACCACCCGTGGAAGCAGATCCAGAGCTTTGATAGGGAATGTAAGGGAGGTGGGATCAAAAGCCTTAGAAGCAAAAATAAGGCACTGTAGTGCGCGACGCTCTGCAGATTATTCTTGGATTTTATTCTTTATTCAGATTCCGATGCAATTTCTTAGAGCTGCGCGGTACTATTAAATTCCGTGAACTGCCAGTCTAAGAACTGTGTTTTTGATCTAGAGCCTTGATGTATGCAGGGGAGTGTATACACCTATTTAAGATAGCAGTCGCCACAATTCCGAATTCCTGTTAGAACAATAATTACGAGCAATATTATAAAACTGTCCAGATAAAGTCTCTGCACAAAGTGTTCCCATATTGTTCCCATAACCAAAATTTCGTAAAAACACCCTGATTGATAAACCAGGGTGAAAGTCAATCACATTGCGGAGAGGGAGGGATTCGAACCCTCGAAAGGCTATTAACCTTTGCACGCTTTCGAGGCGTGTGCCTTCAACCACTCGGCCACCTCTCCGGTAGAATAATTACATTCAATAAAAGTACAGCAGGAAGCTACCTCTTCCCAGACAGCGCGAAAGATAAACCTGATATCCTACTATATGCAAGCTGTGAGTCTCGAAAACCAGCTATTAGGAAACATCGCTATGCATAAAGTAAAATTCAGGGTACTATCCAAAATGAACATCATTTAACGAATGGCTCCAAAATCAAGGTATTCTAGTTGTACGTATATTGTTCGTGACCTATATTCAACCAAATGGTTGAATATAGGAGGACTAAAGTGTCCCCTGAAAAAAGTGAATTTCTGAATCATGTCTTCCATGCTCTTGCCGATCCTTCACGGCGAAAGATCGTCGAATTGTTACGTGAGGCGGGTGAGCTTCGTGTGACTGATATCGCGGATGCTTTTTCCATGAGTTTGAATGGTGTGTCAAAACATCTAAAGGTTCTCGAGAAAGCTGAAGTCGTTCAGCGAAGGGTTGAGGGGCGGATTCACTATTTCACAGTAAACTGGGAATCGTTACAGGCACCGTACGAATGGTTGCATTTTTATCACCATTTCTGGAGTAGCCGACTTGATTCTCTGGTTGATTACGTAAAACTAAAAGGAGAAAAAGATGAGTGAGGTTTTTGAGCTGACGTTGACACGAAACATCCCGGCGCCACGTGTAGAAGTATTTGATGCCTGGTTAACAGTTGAAGGACTGAAGCAATTCATGATGCCTGGTGAAGGGATGACCGTCCCTCGTGCCGAAGTGGATGCCCAGGTTGGTGGTAAATATCTGATCGTCATGAAAGCGGGTGAGCAGGAGATACCACATCGTGGTGAGTACAAGCTCATAGACAGATATAATGAGTTGAAATTTACCTGGATGTCCGAATTTTCAGTGCAGGACAGCACGGTTACATTGACCTTCAAAGAATTGAGTAAAAGCGAGACAGAACTCACTCTGCACCATGTGGGCTTCCCATCCAAAGAATCATGCGACAACCACACACAAGGTTGGAATACAATTCTTGGGGTGCTTGTTAAGCTGTTTTCCTGAGAAACTGGCAGGTTGAGGGGGGTACCCGAGTGACACACATTCGGGTTTTATTTTTGCCCAAAACTTCCCACAATAATACCTGGATAATATTCTGGAGGTTATATTTAATAGGACTATTGACTATCTAATAAAACATGGCTATTATAAGAAATACTAATTATCAAAGATATCTGATCATAACGACAGCAAAGGATAGCAGGATGAAGAACAACGATAGATCATACACCGCATTTCTTCACAATAAAATTATCGCATCCGGGAAGATTGATGAGGTGGTATCAGTTGCCAGGCAAAAAATAAATCAGGGCGAGAATGCACGAATTGCAATCTTTGACGATGAGACTGCCTATGTTATCGATATCGACTTTCGCGGAAGCGAAGCTGATGTCCTGGGCAGACTGAATGATCATCCCATGCTACAGCAAAAGCCCGAATCTCAAACGAAACGTTCGCCAGGTCGACCAAAACTCGGTGTCGTACCACGTGAGGTTGGTTTACTCCCTCGTCACTGGGAGTGGTTGAGCAGTCAACGAGGTGGTGCGTCCGCTGCACTACGAAAACTGGTTGATGAAGCTCGGCAAAGGGGACAAGCGAAGGAGTTGATACGTAAGACTGAAGAAGCAGCGCACCGTTTCATGTGGGATATGGCGAGTAATTCCCCCGATTTTGAGGAAGCCAGTAGAGCCTTCTATGCTCACAATTTTGATACGTTTCAAGACTATATGAAGAACTGGGATGATGATATTGTGGAGTACATTATGAAATATGTAAAACGTCTGCAGCACTTGCACTTACAGGAGCAACTTAACTCATCACCGGAATGAGGCGGTCGGTAACCGCATTCTGGTGCAGCATGGAAGTCTGGATTCGAGGATCCTGACTGTAAGTTGAGAATCCAGACAACACAAAAATTATCGGTATTATTCTGATTCTTACTTCAACAGCACAATCTTTTTCTGGTCGACGAAGTTACCCGCTTTGATCGACACAAAGTAGATACCTGAAGCCATATTTGATGCATTTAATGTGCGTGTGTGCCTGCCAGCTTCTAAATGCTGGTCAACTATCCTGATTGCCTCGCGTCCGAGAATATCATAGAGAGCAACCCTTACATGACTTCTCAACGGCAGATCGAATTGAATCTGTGTTTTGCTGTTGAACGGATTTGGATAGGGAATATCAAGATTGTATCGGTTAGGAAGATCCTTGTTAGCATCCCTGTCTATCGACACATCATTATAACCTCCCTCGAGCAGGAAATAAGCAAAACAGGATCGTTCACGGATAATCAACGTATCCCCAAGCAAAACAGCACCTTCCGGTCTTCTGCCGGTTGGATAAAACGTGGCAATACTATCTGAATTTTCACCATCTAATCGATATGCCCGGTAAATTTCAGGGGTAGCGTGATTCACTCGCAATACAGCATATTCAGGGCTGAAACAGACCAGCACGTCGCCCGAATGTTCTTCCGGGTCTGTTGTCAATCCACGCAAATCATGCGCCAAGTGAAACTGGTTGTTCACAATATCATAGATACGGTGGTCGTCGATATACACCTGGATTCGTTCTATACCATTCCGGTCTTTGTGTGAATAAATAGCAGCATCTACTCGTGCAGTCGAATCAAAAACGAGGGAGTCTCTGAGGACAATACCATCACCCACCGTCGTGTAATAAAGCGTATCACCAATTGAAAGCAGCATACCTTCTTCGGCATGGTTCTTTTCCCAAACATTAATATTTCCATGCGGATAGCGTGATACTCCTGTCAAGCGGGATTCACCGTTTCTAACCCTGTATGTTCGGTATTCATAAAGGAGTGAATCTGGGATATTCTCCAGGGTTACAATCGTCAGTTCATTGCCATTAAGAGAAACTTGATGGATACCTTGATTGCCAATATCCCGATACGGGACAACCGCCACCTCCTCCAGTTGGTTGATTCCAACCCTTTCCAGCATATTGTATATCCTGACGTAGGTTGGATAGGGGACAGTTAGCAGGTTTCCAAAGTAGTGTCCAAGTACATCATCGGGAATCTCCTGAATCACTGTGATATCGCCCGGTTCACCGGATACCTTACAGAAAAACACATCGTAATATCCACGTGGGTCACGACGTTTTGAAGTGAAATATCCATCACGAATAAAACAGTCGAGTCTATAAGTCGTATCTGATGCAAGGGGAGTGTCAACTTCGATCACCCTTGGCGCATCAATATCATTCAGTTCAACTACTTCACCTGGATTCACCCAGCAGATATCACGGGCAATTTCCAGAGAAGAGAAAGGATCATATTCTCCATTTACTGCCAGGGAATGGGAAGAAATCATTTCTGGATGACCAGCATCACTATACGGATCAAAATAGTTCACATAAACCGAATCTTCACGAAAATCATCCATCACGGTTACAAACAGGCTATCGAAAATTGTTGCAGCACCATACCTGACAACTAAAGCCTCAACAACTATTTCATGTTGTAAAACTGGATTCTCAGGATCTTCAAGACTATAAAACAAGTATGCCCAGTTGCCACCATCGTTATAGTAGTTGTCAACCGTCATCAGCCATCCAGGAAGTACATCTGCCATGTATCCCTGTATGGGAATGCTGTTCACCAGTTCAGGTGCAGCAGGATCCACAGCTTGAAACACATGTAACTCTTCGTGTTCATCTCTTCGGGGATCAGTGTGGGTATAAAAATAATCATCAACAATCCGGGTAGATTTCCCAGCCTTGGGCCATACATATAAACGCTCTGGGTTGTAGGGGTTATGAATATCCCAAAATTCTGACCAAGATTCATTGTCATGACTTGCATTAGTCATTATAAAATTATTGTTCCCGTACATCGCCAAAATCCTATAAGGAGTAAATGGTGATATTGTACTCTGAAGCAATATTGTTGAGTCTTCATTCAAGAAGAATAAATCATTTACTCCACCACACATAATTAAATGATCAGTATAGAGTCCATTTCGATAAAACGGGATGATCCCCATTAAACTGTATCCCATGTTTTCGTTTTCATAATCTACTTTGTATAAGGCATAGGGGGTTGGCAGATAATAGGTGTGATCATCTCTTCCATAATGTACATCTACACTGCCAGATAAATCATCTACGTGGTAGGGGAGTTGATAGTCTCCCAGCCAGATCACTCCCTGGTCAACAGGAAAACGACCTTCACCTATGGTGATCGCAGGAATAAGAAGAATGAATAGAATCAGCCATTTCCGCATCATCCCACCCTCAAATTTTAGAATTGCATCCATACATCCCCCCCCCTTAAAAGATATAATGTGACTTGTTATTTCAGAAAAATCACTTTCTGTATGGCATGATATTCACCTGTGTCCAGGACAAGGAAATACACCCCGGATGTCTGGCTCACCGCTTCCCAAACCACTTCGTGATATCCTCTGTCCAAGACTCCCTGGTTCAGTTCCGCCACCTGCTGTCCAACGATATTGTAGAGACTCAAACGAACCTCCATCTTTTCCGGTAGAGTAAATGGTACTGTAATCGACGGATTAAACGGGTTCGGGTAGGCTTTGCCCATGGAAAATGAAACCCGGGGATGAGATTGAATACAAAAATATTGGGATATTGAAAGCCTATACAATTCGTCACTTTGTGGAGTAGAATTGCTCTCATCCCCGGGCCACCCCGAAGGAAGGGCGCCTTTGCTCCCGGGTTCCGCTTCGCTACACCACGGGGCTACGTAAATCTCACCACGCTGTGGTGAACTGCTGGGAAAACATTCGATTATGAATTGGCGATTGGTATTGGATATATCAAGGGTTTAATAGAACGGATGCAGGAATTATTAAACCTGGGATAAATCCCAAGCCAAAACCAATGCCACACTGGAGAAGGGCGCTCCTTTCAAGGCCGGATGGTACGAGAATCACAGTCTGATCAGTAAATTCTCCGCACTGAATCCGGGCCCCAGTGCTGTCAGTAATCCCAATTTATTCTCACTTTGTTCAGCCGTATCCAGAGAGCGCAAACACTCCTCCAACACAAATAACACTGTCGCTGAGGACATATTGCCGTAGTTTTTTAGCACTTTTCTCGTGTGACGCAGGGCTTCTTTTGAAAGATCAAGCGAATCTTCATACGCCTCAATCACCTTCAACCCGCCCGGATGGACAATCCATTCATTTATATCTGAAAGCGTCTTCCCTTTCAGTTTGAGGAATTCCTCTATATTCGTTCTCGCTTTCTTATTTACGATTCCCGGAATCGCTTTTGAGAAGACGACCTGCATCCCTTCGTTATGAAAATTCCAGCCCATAACATCCAGTGAGTCCATCCAAAGAGTACTACGTGTATCAAGAATCTCTGCGCCTTTTAGACCACTATCCTTCCCGCCAAGTACAACACCTGCAGCTCCATCCGCAAAGAGGGCTAGTGCGATCAAATTACTTTTGCTGTAATCGTGAAAATGAAAGGTCAGGCTGCAAAGTTCCACAACAATCATCAGTACAATTTTATCTGGATTTCCCTTCAACCAATGCCAAGCCTGGCTCAAACCCATAGCACCCCCAGCGCATCCGAGTCCCCAGATTGGGGTACGGTTCACGTGCGGCGATAACCCCATAACATTGATCAGCCTCGCATCGATGCTGGGAGTTGCCAGCCCGGTTGTAGAGATGAACATGATATGATCTACATCCTTCGCCTGAAGTCCGGCTTTCTGAAGCGCTGACTGCCCTGCCTCTGCACCCAGACGAGTTGCCCATTCGATATAGGTATTGTTTTTCTCAAGGAATGTCTTCTCCTCCTCATACCATGATTTGGGAATCGCAAGGTAACGTGAATCAATATCAGCGTGTTCGAATACAGGAAGCAGACGACTCAGGGAACGTAATTTTCCCTCAAAAAAACGGGCGGCATAGTCACGTGCATCTACCTGCGTGACACGCGTGGATGGAACTGCTGTACTTACGCTGGCAATAACAGGAAATTCAGACATTCTTCTTCCGAGGTTTAACAGTTGAATAGTTCATGGTCTTCTCCAGGTCAAACGTCGAAGATGGAGAAAACGCACATATAATTTCAGCTCCCTAAGTCTGTTCCTGTTCCTGCGTATTTTCAAATAGTAACAAAATGGCTCTCATTCTGGTCAAATTGACTTGATTTACCAACCGTTCAGTCTATATTTTATACTTACCAACCATTCAGTATACAATGATACGAGGTCTGAAAGTGGCTGTCAACAGGGATGGAAACAAATCTGCACGTGTTTTGCAGGGTGAACAAACGAGACGAGCTATAATCGAAAATGCAGCAGAATTGTACTCGCAATTCGGGTACAATGGGGTAACGCAACGTCAATTAGCAGATGCTTTGGGGATAACCAAAACACTTCTCTACCATCATTTTGATTCAAAGGAGGCGATTCACAGGGCGGTTCAGCAATATTATCGCGAGCTTTACCGAACTGAAGTCCTGGAAAATTTTGAGATTAAATCGACTAAAATTTCTCAGATGATTGATATACTTGAGAGGCGATTCTCCTTTTACAGAGAACATCCCGAAATGGCGCGAATGATTATGTGGGGCTTCCTGGAGGATTCACCCTTGGAACCGCCATCTACACCGGAAACCTGGAACCATGCTGAGGAATTGATCAAAAATTTGCAAAAAGCGGATTTGTTGAATAAGAGTGTCAGCCCGAGGCAGATTCGCTTGATGATATCTTCCATCTTTTTCGGATGGTTTGTCATGAAGGATTTTTACATGGATGGTAGTGAAGAACTGAGTGATTCTGAATACTACAAATCATTTTTGTCTGTTTTCTTAAATGGTTTTTGTACTGAAAAGCTGAGAAGCATGTTGAAGCGACCCTTGACCATAGACTGAGGCAAAATTAAATGAATAAAAGCATCACATCACAATTTGGTCATCCACGTGGAGTTTTGGGAAGCCTCGCTGGGATGCTCATGGCAAAACGTAACCACGAACGTACGCAATTTGTGATTGACCAGATGGCAGTAACCGAAGGCGATACAGTTCTTGAGGTAGGATTTGGTCCTGGTCTTGGAATACAAAAATTATTCGTCAGAGAGCCGAATTTAAGTATTACCGGCTTGGAATTGTCCAAAGTGATGCTACGTCAGGCAAGCAGAAGAAACCGTGCGCAGATTATAGCTGGAAACCTGGATTTACAAATTGGTGATGGTTGTGAGATGCCCTTCAAAGATGCCACGTTCGATTTGGTCTATTCAGTCAACACACTGCACCATGTAGCCAGCCTGGAGAAGTTCGCTGCTGAGATTAACCGAATCCTGCGACCGAATGGCATGGCGGTACTGGCTCATCAACATCCAATGAAATGGGTGGATGCACCTGTTCCTGGGAAGATGAAAAAGATAAAAACAGTCTTGGAGACACAGGGATTTTACAACAGTGAGATCATTCAGAAAGCGATGAAACCATCACCTACCTATGTTCTTAAAGCACTCAATAAATGAGTAAAAGTTGAAGCCGTAGTAACTTACTTTAAAGACCTTTAAGAAGTGCAGTGAGTTCCTGATGATAGTCAACCACATCCTCAGCGGCTAGGTAACAACCCGTCAATCCCTTCGAAATATACCCACCGTTAGATTTTCTGGTTGCGATATCATTTAATAAAGCTAGTAACCGATCAACTTCTGCCTCAGTATTATACAAACCAAAGGAGACCCTAACTGCACCTGGCATGTCCTGCTTATTGTTTTTCCTCATGCGCATTCTGAACTTTTCTGCTTCCATTTCGTCCAGCCCAAGCATGTGAATCACAAATGGATGCGAGCAGAAACAGCCATTACGAACACCAATTCCACCCTCATGCGATAATATCTCCGCAACAAGACCGTGATCAATATCTTTCAAGTTGAATGCGACAACCCCCACGCGACGGTGCATATCCCCAGGAGCATCAAACCCATAAATCTCTGAACCTTCTATTTGCTTCAGACCATCCATAAAACGTCGTGCAAGGGAGAGTTCTATCTCTTCCATCCGATCAAATCCAATTTTTTTGAGGCTTTGCATGGCAGCAGCAAGAGTAATCGCACCTAAAACATTTGGCGATCCTGCTTCCTCACGTTCAGGAGATTCCAGCCAGTCCACACCGTTTGGTTCGACAAGTAAAACTGCCCCACCACCTCGTATCGAAGGAGACGATTCATTAAAGAATGAACGAGGGCCGATCAACGCTCCCCCGCCATACGGTGCATACATCTTATGTCCACTGATGAATAGAAAATCGATGTGATCATCCTGCCCGCTTCCACTCATGTTGATCGGAGCATGCGGCGCAAGCTGGGCGGCATCAATCGCAATAGGAACACCAAAACTGTGTGCTACTTTGGCTAGCTCATGGATCGGTTGCAGTGTACCATTCACATTCAATGCACCGGAAAGTGAAACCAGGCGAGCACGATGTCCTTCCTGAGTGAGTATCCGTCTCAAATTTTCGGGATTCATCTCGCCTTTCATACTGGCTGGCATACGAACAACTCGTCCACGTGAACGCCAGGGCAGATCATTTGCGTGATGTTCTGCGTGACTGATAATGATGCTCTTATCGTTATCAACAGGGAATTTCCGTGCCAGACGATTTATCGCATCGGTGGTATTACCGGTCAGAATTGCACAATGGTAGTCGGGGTCAGCGTTGACAAAATCAAGCACGACCTGCCTGCTTTGTTCATACCACTCGGATGCCAACTGTGATTTATAGCCAGTGCCTCTATGAATACTTGAATACCACTCCAGGAAAAGGTCAGCGGCTTTTTTCACTGAAACTAGCGAAGGTGTCGATGCTGCGTTGTCGAAGTTGGTGTAGACTACTCGTTTGCCGTTGGCAACCGGTACTTCCAGGTTAACACCGACAATCTCATTCCGGAGTGGATTCTGTTTACTCATCTTTCACCTGTAAAAATTTGACAGTTGGCTTTGGAAATTTCCAAAGTTTAAAATTCAAGCGCTGATAATAGTTTTCCGTTGAGAAATCCAGTGTCACCGGATCAATTCAGACAACTGAAAAAGTCCGATTGAAACTTGTCCACCTTACGGTTAACTTTAAGGAATGTAATTTGTAAGACAGGTCTGAGCAATTGCTACGAATAAAATCTCAAATTGACAGGGAGGAATCAGGAAAACGAATTTACGATACGAGTTGCGCGGGGTTTGAAACGAATCTGGTTCTTTACGATACGGTTGATCCAGCGAACCAGAAGCATCCCGAACGCCAGCCCTGCAATTGAACCAGCGACCATACCATCCTGCCCGGAATTTGGCATCATGGCGCCAACAAAGACACCAAGCAGGGTCATGAGTAGTGGCAATCCAAAGACAATCAGGGAGGCTGAAACTCGTGTACCGGGATTTGTTTCGAGTACGATAACATCTCCCATTTTTGCGCCAATTCGGTTGTCGATAGAAATGAGCGGACGTCCTCCCTCTTGAGGATGACAGAACCCACTCGACCCACATGAACTGCAGCCCTCCATGACATTCATGTGTACACGTGCGCTGTCGCCATCAACTTCGACAACCACCGCAGTCTCCTCATTTTCCACGGGTACTTTTCCGAATACGACGCTCACTTTAATCAATCTCCAACTTTGATTATCATTATATTCTAAAATAAGAAAAAAATCAGCTCATCATCAATTCAATATTTACTTTTTCCTCTTAAACCTTTTTGAAAGATTTTATCACTCAGGTTGGCAAAAGCTGTTTTATTGCATTATTTTCCTCCAGATATACCGATTCTTGGAATTATTATATCATGCTAAACTGCTATATGTTTGTGTTGTTCGGATTACCGTCTTCCAATCAGGCATGAAATCAATAATATTAATATTTTCCTGGATGCCAGCTAACACCACGCTGGCATGACGCGCTCGAACGACATTTGCGAGAAATGCTATAAACATAAATTCAGGATATCCAATGACCGACGCCCCAAAAGATAACGATAGTAGCACTGATAAAAATACGTCCCATTACCTCGGACGTGCCTACCTTCTTGCTCTCCTGTTTATTCTGCTGGCAGCGTTCATTTATACTGTGCGAATGTTTGTCATGCCTGTATTCCTCGCTGCAGTTTTCACTGTGTTATTTTATCCATTATATGAACTCCTCCTCAAATGGATGAAAGGGAAAGCTACTCTGGCTTCCTTGACAACCTGCCTGCTTCTAATGATTCTACTGCTTGGTCCCATGTACTTCATCGGTGATATGGTTGCCAGTGAGGCGATTGACCTGTACAACACCGCTGAGGAAAAGGTGAAAACAGTCATTGAAGAGGGGGAAGAAGGACCACTTGGTTGGATACAAGAGCGTATTCCTCAGCAGTATCTTGAAAACTTTGACTGGAAAAACAACCTGACAGGTGTCCTCAAAACCTCAGGATCGATGATTGGGAATGTCATCAACGCTACCTCACGTAAAGGCTTTTCATTTGTCCTCAACCTTTTCATGATGATATTTACCATGTTTTACTTTTTTCAGGATGGACCACGCATGGTAAAACGTCTCAAGTTTTACTCACCGCTTGATGACAGCTACGAGGATCAGCTTTTTCAACGTTTTACCAGTGTATCTCGTGCCACGATCAAAGGCTCCCTCGTGCTTGGTTTGATTCAGGGAGTGATGGGCGGGTTGACGCTCTGGGCATTTGGCGTGCCATCTGTAATCCTTTGGAGTGTTGTCATGGTTGTGCTCTCGGTTATCCCCATGGTCGGAGGATGGTTGGTACTTTATCCTGCTGCAATCGTGCAACTGCTTACCGGGCATATCTGGCAGGGTGTTGCCATCATTATCATCACTGCTCTAGTCATTGGAAATGTGGATAATTTGATTCGCCCGCGCCTGGTGGGACGTGACGCCAAGCTGCACGACCTCCTCATCTTCTTCTCCACCCTGGGTGGGATCAGTGTGTTTGGTATCATGGGCTTCATCATTGGACCTGTGATCGCCGCTCTACTCCTTACCATTCTGGAGATATATGGCATTGAATTCAAGGATCAATTGAGCGACTGATGCAGAGTTTGTTTCACGGAGAATCATCTACCATATAGTTATTTCTGAACTAAAGCTAAAAACCAGCTTTGACTTGGACTCTTGTTCGAAAGGAATAGCGGAATAATATTCGGATAGGTTACCATGATTTAGTACGCCCTGCCAAATCTTGCTGAATCCGACTTCCTGAGGTATATTACCTAATCTATGTACATAAGAAGGAGACGTTCATGGAGTGGTGGATCTGGGCGGTTCTTGGCTTGGTGTTCCTGATTGGAGAAATTCTCACTCCAGGCGGTGTGTTCATCATCTTCTTCGCTGTTGGCGCATTTCTGCTTGCAATCCTTGAACTTGCCGGAGTTCAACCCACTTTCTGGCTTCAACTGGTGCTCTTCGCTGCAACATCGGTTTCGTTCCTGTTGGTATTCAGACGCCCCATTCTGCGCTACCTCGATAGTCGCAAACCGGATCACGAAGTGGACGCTCTCATCGGTGAAGAAGTTATGCCAATTGACTCGATTCCAGCAGGCACGACCGGCCAGGTGGAATTGCGTGGCACGACCTGGAAGGCGGTTAACGTGGGTGTAGATTTGATCGGGCAGGAGGATATCTGCGTGGTTACACGGGTAAATGGTCTCCGTTTTGATATCGAGAAAAAAAAGTAACGGCTGTCGAAATTGACTTGTTTGCCGAGCTGGCATAGAGGGATCGTGTCTAATAATCTAATCGCACGTTTCACTTGCCTTAAATTTAAACGTCTAACATCGAAGTGAGGGGAAAGATGACTGGCACTATCGTTGTAGCAATCATTCTTGTGGTTCTTGTGTTGATCGTAATCGCGAAAACTGCAGTCGTGATTCCACAACAGAACGCGTATGTCGTCGAACGGCTGGGCAAGTACCAGGCGACCTTGTCAGCCGGCTTTCACCTGTTGCTACCGTTTCTTGATACTGTCCGATATAAGCATTCTCTCAAAGAGCAGGCTATTGATATACCACCACAAGTTTGTATCACACGAGATAATGTACAGGTCGAAGTAGATGGTGTTCTTTATTTCAAAGTGATGGATGCCGAACGCGCGTCCTACGGCATCAACAACTTCAATTTCGCCATCGCTCAACTTGCACAGACCACGCTACGAAGCGAATTCGGGAAAATCGAACTGGACAAATCTTTTGAGGAGCGATCTGCTATAAACGCATCCATAGTCATCGAACTCGATAAAGCATCCGATTCGTGGGGCGTAAAGGTGTTCCGTTACGAGATTAAGAACATCAAACCTTCTGACGATGTCCTCGAGGCAATGGAGAAGCAGATGCGCGCCGAACGTGAGAAACGTGCAACGGTTCTCACCTCTGAAGGCTATCGGGACGCCGCCATCAACAGCGCTGAAGGTGATAAACAGAAGGTGATTAAGGAGTCCGAGGCGCAACAACAGATGCAGATCAACCTCGCTGAAGGCGAAGCAAACGCGATCGTCGCTGTTGCGAATGCAACCGCCGAAGGAATCCGTCAGATTGCAGCAGTGATCAGGGAGCCCGGCGGTGAGGAAGCGGTCAGACTGCGTATCGCTGAAGACTATCTCGAACAGTTCGGTAAACTGGCGAAGACGAACAATACAGTTATACTGCCGTCCAATCTAGCTGATGTCGCGACCATGGTTACCACGGCGATGACGTTTATGAAAGAAAAGCCAGGCGGAACTACAGTAACTCGCTAATCCAACTATCCAGAATCAGATAGTTATGTGTCTTACAGTGGAGCTGAAGCCCCGGTCGAATCCCGGGTCTTCAGTGTTCACACACTACAAATTGATCCACCATATGCCAAAACTGAAAATGATCAGGTGGATTGATTTTAATCTATTCATCATCATTACACTACAGAAGTTCAACTACTCTTTTGCCTTGTCGACATCAGCCTAGTTTGACCAGCTTGAAAGCGTGAGTCCAGCTACCATTCCTTAGACCTGGAATACACCACAACATACAAAGCGGTTCAATGGCACGTGCCGCCTCAACTGCTCCCATATCTTCAACATCCCAGCCGAATTTATCCAACACCTCAACTACCTGTGCCTTGGCAGCTTCATTGTTCCCACAGATGAACATGCTCGGGGTAGGCTCAAATGGCGGGTTCACCATAAATGGACTACCGATACAACTGAACGCCTTGACAAAATTCGCTTCCGGGAATACCTTCTGGAGACGTTCCATCTGGGACTCATTAATGTCTGTATAAAATTTCAAAACACCATTGACCGGAGCTTCATTTGAGATTGGATTGGTGGCGTCGATGACTGTTTTACCAGCGAGGTGCTCAGCGCCTGCATTTTTAAGGACATCCTCCGCAACAGCACCTTTCACTGCAACAACAATGATCTCAGCAAACTTCGCTGTCTTTTGGAAACTTCCGGTTAGCAGAGTATCACCAACATCACTTTTCCAGCCTTCCAACTTCTGCGGATCGCGTGAGCCTGCCATCACCTCATAACCATGCTTTATAAATCCACCAGCGAGTGTTTTGCCGACATCCCCTGATCCAAGAATTCCTACTTTCATTTTGTTTTCCTTTTTTGTTGGTTGTACATACAACTATTTTGATGAGATTCAACAACGTTATATTGTTGGCTTTGGACTTGTCCAAAGTCTACTAATTCCAATACTCTCCTTATTAAACATTGGATAAATCCAATGCCAAGTCGCTACGCAGCGTTTCCTACACCCTGCGATATTTGCACTGTTGCAGGCTACCGCTGTTCACCACAGCGAGGTGAGATTTGCGTAGCACAGCGGTGTAGCGAAGCGTAACCCGGGGAGATGCTCTCACCCTTCAGAACCAGCCCTGTATGGGCGGAACGAAATCCCTAACTACACATGGAGAATGTGTCGCGTCACTTGCAATGAATTCAGGATGCCAAACTGGAGTTTGGCGCTCCAACGGCAGATTGCTTCACATACGTTCGCAATGACTAATGCTCGTCATCGCGAGGAACGAAGAGACGATGCGATCTATCTCTAATACTCAATCTTTACAAGAACAATACCCTCCTGGATCCCGGCCCAACTCATCACCGGGATGACGCACTTGGAAACCACGTTCTGGTACAGCCTGATAAGCTCGTTAGGTTTTTGACAAATCTTGACGCGCTAAAGCACGCACTCATCTACACACACATAATAGCGAAGAGCCATTTTATTAAACATTGGCACTAGTGTCCCAACGTTGAGTTTTTGAATTCTCTGTAATCGTTGTTGCAGCTTGGTTTACAGTGATCTTTACATGAAATCGATTTGAATATTGCGTTTCTCTTCTTCACATTTCTTTTCCACTACGGAAAGGAATTGGTA